>JAJXTH010000017.1 GCA_021783995.1 Pseudomonadota bacterium
TGGATTCGGTGTCCGAAGTTCTCGAAATACCGGGGAGTGAGATCGAGCCTGCACCGAGCTTCGGCGCGAAGATACGCAGCGACTTCATCCACGGCATGGGCAAGGTGGATGGCAGGTTCGTGATCATCCTGGATGCGAACAGGGTGCTCTCTGTCGACGAAATGGCGATGCTTGCCGCGCATGAGCTGGCCTCCGGCTAGACCTAAAAATCGGTTCTGGAACCCAAATGAACAAGCCCGATCACATCCGTGAGGTCGTTCTGCAGCCAGGGGAGTTTCATTTCGGCGATGAGAATACGCGCATACGCACGCTGCTTGGCTCCTGCGTTTCGATCACAATGTGGCACCCACAAAGAAAGATAGGCGGCATGTGCCATTACATGATTCCGAGCCGAAATGTACCGCAGGTAAAGATGCTGGATGGCCGCTATGCGGACGAGGCGATGGAGATGTTCATCCGCCAGATAAAAGCATTCGGCACCCATCCTTCAGAATACAAGGTCAAGGCGTTCGGCGGCGGCAACATGTTTCCCGACATCGCAAGAAATTGCGCTTGCTTGGTGGGAGAGACCAGCGAAGACTGTACCAGTGTATCGTGCCGAAATACGGGAACTGCAAGATCCATCATTGCCATGCACGGACTTGAAATCGAAGCACATGACCTGGGCGGGGAAGGCCACAGAAACATCGTGTTCGACATCTGGAGCGGCCATGTATGGGTAAGACAGGCAAAAGTCATTAAACGCAGGAGCGCTCCTTGAAGAAAATTAGAGTATTGCTGGTAGATGACTCAGCCGTAGTACGCCAGGTGCTACAGTCCATTCTGGATGGCGAGCCCGACATGGAGGTGATAGGCGCGGCATCCGACCCTATCTTTGCGCTGGAAAAGCTCACCCGTGAATGGCCGGATGTGATCGTGCTGGACGTGGAAATGCCACGCATGGATGGAATAACTTTTTTGAAGAAAATCATGTCTGAGCACCCCACTCCGGTCGTCATCTGTTCATCGTTGACTGAAAAGGGCGCAGAAACCACAATGCAGGCGCTTTCGGCAGGCGCGGTCGAAATCATCACCAAGCCACAGATCGGACTCAAACGTTTCCTTCAGGAATCCTCCGGCGAACTCGTGGCTGCCGTAAGAGCTGCATCGCACGCAAATGTCAGGCGCCTTGCCAAACCAACCACCATGCATGTTCCGAGCAAACTCAATGCAGATGCAATTTTGCCTGCAGCCAGCCATGCGATGGCACAGACAACAGAGCGCATCGTTGCGATAGGTACATCAACGGGAGGCACGCAAGCGCTTGAAGTGGTGTTGACTGCATTGCCGAGAGTGAGCCCGGGCATCGTCATCGTGCAGCACATGCCGGAAAAATTCACTGCATCTTTTGCAGAACGGCTGAACGGGCTTTGCGAGATCGAAGTCAGGGAAGCAAAAAACAATGACCGCGTCATACCGGGACGTGCGCTGATCGCGCCCGGAGGCAAGCACATGCTGCTGAAACGCAGCGGCGCATATTACTATGTCGAGGTCGTGGATGGCCCGGTTGTCAATCGCCATCGGCCTTCAGTCGATGTGCTTTTCAGGTCAGTTGCGAAATTCGCAGGAAAAAATGCAACTGGCATCATCATGACAGGCATGGGTGATGATGGAGCGCGCGGACTCAAGGAAATGTTTGATGCAGGTGCCGCAACAGTTGCCCAGGACGAAGCATCCTGCGTCGTTTTCGGCATGCCCAAGGAAGCGATCAAGCTGGGAGGTACCAAAAGAATCTTGCCGCTGAACGATATACACTGGGCCATACAGGGAAACATGCCGATCTAAACCGCCGAGTCTGGTGTAGCCATCCGCCAGAATGATTTGTCGTGATAATATTTTACATAATATACATTATGCGTACTTTAAGCACCCGAACCGGGAACGATTTTGGGAATACTTTCGAAAAAACTAAGGCTTTACAAGCCAGATTATCCTGATAAAGCTTATGGATCAATTGACTGAATAAGGTATTGCATCAATGATCTCAGTTTTGCCGGTTTGACAGGTTTTTCGAGAAAATGGCGTTCGCTCATGATGTGCATACCGTTGCCAATGAGGATGCACGGTGCATCACGGCAAGCAAGCTTCATCACCGACTCATTTAGCAGTGCATCGCAAATCAACAAATCCCAGCGCAGCCCCTTTTTAAGAAGATCGCGGACAGCGCTTGAAGAACGGGCAACCGACACTTCGCAACCCCATGAGGCAAGCAACATCGCCATGCTTTCACGTGCCTGCCTGTCTGCATCAGCAACCAGCAGCCTTTTTCCTGCAAATCTATCAACCAGTACCGCTTGCCTGTTTGCAATACTCATGCGCACGCGAAGCGCAAAGGTCGACCCCTTGCCGCTCGCTGAACGCAGCGATATTCTATGCCCCAGCAATTTCACCAGACGGTCAACGATAGACAAGCCCAACCCCAGCCCTTGTTGAGCATCCAGCCGAGGCGAATTAAGCTGCACATATTCGCTGAAGATGGCAGATTGTTTTTCCCGATCAATCCCTATGCCATTGTCACGCACCTCGATCGACATATCTGCATCACGGCGTCTGCAAGCAACCAGAACGGTGCCATGCGGAGGCGTATATTTCAACGCGTTGCCGACTAGATTCATCAGGATTCTTTCCAGCATCAGAGGATCGCTTACGATTGTATCTTGCAAGGGACGCAACACCAAACGTATTTGTTTGGCCTCGGCCAGCATCCTGAAATTTCCATTGATCCTGTCAAGAATTCTCGATATGTCGCAGGATTGCTGATTTGGCACGACTACGCCTGCATCGAGCTTGGCCATATCGAGCAAAGAATTGATCAACTGTGCGATGGCATCGACTGAACACTCGACCTGCCCGATCAGGCGCTGCTCTTCTTCACCGGGAATCCTGCGGCGCAATTCCGCAACATATAAGCCAAGCGCATGTATGGGCTGACGCAAATCATGGCTGGCCATGGCAAGAAACTGACTCTTCTCGCGATGCGCTCGTTCAGCCTGTTCCTTTTTTTCGCGCAAAAGATGTATTGCCCCGGCCACATTCGGCGGGACAGAATTGCGTTCAAAGCTGCGCTGTTCGATCATGGCTGCTCTCCCGCATTCAACCTGTCCGGTACTTCAGTCATGAGTGCCGGACAGAACACCCGATAAAATCAATGCACAACCTGAATATTGGAAGCCTGTTTGCCTTTGGGTCCCTGTGCGACCTCGAAGCTGATCTTCTGGCCCTCCTTCAAGGATTTGAATCCGCTCGCATTGATTGCCGAAAAGTGTGCGAACAAGTCATCTCCGCCCTCATCCGGCGTAATGAATCCGAAACCCTTTTCATCGTTGAACCATTTGACTTTACCTGTTGCCATGATGCACTCCTTAACTTTTAAAGATTAATGACTTACTTTCCTTGCTTCACCTGCAACCTTGTTTGTCCCCTCTTCCGTCATACCCCCCCGGTTGGGAAGAGGGACAAGGTATCGCTACGCGATCTCGCTAAAATCTAGCCCCCCGTCCTGGCTGCTGCAAAACAGTCGTCTCGCCAAAGACAGCCATTCTGGTCGCACAAGCCTGCATAGGCGGTTGCATAGCAATCAAAATTCCCCTCGTCCTTCTGTATGGCCTTGATCAGATCTGCCTTCGTGCGCTTGCTGGTCTGCAGGCCGTGCGTTTTTGCCATGTCTCTTATTGCTTCAAGTTTCATGATGCTTTCCTCAATCGATGATCAGCCAGGTAGAGCAGTTCCTGCCCGCGCGTTCACGATACGTATTTTCGATACGCCGCCATCATCCGCCAAATACGCTGGAGTCAGACTTTCGGAGGTCTTTCGTGCCGAAGCCAATTTGCTGCACAATGCCGCATTGCATGCCTCCAGCACCGCAATGCGACGCGTCAGATGCTCTGTTCTCTCCGCGACACTCTGTTCAAGGTAATATCGATGCTCATGCAGCTCGGATCTCATCCTGCTTACTTGCTGCATGAGCCTGAATAAAAACAATTTCGTGCTCGTTCTTTTATATCTGTTTGCCATGTACCATTTCCCATTCTGTCGCATCGACGCACCTCGCAAATCGATGCATGACGACATTATGGGCGGGGCCGCTCGAGCGAACTATCGGCTGATGCTGATTTTTATGTGGAAAACAAGGAGATATGCCTAGGAAATTCCCTATGCATGAAGGATTTCGAATCAGTGGGAAAACAGGTTGTGCGCTACTGCATAATGAACCAGGTCCGCAGTGCTGTTGAGATTCATCTTCACCATCAGATTCAGCTTGTGCGTGCTTACGGTCTTGTTGCTGATGCATAGAAAATCCGCAATCTCATTGACTCTCTTTCCCTTCACCAGATATCCGAATATTTCGAATTCGCGTTCGGACAACAGGCAGTGGGGCGCTCTCTGCTCTGGCAGCAGGGCATCGAAGGCAAGCTGTTCTGCAAGCGCGGAATTGATATATCTCCCTCCCCCGGCCACCCTGCGTATCGCATCCTGCAGCACCTCTGGATCGCTGTCCTTGGAAACGAAACCTGACGCCCCCGCCTTGATCGCGCGGGATGCGACCTGCGTCTCGTTGTGCATGCTGAAAACGAGCACGTGCAGTTGCGGATAATCGCATTTGATCTGACTGATCAAGTCCATACCTGTAACTCCCGGCATCGTGAGATCCAGGAGCAGCAGATCCACATCCTCATGCTTCTTGAGCTTGGCAAGCACATCAGGGCCATTGACGGCCTCGTCCATCACCCTGATATCCAGAGTCAACGCAAGAATCTTGTTAATGCCTTCACGCACGATGGCATGATCATCCGCAATCATAATCTTAATCATCGACTCTTCTCCCCGGATTAGTCTGGTATGGCGGCATGTAAACCATGACAGTCGTTCCCTGTCCCTTGGCGCTGGTCAGTTCCACCTTGCCTTGAACGGCAAGCGCACGTTCGCGCATCCCCATCAAACCGAACGATTTTTTTGCCGGCATATCGTAAGGATCAAACCCCACTCCATTGTCGCGTATTGAAACACAGACGCATTCGCCGCATTGCATGAGCGCAATGTCAACTTCCGTGGCTTCTGCATGCCTCGCAATATTGGTCAAGGATTCCTGGACGATGCGGAACAGGGTCAGCATGTGCATATCATCGAGCTGATCCAGTATATCCATTTCGTGCGAGGCATTGACACGGCAACTGATGCCTGTGCGCGCAGAAAAATCATTACCCAGCCAGCCGATGGCAGCCATCAATCCCATGTCAAGTATCGGCGGGCGCAGATTTTTGACCACATTGCGCACCCCGCTGATCGCCCTGTCAACAAGCATCAGCATATCCTTCACCATGTCCTTCATCACAGGCTCATGCTCTGCAAACTGGATGCGCAACAAAGAGATATCCATGCGCAAGGCAGTCAGGGTTTGCCCCAGTTCATCGTGTAACTCGCATGCAATGCGCTTCAGTTCCGCTTCGCGTGCCGAGGTGCTCTGAGTGGACAACTGGCGCAACAGGCGCTGGTATTCCTTGAGTTCGGATTCAGCATTCTTGCGCTCGGTGATGTCGCGCACAATGCACTTCAAATAGTTTCTATCGCCGATGACAAGCTTCACTCCTCTTGCTTCGACGCGTATTATCTGGCCATCCGGTTTCTTGTACTTGAATTCGGAGGCTGCTGTCACCCCCATCCTCATTACTTGCAGAACAATTTCCTTGGTCTGCTGCAACTTATCTGCAGGACGGAATTCCCATACGTACATTTTCTTGAGACTTTCGTCCGTCATGCCGCTAAGCCGCAGGATTTCCGGATTGTATTCGACGATCATGCCGGATTCATCTGCAAGCATGATACCATCGAGTGTGCCATCGAATATTGCGCGGTATTTTTCCTCGGACTCGCGCAGCTGTCTGTCAGCTTTCTCACGCTTGGTGATATCAAAAAGCACGACGCGCAACGAAATGTCGCCATGCCCGTTTTCGATGCGAATGCAATCGAGATATGCAGGAAATACCGTACCGTCGAGGCGGCGTATATTCAGATGGCAGCCCTGCTTTTGATTGCTGCGCAGCGTTTCGATAAACTGACTTTTCCAGTGTTCTGCATCTGAAGGAAATATGTATTGAATGAAATGCTGGTTGAGCAGCAGCCTCCGTTCAATGCCAAAAAGCTCTGCCGCCGTATAGTTCATCTCGTAGATCAAACCGTCCGGATTCAGTGTGAAAAGCGCAATCGGTGAAAAATCAAAAAGGTCCAGATAGCGATCATGCGATTCCTCCAGCGCAGCCTGGGTCAACCGGAGTTTCTCTTTCAGCAAGCTGATTTCAGCTCGTAACCTTTGAAGGGATGGGCCATCCGTATATGGTCCGCCCCCCCCTTCTTCTATCTGCAATGCGGCCACGTCGCGCAAGTGTTCTGAATGATCGCTCACACACCTTACTCCTGTCATCGAGTCATGATTCTGGCCTTTTACCGTCAAAGCCTAGCATTTTTTGAGGTTATGCACACAATCTGACACGATTAATGGTTGCATTATTCTCAGCCACTTGAAATAGGAATAATCCTATTCTCGAGTAAGACTTGCCAGGAATCATCGAATATCCGCACATGTGAGGTAGAATTCTGCATATTGCTCAGAGTGAAAGACCCGGTGTTGAAAACGATCAGTATCCTCGATGTTATGAAAAGCAGCGGCGTGGCATTCGGCACCAGCGGTGCACGGGGCTTGGCAAGCGCAATGACTGACGAAGTGTGCGGGGCCTACGCCATGGCCTTTTTGTCTGTCATCAACCAGTCTTTTTCGATAAACCGCATTGCGCTGGGCATAGACTTGCGCCCCAGCAGCCCGAGCATAGCAAGAGCCTGCGCATCAGCATTGCACCATGCAGGGATCATCGTCGAGTATTGCGGCGCGCTGCCGACTCCAGCACTAGCCCTTTACGCTCAGGATCAATACATTCCTGCAATCATGGTAACCGGCAGTCACATACCTTTCGAACGCAACGGCATCAAGTTCTACCGTCCCGATGGCGAAATCACCAAGTCGGACGAATCGGCCATCGCCAATGCCGTTGTCGAACTCTATGCAGTGGAACACCAATTGCCAGACATGAATTCCTCAGCGATCGAACATTATGCAGCGCGCTATCTCGACTTCTTTCCTGACTTTAACGGCCTGCATCTGGGCTTATATGAGCATTCCAGTGTTGCGCGGGACGTCTTGAAACACATACTCGAAAAGCTGGGTGCCCAAGTCACATCTCTTGGCCGCACCGAACAATTTGTCCCCATCGACACTGAGGCCGTTGCCGAGATCGACATGCAGCGGGGACACGACTGGGCCAATACACACCAATTCGATGCGATCATCTCGACCGATGGAGACGGAGACCGACCGCTGATTTCCGATGAAAACGGAAATTGGTTGCGCGGCGATATCGTGGGCCTGATTTGCGCGCGTTATCTCGGCGCTAAAAATGTGGTCGTGCCAGTCAGCTGCAATACGGCGATCGAGCTATGCGGCTCTTTTGAATCAGTCGTGCGAACAAAAATAGGCTCTCCCTATGTGATCGCAGGCATGCATGGCCTCGAATCTGTCGTAGGATTCGAAGCCAATGGCGGCTTCCTGGTTGGTTCCGGTTTCACCAGACAAGGTAAGATTCTCTCTTCCCTGCCAACGCGAGACGCTGTTCTGCCCGCGCTCGCCATCTTGGCTTCTGCACGAGAAAAGAACTGCAATGTATCCGACTTGATGCGCGGCCTGCCCTCACGTTATACAGCGAGCGACAGACTGCAGAATTTTCCGGTCGAAAAAAGCGCTGAACTGATTTCAAGATTGACGAGCGATGAATCTGCGCTTCGGGATTATCTCGCACCTGATGGCGCAAAGCCGATAGAAACGAACAACACCGATGGTCTGCGCATCACCTTTGACAATGGAGAAATCGTGCATTTGAGGCCATCCGGCAACGCTCCTGAATTGCGATGCTATTGCGAAGCATCGAGCAATCAGCGCGCGGTGCAGCTTGTCAAAAACGTGCTGGCAAAGATTCGTGTTTGAGCAGAACTCAAGGATACATTTCGCGCACCTTGAGGATGCCAACAGAATCAACGATGCCATCCTGGATGGCTACAGACGTCTGGAAGTGAAGGATTTCATCCGGCGCAGCCACTCTTTTGAAGGGCGGCACGAAAATCTCTACATCGACCCTGCGCTGATTCCAGGGATCGAGGCTATGTTCGAACAGGCACTGGGATTAGCAGAAATCCTACTAAAGAGATCCAGGCTCAGAATGGGATTCTGGTTCAATGACATGGGACCTGGAGATTCGACGAGCAGGCACGATCACGACGAATTCGACGAGCTTCTATCGGCGGTCTACTATGTGCATGTTCCAAGAAATTCCGGGAACCTGATCATCCACGATCCCCATTGCAGGACCGAGGTCACGCCTCGGGCAGGCATGTTCGTGTTCTTTTCCCCAAATACGGTGCACTCCGTTAGCGTCAACCAAAGCACCGAGAAACGCTTGTCAATCGCAATGAATTTCGGCCCTGCATGAGGAAAAGATCACTTCCTACTCATCCAGAATGAGATGAGTATGAGAAAGGATATCAGGTCTGTTCTTATTATCTCGTGCATTCTTGGACAAATTCTGAGGCTTCAACCGTTCAGGCTCAGTCGATCGCCTTGATGATGTCCTCGACCACCTTCTTCGCGTCGCCGAACACCATCATGGTCTTGTCCATATAGAAGAGGTCGTTGTCCAGTCCCGCATAGCCTGTCGCCATCGAGCGCTTGACCACCAGCACAGTGCGTGCCTTGTACACGTCGAGTATCGGCATGCCGTAGATCGGGCTGGACTTGTCGTTCTTCGCAGCGGGGTTCACAACGTCGTTCGCGCCTATCACCAGCACCACGTCCGTGTCTGCAAACTCGTTGTTGATCTCATCCATCTCCACGACCTGCTCATAAGGCACTTCGGCCTCGGCCAGCAGCACGTTCATGTGGCCCGGCATGCGGCCTGCCACGGGATGGATCGCATAGCGCACCTTCACGCCCTTGTCGGAAAGCACCTTGGACATCTCGTTGATCGCATGCTGCGCGCGCGCGACCGCAAGCCCATAGCCCGGCACAATGATCACCGAATCGGCATTGCTCATCAGGAAGGCTGCATCGTCCGCACTGCCGCTGCGATAGGTCTTCTGCTCGCCATCCCCCGATGCTTCAGCCGCGGCCTCGCCGCCGAAGCCCCCCAGGATCACGTTGAAGAATGCACGGTTCATCGCCTTGCACATGATGTAGGAGAGGATGGCGCCCGAGCTTCCAACCAATGATCCCGCGATGATCAGCATGTTGTTGTTGAGCGTGAAGCCTATTCCAGCCGCTGCCCAGCCGGAATAGGAATTCAGCATGGACACCACCACAGGCATGTCAGCGCCGCCTATCGGCATGATCAGCAATACGCCTAGCACCAGCGCGATCGCAGTCATGATCAGGAACGGCATCCACGATGGATTCATGAAGAACGCGGCGCCAAAGCCCAGCATCACGATACCCAGAAGCAGATTGAGCCAATGCTGCCCGGCAAAGCGCAAAGGTCTGCCGGAAAGCTTTCCGGACAATTTTCCGAATGCAATGATAGAACCGGTGAAGGTGATCGCACCCACAAAGGTGCCGATGAAGAGCTCGATGCGGTTGCTGCTGTGCAGCGGCTCTCCCGGCAGCGCAATGCCATAAGCTACCGGATTGTTGAATGCGGCCATCGCGACCAGGACGGCTGCCAGGCCCACCAGGGAGTGCATCGCCGCGACGAGCTCCGGCATCGCGGTCATCTCGATGCGGCGAGCAACGATCGCGCCTATCGTGCCACCGACGGCGATCGCCAGCAGGATATAGGTCACGTTGTGCGTGAGGCTCAAAGTGGTCAACACGGCAATTGCCATGCCCGTCATGCCGAACATGTTGCCGCGCCGCGACGATATAGGTGAACTCAAGCCCTTGAGCGTCAGAATGAAAAGGACAGCGGCGACCAGATAGGCCAGGTATACGGAATTGGCTGACATTTACTTTTCCTTCTTCTTGAACATCGCCAACATGCGCTGGGTCACCAGAAAACCGCCGAACACATTGATTGCGGCCAGCACTACGGCGATCAGTCCGAGCACCGATCCGATATCCATTTTTTCCGGACTGGAAGCAAGCATCGCACCCACGATGATGATGCCGGATACCGCATTTGTCACCGCCATCAACGGAGTGTGCAGCGCGGGGGTTACATTCCATACAACGTGGTAACCTACGAATATCGCGAGCACGAATACGGTCAGATTCAATACAAAGGGATCTACTGCACCAGTCATGATATTGCTCCTATTTGTTTGCTGCAGCGCCATCCTTGCATAGCAGCGTGCCGGCAATGATGTCGTCTTCCAGATTGATGTTCATTGCACCCGTCTTGTCGCAAAGCAGGTTGATGAAATTCAGGAGGTTGCGCGCATAAAGCGCACTGGCATCGGTTGCGACCAGTGCCGGAAGATTGGTCTCTCCAACGATGGTCACGCCATGCTTCACTACGGTACTTCCGGCCTCTGACAACGGACAGTTGCCGCCCGCCTCCACAGCCATGTCGACGATGACGGAACCCGGTTTCATCTGCTTTACGGTTTCTTCATGCAGCAGCACGGGTGCAGGACGCCCGGGAATCAGCGCCGTGGTGATCACGATGTCGGCCTGCTTGGCTCGTTCTGCAACGAGCACAGCCTGACGCTGCATCCAGGAAGCCGGCATGGGTCTCGCATATCCTCCCACGCCCTGCGCGATCTCGCGCTCCTCTTCGGTCTCAAATGGCACGTCGATGTACTTCGCACCCAGCGATTCGACCTGTTCCTTCACGGCGGGACGCACGTCGGACGCCTCGACCACCGCACCCAGGCGCTTGGCTGTCGCGATCGCCTGCAACCCCGCCACGCCCACACCCAGGATCAGAACGCGCGCCGCCTTCACGGTGCCGGCTGCAGTCATCAGCATGGGCATGAAGCGCTGGTAAAAATTGGCCCCCAATATCACTGCCTTGTAGCCCGCGATGTTGGCCTGGGAAGACAGCACATCCATCGCCTGAGCGCGCGAGGTGCGAGGCAGTTTTTCCATTGAAAACGCAGTGATGCCCTGCTTTACATAGGCATCGACCAGATCTGCCTGATAGGGGTTGAGCAGTCCGATAAGCGCGGTGCCTGCGCGCAACTGCGCGATTTCATCCATGGTCGGCGCCTTCACCTTGAGCAGCATATCCGCTTCCCCGTACAGCGCTGCCACATCGACAAGCTTCGCGCCAGCCGATGCGAATTCCGCATCCAGATAATGCGCAGCCACGCCTGCCCCGCTTTGCACCAGTACTTCGTGACCTGCAGCGATCATCTTTTTCACTGTTTCCGGCGTCGCTGCAACACGGGTTTCACCTGCGCGAATTTCCGCAGGAATGCCTATCCGCATGATCTCTCCTCGATTGGTGGATTTTTATCTCTGAACTTGCCAGATTTATGCGGCCGCGATTATACCCTCACTCGCGGCCAGTCGGACAATAACCACGCTATATGCAGGGCAAGTTCAGGAATACCAGCGCAGGAATGCGGCGCTTGCAAGTGCGACGAGGCCAAGCGCTAACAGGATACGCCAGACAAGCACCTGCTGCTTTTCGCTGAGGTTCGCCTTGCGATAGAAAAGCGCGAGCGTCAGACCCGCAACGACACAGAGCACCTTGATGCCCAATGCAAGAACGGCGATGCCGTGGATGTCGGGCAAGTGCCTCTCATAGGCATAGGTGGTGATGCCGAAGGATAATCCAGTCAATCCCTGCAGTGCCCAGGCCACAGCCACCCATGTTGCCAGCTTCGAGCGCAAATCAGGTTGCCAGAGCGCTGCCGCGGCAATTCCTGCAATGACTGCCGCGTTGATATTGTGCAGAGACTGTATCAGCGCATAGAGCAGATTCTGCATGCTATTGGCTGGTCACCGTCTCAACGGCCTCGACTCCGGTCAATGCATGGCTCACGGTTGCCTCCTTGATCGCAATCACATGTTTGCCTGGCGCAAGCTTGGGCAGCGTTATGCTGCAGGGGCAATGCGAAATGTCGCGATCGATGATGGGGTTGCCATCGTCGACATAGATGTGCAGATGATTTCCCGTGGGGCTAAGCCTGACGTTGAAATCCAGCTTGTTGTCAGCATTGCCTTGCAGCACGGCACCGTTTACTGGGGAAGTGATGGTGATCGCACCTTCTGTTGCCAGCGCTGAAGATGCAATCAGAGTCAAAGACAATGCGGCGGGTTTGATCAGATCGAGCAGTTTCATGGCATTTCTCCTTATGGATGGATAGGATAAATACGACAGATTTACTCAACTACTGTGTCAATTTGATCCTGTTTCAGAAAGAAGTCAAGTGTGAAGGCGGGCTCCGCTATAATTGCAGATCACACAAATTCCATACATCTCATGAGCACATCCATACGGCTTTTGCCAGAACTGCTGATCAACCAGATCGCCGCTGGCGAAGTGATCGAGCGGCCTGCTGCCGCATTGAAGGAATTGATGGAGAATAGCCTGGATGCAGGAGCAAACGACATCTCCGTTCAGATTGAAAGCGGCGGCATCAAGCTACTGCGGGTACGCGACAATGGTCGCGGCATCGCAAAAGAGGATATGAAGCTTGCACTGTTGCGACATGCGACCAGCAAGATTGCCTCTTTAGACGACCTCCAGTCGGTTGCCAGCATGGGCTTTCGCGGCGAAGCGCTGGCCAGCATGGCCGCTGTCGCCGAACTGACGCTTTCAAGCCGCACGGCAAACGACGAACATGGCTGGAGGATAGAGGCGCGCGACGGGATCATCAGTGAGCCTGCCCCAACAAGCCAAATGCAAGGCACCAGCATCGAAATCAGGGAGATCTATTTCAACACGCCAGCAAGGCGGAAATTCCTGAAGACGGAGGCTACCGAATTTGCGCACTGCGAGGAGGCATTCAAACGCATCGCGTTATCGCGCCCGGATGTTGCCTTTTCGCTGCAGCACAACGGACGCACGATATGGCAACTCCCGGGGATGAATGATACTGGATCGATCGCAGATGCTGCGATGAAACGGGTCGCCATGCTGCTCGGGGAGGACTTTGCCAAGGCCGCAGTCGCAGTTTCGCGCTTTTCTCCAGACCTTGCGCTGAAAGGCCTCGCAGCCTTGCCCGCCTACTCACTGAGCAGCCGCGATGCGCAATACTTCTTCGTCAACGGCCGCTTCGTGCGCGACAAGGTCGCAAGCCATGCGCTGCGCCAGGCCTATCAGGACATCCTGCACCACCAGCGCCATCCGGCATACGTGCTCTTTCTGGAATTGCCCGCAACACAGGTGGATGTGAACGTGCACCCTGCGAAAAGCGAGGTGCGCTTTCGCGAAAGCCAGGCGATACACCGGTTCATCTTCCACACGCTGCAGGAGGCGCTTGCAAAACCCGAACAGACTATAGAATCTCCACGCAATCCGGTTCCATTTTCAAGACCTAGTCCCTTGAGCACCCCACAATACAGTGCATCCATTGATTTGTGGCAGATGCAGACAGAAAGCATCGCGTCATCGGTTGAACAGACTCCGGTCGACTCTGCCACCCAGGATATCCCGCCTCTGGGATTTGCGCTTGCCCAACTCTCAGGCATATACATACTCGCGCAAAACGCGCATGGTTTGGTGGTCGTGGACATGCACGCAGCGCATGAGCGCATCGTGTACGAAAAGCTGAAATCCGCGATGGATAAGGAAAAGGTCGCCACGCAGCCTTTGCTGATCCCGGTCACCATGCCCGCTGAAAATCTGGATATCGCGACCGCCGAAGCCGAAAGGCAGACACTTTCGAAATTGGGCTTCGACATCACGCCCATCTCGCCCACCACGCTTACGATACGCGCGATGCCTGTGCTGCTCAAGCAATCAGAAGCAGAACTGGTCGCAGGCAAGGTGCTGCAGGAGCTTCGCGAATACGGTGCAAGCCGCGTGCTTACCGAACGCCGCGATGAACTTCTGGCAAGCCTTGCCTGCCACAGTGCGGTGCGCGCCAACCGGATTCTGAACATACCCGAGATGAACGCGCTGCTGCGCGAAATGGAAAGCACGGAGCGTGCAGACCAGTGCAACCACGGCCGCCCGACCTGGTTCCAGGTATCGATAAAGGAGCTCGATGCGATGTTCATGCGAGGACAATAAGGCTCATTGATAACGATATACACTGATGACCTCATCCAGCCCATCCATCGCGCGCATCGCGTTCGCCTCGTTCATCGGCACGGCAATAGAGTATTACGATTTCTACATCTACGGCCTGGCGGTGGCGATGGTGATCGGCCCGGTGTTCTTCCCGAGTTCAGATCCGGCCGTGCAAGCGCTGAATGCATTCCTGACTTTCGGCGTCGCCTTCGTTGCGCGCCCCATCGGTTCCCTGCTGTTCGGCCACTACGGCGACAAGATCGGAAGAAAATCGACCCTGGTCGCATCCCTTTTCGCAATGGGCACATCAACATTTATGATCGGTCTTCTACCGGGTTATCAGCAGATCGGCTGGACTGCCCCCTTGCTGCTTTGCCTCTTGCGCTTTGCCCAGGGTATAGGCCTTGGAGGGGAATGGGGAGGTGCTGCGCTCCTGGCAACAGAATATGCGCCTGCGGGCCGTCGCGGATGGTATGGCATGTTCCCACAACTCGGCCCTTCCATCGGATTCCTGCTGGCTGTCGGCAGCTTCCTGCTCCTCACTGGGTATTTCGACGACGCAAGCTTTCGCGCATGGGGCTGGCGCATCCCATTCCTCGCAAGTTCTCTTCTTGTGATCGTAGGCCTGTACGTTCGCATGAAACTAGCAGAGACGCCCGTGTTTACGAAGGCCATACATGTGAAACTCCCCGCCCTGCAGCTTTTTTTCCATCATGCAAAACCATTGCTGCTGGGCGCAATGCTGATGGTGGTTTGCTATGCGCTGTTCTACATCTCGACGGTCTTTTCCTTGAGCTATGGCACGAGCAGGCTCGGGTTTTCACGCATGCAGTTTCTTGCCATGCTGTGCATCGCGGTGCTGTTCATGGCGGCTGCCACACCGCTTTCCGCAATGGCCTCTGACCGCTATGGACGCCGCCCCGTGTTGATCGCAGCAGGAAGCGCTGCGCTTCTTTCAGGCTTCCTGTTCTCGCCGATGCTCTCCAGCGGCTCCACGATAGCGATTACAGGATTTCTCTCTCTTGAGCTTTTTTTGATGGGAGCGACCTTTGCACCGATGGGCGCGCTGCTCCCTGAGCTCTTTCCGAGCGCAGTGCGCTATACCGGCGCAGGCGCTGCCTACAACCTGGGCGGCATCATGGGCGCATCGCTCGCACCATACATCGCACAGCAACTGGTGCAGAAGGGCGGACTTCCCTGGGTGGGCGGATACATTTCAGCAGCCGCAGCGATAAGCTTGACGGCCGCATTCCTGATACGCGAAACCCGCGACAGGGACTTGGCATGAAGAGCCTGCCGCGCGCCATATTCCTGATGGGGCCAACCGCAAGCGGCAAGACGGGCGTCGCAGTGGAACTCGTAGAAAGGCTGCCTTTGGAGATCATCAGCGTGGATTCCGCGCTGGTATACCGCGACATGGACATCGGCACGGCCAAACCGGATGCAGCAACGCTTTCCCGCGCGCCACATCACCTGATCGACATCGTCGATCCAACGGAAGTCTATTCGGCTGCGGCATTCAGGCACGATGCACTGCGTCTGATGGACGAGATCGCAAAACGCGGCAGGACACCGCTGCTGGTGGGCGGCACCATGCTTTATTTCAAGGTACTGAAGGAAGGCTTGAGCGATCTTCCCATCGCGGACCCTGAAATCCGCAAAGAGTTTGACGAGATCATCCGACAGAATGGCACGCCCTTCCTTCACAACATGCTCTCTTCCGTCGATCCTGCCACCGCAGAGAGGCTGTCTCCCAACGACACCCAGCGGATAGGCCGCGCGATGGAGATTTTCCGCATCACAGGAACCCCGATGTCGGAGCTTCTAAACCAGAAGAGACAGGGCAGCCTGCCCTTAGACGTGCTGCCCATTGCGCTGATCCCTTCAGATCGAAGCGAATTGCACCAACGCATCGCAATGCGCTTCAAACAGATGCTGGAACAGGGGCTGGTCCAAGAGCTGCAAGGTCTGCGCAACAAATACATTCTGCACCCCGACCTTCCTTCGATGCGCTGCGTGGGATACCGCCAGGCATGGGAATACCTTGAAGGCGGGATCGACGAGGCGCAACTTCTGGAGAAGGGTATTATCGCCACGAGACAGCTCGCGAAGCGGCAGATGACCTGGCTGAGATCCATGCCCGAGAATATCGCGATCGATTGTCTTGAAAAGAATCTGACAGAGCGCGTGGAACGCGCAATCAACCTTTAGACCGATTGCCCTGCAGCAAAACCGGAAGACCATGCCCACTGGAAATTGTAGCCACCAAGCCAACCCGTAACATCCACCACTTCGCCGATGAAGTAGAGCCCCGGCACATCCTTGCACTCCATGGTCTTGGACGAAAGCGCGCGCGTGTCCACCCCGCCGCAGGTGACCTCGGCCTTGGCATAGCCCAGGGTGCCTGAAGGCGTTACCTGCCAGCCGTGCAAACGGCTTGCAATCATCTCTCTCTGCTTTTCGTTGTACTGGTTGAGCGGCCTGTTCTCAAAAGCTTGGCTGCACCAAACCTCTGCAAAACTCTTTGGCAGCCACTGCGCCAGGAAATTGGAAAGCAGCTTCTTGCTGCCCTTGTTTTCAACAAGCAGTTCGCGCATGTCCACATCCGGCAATAGATCGATGCTCAACGCGCTGCCTGGCTGCCAGTAGGATGAAGCCTGAAGGATGGCCGGGCCGCTCAAGCCTCTGTGGGTGACCAGCAGATCTTCCCGGAAAGACTGCTTCCCAGCACTCACGATCGCGGGAAATGAAACACCTGTCAGATCCGCATACGGCTTCCATTGTTCCGGTGCAAAGGTCAAAGGAACAAGGCCTGCTTTGAGCTTCGTGACCGGGATACCGAACTGCTCCGCGATACGATAACCAAAAGGAGTTGCGCCAACTTTGGGTATGGACAGGCCTCCGGTCGCGATCACGAGCGATACAGTTTCGAATTCGTCCCTCGATGTTTCGAGATGGAAATGTCCGGAAGGTCTGCGCTCTATGCTCTGGATTGTTGTGCCCATGTGGCGCTTAACAGCCTGGGCATCGCATTCTTCCTTCAGCATCGAAATGATCGCATCGGATCCGGCGCCAGAGAACAGCTGGCCCAGCTTCTTCTCATGAAAACCGATGTTGTGTTTTTTCAGAAGCGCGATGAAATTCTGTGGAGTGTAACGCGCAAGGGCTGAACGGCAAAAATGCGGGTTCTCGGAGATGTAGCATTCAGGCCTCGCATGGATATTGGTGAAGTTGCAGTTTCCCCCTCCCGAGATTCGGATCTTCTCTGCAAGTTTTTTTGCATGATCGAGCAAGACCACAGAACGGCCGCGCATCCCAGCCTGTATCGCGCACATCATTCCGGCAGCGCCCGAACCTATGATGACGACATCGCATTTCATCATCTAGAATCCTACAATAATTGCTGATAGCTGCTGATTCATTTCATGTATCTTTTCACGAAATCCGCCATTGCGTCCCGGTATTCGACCCAGCCTATCGCACTGCTGTTGCTGTGCTCTCCTCCCTCTATCAAAAGGAGTTTCTTGGGCTCGGGCGCAGCCGCATAAAGCCTTTTCCCCATTTCGACGGGCACTCTTTGATCCCATGTGCCGTGTATGATCAGCAACGGAATATTCAATGCTGGGATCTTTTTCAACGACGCAAAGCGCTGGTTGAGCAGCACGCCCACCGGCAGATATCCATAATTGATCTCACCCATCGCCTTCATCGATGTGAACGTACTTTCGGTAACCAGGCCTGCCGCCTCGGGGTGATGGATCGCGAGGTCGATCGCGATGGCACCTCCCAGGGAATGGCCGTAGATGAAGGTCTTGT
Source organism: Pseudomonadota bacterium (assembly GCA_021783995.1). Taxonomy (GTDB): domain Bacteria; phylum Pseudomonadota; class Gammaproteobacteria; order Burkholderiales; family Gallionellaceae; genus Gallionella. Next base: position 18,072 of record JAJXTH010000017.1, read on the forward strand.
GAGGGTCCAGCCCTCGCCATTTGACCAGATACTGCCATGCAGATTCGGCATCCTCGTACACCTTCGATTCGCTGGGTTTGCCGCCGCTGCTCTTTCCATAGCCACGGTAATCCGGCAGAAAAACGTTATAGCCCATTTTATGCAGCCGCAGCGTATTTTCCAGATTGTTGCTGATATTCCTATCGTTGCCGTGCAGATACAGCATGGTGGGCGCATTTTCAGGATTGTCTGCAGGTATCCACCACGCATCCAACTCCCCCTTGTCTTCCCCCTTTCCCGAAGGGATGTCCAACTCTTCGTATTTCACTCCCATGCGATCGGGCGTCGTCTGCATGACATGCGTTGGCTCGAAGATGTGCGATTTCTGTGTCCCCCACATATAGGCGCATTCGCCGATGTACAACAGTGCCGCAAGCAAAAAGACCTGTATAGTCCTGCGCCTCAATTGCCTGTTCATGCCGCATTCTCCATCTGTTTCCATAGACAGGTGCCGCGGCTCGCCTTGTCGATCGCTTCCAGCTGTTTTTCATGCTCAGACATCTCGTGCTCATCCGGCAGCAGGACACGAATCTTAGGGCGGAGAGCGCATGCATTCAATGCTGGCTTGATTGCAGGTGCCTCTTCATCGATCAGCAGGCTTTCCTGCCCTCGTGTCATCGCGATGTATACTTCAGCCAGAAGCTCGGTATCCAGCAAAGCGCCATGCAAGGTGCGATGCGAATTGTCTATTTCGTAGCGGCTGCATAGCGCATCCAGCCCGTTTTTCTTTCCCGGATTGAGCTCGCGCGCCAGCGCCAGTGTATCCAAGACTGGATTTTCAAGCGGGGGCAAGCCCATGCGCTGAAGCTCGCTGTTGATGAAGCTGATGTCGAAAGGCGCGTTGTGAGCCAGAATCTCCGCACCATCAATGAAGGCAAGAAAGCTTGCCGCAATGTCGGAAAACTTGAAATTTCCTCTCAGCATGTCCCATGTAAACCCGTGCACGCGGGCGGCTTCCTCGTCCACTTCACGCTCCGGATCCAGGTAATGGTGAAAATGCTTCTTGGATACCTTGCGGCCTTCAAGTTCTATGGCTGCAATTTCGATGATTCTATGACCCTTTTTGGGGTCCAGACCTGTCGTTTCAGTATCCAGAACGACCTTGCGCATTGCCAACTCCTTTCTCGTATACCGATGCCACTCCCCTGTTTGCTAGTGCATCGGCCTGTTCATTTCCGTCATGACCTGCATGCCCCTTGACCCATATCCATTCGATCTGATGCTGCAAAGTCAAGGCATCCAGCCTGCGCCAGAGATCCTCGTTCTTTACCGGCTGCTTGCTGGCCGTCTTCCATCCAGATTTTTTCCAACCGGACAGCCAGGCTGTGATGCCCTGGTGTACGTACTTTGAATCGGTGTGCAGCCTGACACGGCAGGGCCGCCTCAAAGCCTCGAGGGCCGCGATCGCGCCCATCAGCTCCATGCGATTGTTGGTGGTATGCGCCTCGCCTCCAAAAAGCTCACGCTGCTTGCCTTTCGCGCGCAGCAATGCGCCCCACCCCCCTACTCCGGGATTGCCTTTGCAGGCACCATCGGTGAATATATCTACAGTTTCCATTTCGTTCGCCAATCCAAATCATCTTCGACTCTCTGGCAACCGGAGCGTGGCTGGTTCAGCTTCGGTGCCACAGGCAACAGCTTTCTTACAAGATTCTGGTCCCATCTCGGCTTGATAGGGCGCATACCTGGAACGCGCTTGATCGCATGAACGAAATACACCCCGCCGCTCACCGCCCACCAGCGATCCCCTGCGGCCTCCATGAAATAACAGCGTTCAAGCCATTTCTTCTGATGAAAAGGTGGCGCATAAACCGCAAACCTTCCACCAGCCATTTCGAAACCCAGCAATGCCAGCCAATCCTTGATTCTCGACAGCGCGATGAAATGGCCGCTCCAGGGATAGCCGCCAGTCCTCCCCAATGCGCGGTAAGCTCCCCACAAGCTGTGAGGATTGAAGCCGCTGATCAGAAGACTGCCTTCCGGCATCAGCACGCGTTCGGCTTCGCGCAAAATGGCATGAGGCTGCTGTCCGAATTCCAGCACATGCGGCAGCAGCAGCAAATCAAGGCTTGCAGTTGCAACAGGCAGTTCATCGCCGCACAACCGGACTGCGGCGCCAGCCTGATCTGCGCCGCTGAAGCGCAACGGAATCCGGCTGTTCCTCAAGAAATCCTGTTCAGGCAAACCGATCTGCAGCGCGTTATAGCCGAAGATGTCGTTGACCGTCTTGTCGAACCAGACAAATTCTCGTTCCAGAACATAGCCGCCCTGATCGGAGGAAAACCACTCGCTCAAACTTTCTGCTGTTGATTTACAATCAGGGCTCACATAAATTCCATTATTCAGATCATGTACGACATCGTCGCCATCCCCGCCTTTGAAGACAATTACATCTGGGCCTTGCACAACGACCAGCACGCATTTGTAGTTGACCCCGGAGACGCAGCCCCGGTGCTTGCATGGCTCGCCAGAAACAACATCTCTCTGTCAGGCATGCTCTGCACGCATCGCCATCATGACCATGTCGGAGGCATTGAAGAATTGCGCGCAGTATACAACGTGCCGGTGTATGGACGTCAGCATAAAAAGAATCCGCACATCACCCACGATCTCAGGGAAGGCGATAAATTAAGTCTTGAAGAATTCGGTTTGAATTTCGACATCATGGAAGTCCCCGGCCACATCGAGGATCACATCGCGTATTACTCATCCGGATCCGGGATACTGTTCTGCGGTGATGTACTTTTTGGCGCGGGATGTGGGCGAAATTTCGAGGGCAGCGTGAAAGAGTTGCACCACTCCCTGCAGCGCTTTGCCAGCCTGCCCCCTTCAACCCTGGCTTATTGCGCCCACGAGTACACGGCATCCAACCTGCGCTTTGCCAAAGTCTGCGACCCAATGAATCCCGATGTGGACCATCGCATAGAAAGGACTGCACAAATGCGCGCAGTCAACCAGTCAACCGTCCCATTCACGATCGAGATCGAACTTGCCACGAACCCATTCCTGCGCTGCAAGGAACCCGCGATTCTTCATAGCCTGAGGCAGGCAGGATACGATGCAATCGACGAGGAATCCGCCTTTATTGCCTTGCGCGAATGGCGAGACAAGTTTTGACGCTGTTTGTGAGTCCGGCTAGACTTCAACAGTTTGAGCGTCATATCCCAGAAAATGGAAACACAAAAATGAAAATCGCAATCGCCGGTACCGGCTATGTCGGCCTTTCCAATGCCATACTGCTCTCTCAGCACAACGAGGTCGTCGCAGTCGACATTGTCCCCGAGAAGGTCGAGATGCTGAACCGCAGACAGTCTCCGATAGAAGACAGGGAAATCGAGGACTTTCTCAAGCACAAGCCGCTCAACTTTCGCGCAACGCTCGACAGGCATGACGCCTATGGCAATGCCGATTACGTGATCATTGCAACCCCTACAGACTACGATCCCGAGACCAACTACTTCAATACGAGCTCGATCGAATCGGTGATTCAGGATGTCTTGAGCATCAACCCCAAGGCCGTGATGATCATCAAGTCCACCATTCCTGTCGGCTATACGGTCAAGGCCCGCGCTAAATTCAACTGCAGCAATCTCATCTTCTCGCCCGAATTCCTGCGCGAAGGCCGTGCGCTGCATGACAACCTCTATCCTTCCCGGATCGTCGTGGGAGAGCGCTCTGCGCGCGCGGAAGTGTTCGCCAATCTTCTGAAACAGGGTGCAATCAAGCAGGACATCGCCGTCCTTTTTACGGATTCCACCGAAGCCGAAGCGATCAAGCTCTTTGCCAATACCTACCTTGCGATGCGGGTGGCCTATTTTAACGAGCTGGATACCTATGCGGCCACGCATGGCCTGGACACAAGGCAGATCATACAGGGCGTCTGCCTGGATCCTCGCATCGGAGATCATTACAACAACCCGTCCTTCGGCTATGGTGGCTACTGCCTGCCCAAGGATACCAAGCAGTTGCTCGCCAATTACCAGGACGTGCCGCAGAACCTGGTGCATGCGATCGTGGAATCGAACACGACGCGCAAGGATTTCATCGCCTTCGATATCATGAAGCGCAATCCCAAGATCGTCGGCATCCACCGCCTGGTGATGAAGAGCGGCTCGGACAATTTCCGCTCGAGCAGCATCCAGGGCATCATGAAGCGCATAAAGGCCAAAGGCATCGAAGTCATCGTGTACGAGCCTGCGCTGAAAGAGCCCGAATTTTACCGCTCCAGAGTGGTGAACGATCTTGTACAATTCAAGAAGGAAGCAGATGTCATCGTCACCAACCGCATCACGGACGATCTTAAGGACGTCTCAGAAAAAATATACAGCCGGGATCTTTTTGGCAAGGACTGAACCGTATTCGAAATTTTTTGGGCTAACTCAATGATACTAACGACTGGCAGTGCAGGTTTCATCGGCTCTAATTTCGTTCTCGACTGGTTTGCTCAAAGCGACGAGCCCGTCATCAATCTCGACAAGCTGACATACGCAGGCAATCTCGAGAACCTCGCATCATTGAAGGACAATCCAAATCACATCTTCGTGCAGGGCGACATCGGCGACAAGGCGCTGGTGGCAAAGCTACTTGCCCTGCATCGCCCGAGAGCCATCGTCAATTTTGCGGCCGAATCGCATGTGGACCGTTCCATACACGGGCCTGAGGACTTCATACAGACCAATGTCGTCGGCACTTTCCATCTGCTTGAAGTCGTGCGCGCCTACTGGTCCGGACTTTCTGACGCAGAGATGACCAACTTCCGCTTCCTGCATGTCTCGACCGATGAAGTGTATGGATCGCTTGCCAAGAGTGAGCCCGCCTTCACCGAAAATCACCGCTACGAGCCGAACAGCCCGTATTCCGCGAGCAAGGCAGCGTCAGATCATCTGGTGCGTGCCTATCACCACACCTACGGGCTTCCGGTGTTGACAACCAATTGCTCGAACAATTACGGCCCTTATCACTTCCCGGAAAAGCTGATCCCTCTGATGATCGTCAATGCGCTCGCCGGACGAAGCCTGCCCGTGTATGGCGACGGTCAGCAGATCAGGGACTGGCTGTATGTGAAGGATCACTGCAGCGCGATACGCTGCGCACTGGAAAAGGGCAAACCTGGCGAGGTTTACAACATCGGCGGCTGGAACGAGAAGGCCAACCTCGATATCGTTCATACGGTATGCAGATTGCTCGATGAGCTGCAACCCAGAAGCGATGGCAAGCCCTATCGCGAGCAGATTGCATTCGTCGCCGACCGTCCAGGACACGACAGGCGCTATGCGATCGACGCCCGAAAGATCGAGCGCGAGCTTGGCTGGAAACCTTCTGAGACATTCGAAACCGGCATACGCAAGACGGTACAGTGGTATCTGGACAACCAGACCTGGGTGAACAACGTGCTGTCCGGCAGCTACCGGCAGTGGATAGAGAAGAATTACGCGGAGCGCGCCTGATGAAGATACTGCTGTTCGGAAAGAACGGCCAGGTCGGATGGGAGCTGCAACGCAGTCTCTCCCCGCTTGGGGAGCTCATCGCGTTGGATTCCAGCTCAGAAACCCTATGCGGAGACTTCACCGATCTCAAGGGACTTGCCGAAACGGTGCGCAGCGTGGCGCCCGATATCATTGTCAACGCGGCGGCTCATACTGCAGTGGACCGCGCCGAAAGTGAACCAGACCTTGCCAGGATCATCAACGCAACGGCGCCTTCCATACTGGCAGAGGAAGCGAAAAAGCTGAACGCCTGGCTTGTGCATTATTCGACGGATTATGTGTTCGACGGAAGCGGAGAAAAGCCGTGGATAGAATCAGATCCTACCGGCCCGCTGAATGTCTATGGAAAAACCAAGCTCGAAGGCGAAGACCTCATCGTTCAGTCGGGATGCCATCACCTTATCTTCCGCACGAGCTGGGTCTATGGCGCGCGCGGCGGCAATTTTGCCAAGACCATGCTGAGACTTGCGCATGAGCGCGACGTCTTGAAGGTCATAGACGACCAGACGGGTGCGCCTACGGGTGCTGATCTGCTGGCCGACGTGGCGGCACATGCGATACGCATGGCCAGACACAATTCTGACATTTCCGGGCTGTATCATCTGGTGGCGAGAGGCGAAGTCACATGGCACGGCTATGCGAGTTTCGTCATAGATCATGCAAGGCGCATGGGCATAGCATTGAAAGCCGGCACGATTGAACCCGTGCCGACCAGCGCATTCCCGACACCTGCAAGGCGCCCGCACAATTCGCGAATGAACACCCAAAAACTTCAAGCCACTTTCGATTTGCATCTGCCAGACTGGCAGACCGGTATTGAACGGATGCTGAACGAAGTTCTGGAGAAACAATTATGATCAAACGCAAGGGCATCATCCTCGCAGGTGGCTCGGGCACGAGGCTGCACCCGGTCACGCTGGCGGTATCCAAGCAGCTGCTTCCGGTATACGACAAGCCGATGATCTACTATCCCCTGTCCACGCTGATGCTTGCAGGAATACGGGATATCCTGATCATCTCGACACCGCAGGACACGCCGCGCTTCGAGCAGCTGCTGGGCAACGGAAACAACTGGGGGCTCAACCTGCATTATGCCGTCCAGCCTTCTCCCGATGGCCTGGCACAGGCATTCATCATCGGCCGGGATTTCGTGGGGCATGACCCATCCGCTCTGGTGCTGGGCGACAACATCTTCTACGGACACGATTTCCAGAGCCAGCTGCAAAACGCGGCAGTACGCAAAGAAGGCGCATCAGTATTCGCCTATCACGTGCACGATCCCGAGCGCTATGGCGTGGTGGAATTCGACAAGCGAGGACGCGCCGTATCGCTCGAAGAAAAGCCGCTCAAGCCGAAATCGAATTTCGCCGTCACCGGACTTTATTTCTACGACAACGATGTGCTGGATATCGCGGCAAGCCTGAAGCCTTCCCAGCGCGGCGAACTCGAAATCACCGATGTCAACCGGATTTATCTCGATCATAACAGGCTGTCGGTCGAGACCATGGGGCGAGGCTTCGCGTGGCTCGATACCGGCACGCACGAGTCGCTGCTTGAAGCCAGCCAGTTCATACAGATCATAGAACAGCGCCAGGGATTGAAGATCGCCTGTCCGGAAGAGATCGCGTTCAAGAACGGGTTTATCGATGCCCAGCAACTTGAAACCCTTGCAGCACCTCTGGTCAAGAGCGGTTATGGTGCATACCTGATGCAGTTGCTTAAAGGAACGCTATGAAAACGATAGAGACCGGAATTCCAGACCTCGTGATCATCGAGCCCAAGGTTTTTGGCGATGAGCGGGGCTTCTTCTTCGAGAGTTTTAACCGCAAGAAATTTGCCGAACTGACAGGGCGGGATGTCGACTTCGTGCAGGACAACCATTCCCGTTCGGTGAAGAATGTGCTCAGAGGCCTGCACTACCAGATACAGCGCCCGCAGGGAAAACTGGTGCGCGTGGTGCAAGGCGCAGTGCTGGATGTCGCGGTGGACATACGCAAAAGTTCGCCCACTTTCGGCAAGCATGTCGCGGTCGAACTCTCCGCCGACAACAAACGCATGTTCTGGATACCGGATGGGTTTGCGCACGGCTTCGTCGTGCTGTCCGATTCGGCCGAATTTCTCTACAAGACGACAGACTACTGGATGCCCGAATTCGAGCGCTGCATACGCTGGGACGACCCAATTCTTGCAATAGACTGGCGCTTGCAATCCGCGCCGGCCTTGTCAGCCAAGGATGCCCAGGGCAAGCTTCTCAATGAGGCGGATTGCTTTGCGTGATTTGAAAGGAAAAAAATGGCAAAAGGGATGATACTGGCCGCTGGCCAGGGTACACGCATCAGGCCTCTGACCAAGAATCTGCCCAAGCCCATGATTCCCATTCTGGGCAAACCCGTGATGGAGTATCTGATAGAGCACATGGCCAGGTATGGCATCGTGGACATCATGATCAACGTGGCTTTCAATCATACCCAGATCGAGAGCTATTTCGGGGACGGCCGCAGCTGGGGTGTGAACATAGGCTATTCCTTCGAGGGGCTGCGCGAACACGGAGAAATCGTACCCAAGCCTCTGGGTTCGGCCGGAGGCATGAAGAAAATCCAGGATTTTGGCGGTTTCTTCGATGAAACCACGCTGGTGGTTTGCGGAGATGCGATCATCGATCTCGACATAGGCTCAGCGCTTTCGGAGCACAAAAACAAGAAAGCGCTGGCCAGCGTCGTCACGCTTGATGTGCCGCTCGAGCAGACCAAGAATTACGGCGTGGTCGTGACCGACGGGAACGGGCAGATCGAATTCTTCCAAGAAAAACCTGCCCCTGAAGAAGCCAGATCCACGCTTGCCAGCACAGGCATATACATCTTCGAGCCAGAGGTGTTGGATCTCGTGCCTTCCGGCCAGGTATTCGACATAGGCAACGACCTTTTCCCGCTGCTTGTAAAGGAGAAGCTGCCATTCTTCGCGCAAAACCGGCATTTCAACTGGATAGACATCGGCCGCCTCACCGATTACTGGGAAGTTTCGCAGCGCGTGCTGCGCGGAGAGGTTGCTCTGATGGGCATGCCGGGCAAGGAAATCAAGCCTGGCGTATGGGCAGGCCTCAACACATCCATCGGTGAAGGGGTCAGTATCATCGGCCCTGTCTATATCGGTTCGAACGTGAAGATAGAGCCGGGTGCGAACATCATAGGTCCTGCCTGGATAGGGCACGGCAGCCATATACGCTCCGGTGCCCGGCTTGAACGCTGCATTCTTTCCGAATACGTGCGCATCAGCGCCGGACAGCAAGTAAGCGAGATGATCATTTCCAACCAGTATTGCGTCAAACGCAACGGAGATGCGCATTATCTGGGCGAAGAAAACTTCCCGCTGCACTGGGGAGATGCGCGCGGCTGATTTAGGCAATGGTATCCTTGTATGCATCGTTGAAACCATGGAGTAGCAATGAACGGACAGAACATCTTTCAGCAGGCACTGAACATCAACCGCAAAGACCGCGAAAGGCTGAACGGACACAAGGGGCATGTGATCTGGCTCACGGGCCTTTCCGGTGCAGGTAAGTCCAGCATCGCCAATGCGATGGAGGTTATGCTGCATGCGGATGGGTACCGCACTTATATACTCGATGGAGACAATGTGCGCGGCGGCCTGAGCCGGGATCTGGGTTTCTCGGATGCAGACCGCGTGGAAAACATACGCCGCATTACCGAAGTTTCCAAGCTGATGATGGATGCCGGCCTGATCGTGATGACCGCCTTCATCTCCCCGTTCCGACACGAGCGCGAAATGGCACGCAATATTGTCGGCCAAGAACATTTTGTCGAAGTGTATGTAAGCACACCGCTTGAAATATGTGAGGCGCGAGACGTGAAGGGCTTGTACAAGAAGGCCAGGGCTGGGCAATTGCCCAACATGACGGGAATAGACAGCGCTTACGAGGCCCCGCTGTCGCCTGAAGTGACCGTCAACGGCAGCGGCCAGAGCATAGAGGAAACGGCAAGAATGGCGATCTCCCAGATCTCAACGTTGCGCCAGAGCGACTGAGTCACGTTGAACTTCTGCAGCGGTGCGGAAGCTCGAGATACCGGCGCGTCTGCATCTCCATCAGACGCGAGACGATGCGGCGCGATTCGCCGTCTTCCATCTCATAAAGGCTTTCGGGAGGCGCCTTGAAGCTCGCCACCAGCTTCACGCAATTGTCGTAAAGCACGTCGATCAGCCAGGTAAAACGGCGCGCCTCGTCGGCATTGTCGCTGGTCATGCGCGGCACGCCGGAAAGAAAAACCGTGGAATAACGAGCCGCGATGCCGAGATAATCGGATTGATCGTGATTGCCCTTGCACAATACGTCGAAGTCATACCAGACGATTTCGCGCGATGACTTCCTCGCTTTCCCCGCACCATCGTATTCGCTGCCCATCGCCAGACGATGGAACATCGCCTCCATTCGTGTCAAGGATTCCGGACCATCCATGAAAACAGGGTCGCGGATCAGGTGAAGCTGGCGGTAATCCCTGCTACCATTGAAATGCAGTATCTTGAGCTCACGCTTCAAGAGATCGATCGCAGGCTGGAAGTTTTGCCTCTGAAGTCCATTTGGATAAAGTTCGTCAGGAGGCTGATTGGAGGTGATGAGCAGCACCACCCCGCGCTTGAACAGGGCTTCCAGAAGGCGGCCCAGCAGCATCGCATCGGCGATGTCGTCCACATGAAACTCATCAAGGCAAAGCAGGCGCACTGCGTCTGCGATGTCGTCCGCCAGCGCGATCAGCGGATCGGGCATGCCTGACAGCCGCTTCATCTCCGCGTGCATCTCAACCATGAAACGATGAAAGTGCAACCGACGCTTGCGCCTATAGGGAAGGCAGTGGTAGAAACCATCCATCAGGAATGTCTTGCCTCGACCGACGCCCCCCCAAATGTATAGACCCTGCGGGACTTTCGGGCTCAAGAGGCTGCGACCCAGGAATCCATCGCGCCTCTTCTTGAATTCGACGAGCTGTTGCCAAAGCGCTTCCAGCTCCTCGACGGCAGCTGCCTGCGCATCATCGCTGACGAAGCCCGCTTTGTCGCAAATCTCCTGATACCAGGATTTGGGTGAGATTTCCTGCACGATCAATCCGCAACAAATTCCAGTGCATTCTGATCCGGATCGCGGCAGAACAGCGCGCCTCTGCCGGACTGGCTCAAACTGTAGGGAATCCCGGCCTCGTCAAGGCGGGTCACGAGCCTTCGCATGTCGGACACTTTCAGCGCAACGTGGCGGTCTCGTCCGCCATGTGCCGGGCGCTGCAATCCCCGCTCCACATCGGGCAACAGCATCAGGTGTATCTGTTGGCCTACACCTGCATCATACCATATCCCGTCGAAACTCATAGCCGGACGCGCAGAATTGGGCACAAGGCCCAGCACCCCCTCATAAAATGCGCGCGCTTTATCAAGATCGGCGGTCAAAAAAGTCGCGTGGTGTATGCCGATGATCATGGCTTCACAGGCTTGACGAGGCTGGCCGCAAGCTTGGCCCGCGATCTCGCCTCATCAGTGTCCTTGCCGGTTGCAAGCGCAACCCCCATGCGGCGGCGCAGGAATGACTCGGGCTTGCCAAACAGCCTGATGTCGCTGTTGGGCACGCGCAATGCCTCATTCACCCCTGCAAAGGCGATGCCCTTCCCTTCCAACTGCCCATAGATCACGGCGGATGCCCCAGGCTCGCGCAGTGAGGTGTTCACAGGAAGGCCAAGTATCGCGCGGGCATGCAACTCGAATTCGCTCTGCACCTGAGAGCACATCGTGACCATGCCCGTGTCATGCGGGCGGGGGCTGACCTCGGAAAACCAGACTTCATCCCCTTTGACGAAGAGCTCAACGCCGAAAAGCCCAAGCCCCCCAAGATTTCCGGTCACTTTTTCTGCTATGTCCCGCGCGCGCTGCAACGCATGCGCGGGCATCCGCTGGGGCTGCCAGCTTTCCACATAATCTCCGTGCACCTGCACATGGCCTATGGGCTCGCAGAAGTGCGTCTCCACTTTTCCGTCCATGCCCATCGCGCGCACGGTGAGCAGGGTGATCTCGTACTCAAAGTCGATCACGCCCTCGACGATCACGCGTCCCTGATTCACTCGGCTGCCGCTTGCCGCATAGTTCCATGCGGCCTCGACTCCAGACGGGCCGTCGACCTTGGACTGTCCCTTTCCTGAAGAGGACATCACGGGCTTTATGATGCAAGGATAGCCGATCTCATCGATGGCTGCCCGCATCTCATCCAGGCTGTCTGCAAAACGATAGGGGGATGTTGGCAACCCCAATGTCTCGGCAGCAAGGCGGCGTATGCCCTCACGGTTCATCGTGAGCTGCGTCGCGCGCGCCGTTGGAATCACCGTGGCAATTCCTTCGGTTTCGATCTTTCCCAGCATGTCAGTTGCAATGGCTTCGATCTCCGGCACGATCAGGTCCGGCTTTTCCAATTCGATCAGGGCGCGCAGCGCATCGCCATCGGCCATGTTGATGACGTGAGACCGGTGCGCGACCTGATGGCCAGGCGCATCCGCATAGCGATCAACCGCGATTGTTTCGATGCCCAGACGCTGCAGCGCAATGATGACTTCCTTGCCGAGTTCCCCCGAACCCAGCAGCATGACGCGCGTGGCCGCAGCGCTCAAGGGTGTACCGATGACAGACATTTTCAAAAACCCCGTATTGAGAATCGAACCAAATTATACACAGCAGGCCTGAGACCTCATACAACTGCAATGATTCGGAAAAAAAATCAGGATGCGATGCGTCAGATTTCTATGTCACTCGAATCAGAGTAACATGCATCATCTTCACCACCATGGAGCGCCATCATGACCGATATCGTTCAATTGCTGGCTGACGAAGCTGAATACCTTCTGCATCACCGTTGTGCCGGCATACCTGGAACATCGCTGCACCTGCCAGGCTCGGACTACATCGACCGCGTGGTCGCGATGAAGGACAGGAAACCCGCAGTGCTCTGCAGCCTGCAAAGGCTATACGGACACGGCAGGCTAAAAGACACAGGCTACCTTTCGCTGCTGCCCGTGGACCAGGGCGTGGAGCATTCGGCCGGCGCCTCATTTGCGCCCAACCCGATCTACTTCGACCCCGAGAACATCGTGAAGCTTGCGATAGAGGGAGGATGCAATGGCGTGGCATCCACGCTCGGCGTGCTGTCAGCGGTTTCTCGCCGTTATGCGCACAGGATCCCCTTCATCGTGAAGATCAACCACAACGAGCTGCTCACCTATCCCAACAAATACGACCAGACGCTTTTTGCAAGCGTCGATCAGGCATTCGACATCGGCGCAGTCGCTGTCGGCGCGACTGTGTTCTACGGATCGAACGAGTCCAGACGCCAGATACAGGAGGTCTCGGTAGCGTTCGAGCGCGCGCACGAACTAGGCATGGCAACCGTGCTATGGGCCTATCTGCGCAACACGGCTTTCAAGCAGGACGGCATCGATTACCATGTGTCAGCTGACCTCACGGGACAGGCCAATCATCTGGCAGCAACCATCAACGCTGACATCATCAAGCAGAAGATGGCTGAGAACAATGGCGGTTACAAGTCGATCAAGTTCGGCAAGACCAGCGAAAAGGTATATTCAGAGCTGGCCTCTGACCATCCAGTCGATCTCGTGCGCTATCAGGTCGCGAACTGCTACATGGGGCGCGTGGGGATGATCAATTCAGGCGGGGCATCGGGCCATGATGACCTGCATCAGGCAGTGCGCACTGCGGTGATCAACAAGCGCGCAGGCGGCATGGGGTTGATCTCGGGCAGAAAGGCGTTCCAGAAACCGATGAAGGAAGGCATAGAATTGCTCAATGCAATCCAGGATGTATACAGCGATCCTGCCGTGACCATAGCATGATCCGGGACATCGCGCGGTCAGGGACTTTTCATTTCAACCGTGAGAAGAATACAGTATTATCCAATGTTTTTCAGGTTGAAGTGATGCGATGAAAAACTGGTGGCGGTCATTGGATGTGGCAACCAAGCTGAACATTCCTATTCAGCTCACGCTTGCCATCGCCCTGTCTTTGGCTCATATCTGGGTGATCCAGAACTTCAAGGCGGAAGTGCTGGATGGAGCAAAAAGACGCGCCGTGGTTTCGGCCGATGGCATCATCAACGGCATGAACATGCTGATGGTGACCGGCATGATCTCAAATCCGGAGAACCGCCGCCTGTTCATCAGGAAGATGAGCGCCTCCGATCGCATGAGGGAGGTTCGCATCATACGCGCAAAGCAGGTTCAGGATCAGTTTGGCATGGGATTGCCGGAAGAACATGCCCAAGACTCGCTGGACAAGCTTGCGATCAGCTCGAAGCAGATACAGTTCAGGCTGGACCGCAGTTCTTCATCGCTGCGCACCGTTGTGCCCTACATCGCCAGCACCAGTTTCCGCGGCACCAATTGCCTGTCCTGCCACCATGTTGAGCCAGGGTCGGTGAATGGCGCAGCCAGCATCACCATAGACATGACCCAGGATTTCGACGCGATCAGCAGGGCCAGGTGTGAACTTTGGGCAGGGCAGTTATTTTTGCAGATCTTGATGTATTTCGCGACCCAGAGACTGCTGCGCCGCCTGATACGCCCGCTCACCAACCTCAAATCGTCCATGGAGGTCATGGAAAATGCGGGCAGCGCAGCGCAATTTATCCCCGTCAAGGAAGACAAGAACAAGGACGAGATCGGCATACTCACGGGCACATTCAATCGCATGTCGGAGGCTCTGTTCAATTCGGAACAGTCGATGCGCCTGGCCAAGGCTATCTATGAGTCTAATGCGGATGCGATTATCGTGACGGATCAAAACAACCTGATCACGGACGTCAATCCGGCTTTTACCCGGCTGACAGGCTACATGCCTGAAGATGTGATCGGCAAAAACCCGAGGATCATGAAATCCGGTCTGCACGATGAAAAGTTCTACCAGCAGATGTGGAAGAAAATCAAAGAAGAGGATCACTGGCAAGGCGAGCTCTGGGACAAGCGACGCGATGGCTCATTGTATGCAAAACTCGCCAACATCATCGCACTGCGCAACAATGACGGCAGCATATACCGCTATGTCGCGCAATTCTCCGACATCACAGAAAAGAAGCAGAAAGACGAGCTGATACACTGGCAGGCCAACTATGATCCGCTGACGAATTTGCCCAACCGCCGTCTTTTTCACGACAGGCTGGCAGCAGCCATCAAGCTTGCTGACCGCAAGAAATTGCCGTTCTCGTTGTTCTACATCGACCTGGACCACTTCAAGGAAATCAATGACAAGCTGGGTCACGCCAACGGCGACGCGCTGTTGATGGAGGCCGGTCAGCGCATATCGGGCTGCGTGCGCGAGACAGATACCGTTGCGCGTCTGGGCGGCGATGAGTTTGCGATCATCCTGCCTGAACTGGAAAACAGGGAACAGATCAAACGCATCGCGGATGATATCGTGAGAAAACTTGCCAAACCGTTTTTCTTCGTCAACGATGAAACCGGATATCACGTTTCAGCAAGCATCGGGATCGCGATTTATCCTTTTGATGCCAGGGAGATAAGCACCTTGATCAACTGCGCAGACCAAGCCATGTATCAGGCGAAAGCGGCAGGACGAAATGGCTACAGATATTTCTCGAATTCGGCAGAGGATCTAATCTGATATTTCGTTTTCGGCATACAGTTTTCCTGACATCAGGCTCGCAGAAACAATCAGCAGCGCACCTGCCCATTCGCGCATCCCCATCGTCTCGTCCACCAAAAAATAGGATGCAATGGCTGCAACGACCAGCTCCGACAAGAATAGCAGCGTTGCGCGATTTGCCGGCATATGGGTGACGCCATACTGCACGGCAAAGCTGCATGCGCACAAGGCCACACCCAGCAATCCCAGGATCAACCATGAAAGCCCGCCAGCTATCCCTAATCCGCCCTGCCACCATATAAGCGGCGCGACAAGCGCAACCGTGCCGAACCAGATGCTCACCGATTTTGCCTCGACGCTGAGACTGACTGTACGGCGAGAAATCACATTGGACAACGCAAACCCCATGCCTGCCGACAGCCCGGTCCATTCGGACAGGTTTTTCGGAAACGGCATGCCCAGTCTGGGCTCCCACAGCATGATGAATGCACCGCATAGCGACAGCGCGATGATGGAATAACCGTAGCGGTTCAGGCGCTCATTCAGCAGCCAGTAGGAAAACAGGATAGTCCAGACCGGCGCAAGATAGAAAAGCAGCAGCACGCGCATAACGATGCCGTGCAGCATCGCCAGCACATAACCAAAATTGGCCCAGCCTGCGGAAAACACCAACAGCACCGCCCACCAGTCAGCCTTGGGAAGCTCACTCCACACGCGCGGCAGCATGAATGCGCCAAACAGCATTGCCAGCAGATAGCTGATGAAGGTTGCCTCCGGGCCAGAAACGCCGTCTGCCTGCAACACGCGGAATGGATACCAGATCAGGCCCCACACCAGCGCGCCGCTCAGGATCCCTGCGACAGGCATGATATTTCGTTTTGATGACACCATTTCGCCCCTTATAATACACACTGTTCATAAAATGCCCAGCGCAATGAATCCAGAACTCGACCGTCTGCAGCCCTACCCTTTCCAGAAACTCGCCAGCCTGTTTCGCGAAGTCACCGCGAATAAAGACTACCGCGCTATCAGCCTATCCATAGGCGAGCCCAAGCATGCCACGCCTCAGTTCATCAAGGACGCCGTCGCAGCCAATCTCGGCGGACTTGCGAATTATCCCACAACCCTTGGTTCGGACACGTTGCGCAGCGCGATCGCCCATTGGCTTATGCAGCGTTATGGTATTCCTCTTCCCGATTTCAAGACCCAGATATTGCCGGTGAATGGAAGCCGCGAAGCCCTGTTCGCATTCGCACAGACCGTGATCGATCGCACCAGGAATGCGCCCGTCGTCGTCTGCCCCAATCCGTTCTATCAGATCTATGAAGGCGCTGCATACCTCGCCGGGGCCGAGCCCCATTTTTTGAATGCCTTGCCCGAAGACGGCTATGCGCTAAATTTCTCTCAGCTGCCCGAAGAAATCTGGCAACGCACGCAGCTCATCTATGTCTGCTCTCCAGGCAATCCGACAGGAAAGGTGATGTCTCTTGATGAGTGGAAGGCGCTTTTCGAGATGTCAGACCGCCATGGTTTCGCGATCGCTTCCGACGAATGTTATTCGGAAATCTATGCTGACACGGCGCCACTCGGCGCGTTGCAGGCCGCGCATAGTCTGGGCCGCGCTGACTACCGCAATCTGGTGGTATTCTCCAGCCTTTCCAAACGTTCAAACGTGCCCGGCATGCGCTCCGGCTTTGTGGCCGGAGATGCAAAGGCGATCGAAAAATTTGCGCTTTACCGCACCTATCACGGCTCGGCGATGAATCCGGCAATACAAGAAGCGAGCATCTCCGCATGGCAGGACGAGGTTCATGTCGCGGAAAACCGGCGCCTGTACAATGAGAAATTCGCGCGCGTATCAGAGATACTCAAGGAGGTATTGCCCGTTTCGCTACCCGATGCAGGATTCTATCTCTGGGTGCGCACGCCGATCTCCGACAAGGCCTACGCGCAGGCCTTGTATCGCGATTATAATGTGACGGTGCTGCCCGGCAGCTTTCTGGCACGGAACAGCCAGGGCATCAATCCTGGCGAGCATTATATTCGCATGGCACTGGTCGCAGGAACCGAAGAAACCGTGGAGGCTGCGTACAGAATCAAAGAATTTACTCATCAGCTTGTAGCTGACAGCAAGTAGCCCGCTGCCAAGTTTTTGCTACAAGCCACTAACTACAACTCGCGACAAGCTATTTTTTATTTAACTGGAAATCATCATGGATCAATTACAGCATATCATCGAAACCGCTTTTGAACGCCGCGCAGAGATCACTCCTCGCAATGCGGATGCGCAGTTGAAGGAAGCGGTCAACACCGTGATCACTCAGCTTGACCAGGGCAAGCTGCGCGTTGCGGAAAAAATCGATGGCGACTGGGTGACGCATCAGTGGCTCAAGAAGGCGGTACTGCTTTCCTTCCGTCTCGAAGACAACGCCTTCATCAAGGGCGGCTTTACCAATTACTACGACAAGGTTCCCTCGAAATTCGCCGACTACAACAGCCGGGATTTCCGCGAAGGCGGATTCCGCGTGGTGCCTCCAGCCGCCGCGCGCAGGGGCGCATACATCGCGAAGAACGTGGTTCTTATGCCCTCCTACGTCAACATCGGCGCCTATGTGGATGAAGGCACGATGGTTGACACATGGGCGACGGTAGGTTCCTGCGCACAGATAGGCAAGAACGTGCACCTGTCTGGCGGCGTGGGCATCGGCGGTGTTTTGGAGCCCGTGCAGGCCAACCCGACCATCATAGGCGACAACTGCTTCGTCGGCGCCAGATCCGAAATCGTCGAAGGCGTGATCCTGGAAGACAATGTGGTCGTTTCGATGGGCGTTTTCATCGGCCAGAGCACCAAGATATACGATCGTGAAACAGGCACTGTGACCTACGGAAGGGTGCCCGCCGGATCGGTCGTGGTGAGCGGCAGCCTGCCTTCCCAAGATGGCAAGTACAGCCTGTATTGCGCCGTCATTGTAAAGAAGGTGGACGCCAAGACCCTATCCAAGGTCGGCATCAACGAACTGCTAAGAGGAATTTAACAGATGTGTAGTATGTAGCTGGTAGCAATACTCAATGACTCGCTACAAGCCACATGCTACCAGCTTATATGACTGACAACCGGAGGTAACCATGCTCGTCACACCCTTGTTGAAACTGGCGGCCGAGAGGCAGGCTTCAGATCTGTTCTTTTCCGTAGGGGCGCCGGTCAACATCAAGATTGACGGCGTGACGAGCCCAGTCAATGCGCAGGTTCTGACTCCTGAAGTGAACAAGCGCATTGCCTACGAGATGATGAACTCCAAGCAGATACTCGAATTCGAGAACAGCATGGAGATCAATTTTTCCCACCGCGCCGATCAGCTTGGCAATTTCCGCGTCAACATCTTCCGCCAGCGCGGCGACATCGCAATGGTCATACGCTACATCAAGGGTGCGATCGGTGAAATCGGGGAGCTTCATCTGCCCGCCGTATTGAAGTCGCTGATCATGGAAAAGCGCGGGCTGGTTCTGGTGGTGGGTGCAACAGGTTCCGGAAAGTCTACAACGCTCGCTGCGATGATACAGCATCGCAATGCCACACAGACAGGGCATATATTGACCGTCGAAGATCCGATCGAATACATATTCAGGCACGAGAAGTCCATCGTGAACCAGCGCGAGCTCGGCACGGATACCCTGAACTACGAGAATGCCTTGTCCTTCGGAATGCGCGAGGCGCCAGACGTGCTGATGATAGGCGAAGTCCGCGACAGAGACACGCTGAAACACGCGCTGATCTTTGCGCAGACCGGCCACCTGTGCCTGACGACGCTGCATGCCAACAACAGCTATCACGCGTTGAACCGTATTGTGAACTTCTTCCCGTACGACTCCCGTCAAGGTGTACTGGCCGATCTTTCCATGTGCTTGAGAGCCGTGATTTCGCAGCGCCTGGTTCGCACAGTGCAGGGAAAACTCGTGCCTGCGGTGGAGATATTGCTCAACACCACGCTGATTGCAGATCTGATCAAGAATGACGAAATCGAGAAGATACACGAGGCGATGGACAAGAGCGTCTCCCCCGGCTCGCAGACTTTCGAGCAGGCGCTCTACAGGCTTTTCAAGTCCGGGAAGATCACCAAGGAAGAGGCAATGCGCAATGCGGATTCGGCAAGCAACCTATCCGCGCTGATCGATTTCTCCGAGCGCACCAACACCATGAGCGTCCCTGCATACACACCGCTGCCGGAAGCAACAAAGGCCGTGAAATCGAACTTCAACGACATCAAGATCGATCTCGATGCAATGGATGAATCCGAATGAAGCTATACGGCATACCCAATTGCAGCACGGTGAAAAAGGCGCGTGAATGGCTGTCTCTTCATGGTGTCGCGGTCGAATTTCACGATTTCAAGAAAAAAGGGCTGGATGCCGCAACTGCCCAAAACTGGCTCGACCAGTCCGGACACGACGAACTCATCAACCGAAAGGGACTCACCTGGCGCGGCCTTCCGGACGAGAAAAAGCTGAATATCAGGGATAATGCCTCCGCGCTTTCCCTGATGCTGGAGAAATCCAGCGTAGTCAAGCGTCCCCTGCTTGAGCAGGATGGCCGATTGCTCTGCATCGGCTTTGGTGAAGCAAGCTATGAGAAGATTTTCAACATGAAAGCAAACAAATGACTGCAACGCTGGAACTCGCCAAGGCGTTGATCGCCCGTCGTTCACTCACTCCGGACGACGCAGGATGCCAGGAAATCCTGATCGAAAGGCTTCTGAAGCTGGGCTTTGCTATCGAGCGCATGCGCTTTGGCAATGTCGACAATTTCTGGGCAAGGCGCGGCCAAAACAGTCCCGTTGTCGCCTTCGCCGGCCACACTGATGTCGTCCCCTCGGGCCCCGAGGCTTCGTGGTTCAGCCCTCCGTTCGAGCCGACCATCCGGGACGGCATGTTGTACGGACGTGGCGCTGCAGACATGAAGACTTCGCTTGCAGCCTTCATCACCGCGATAGAGGCTTTCATTGAAAACCATCCGGACCATGATGGCTCCATCGCGCTTCTGATCACCTCCGATGAAGAAGGCATTGCAGTGGACGGCACGGTGCGCGTGGTCGAGGCATTGCAGGCTCGCGGTGAAACGCTGGATTACTGCATCGTAGGCGAGCCGACTTCAAACAAGCATGTCGGGGACATGATCAAGAATGGACGCCGGGGCTCACTTTCGGGAAAGCTCACCGTCAAGGGGATACAGGGTCACATCGCCTACCCTCACCTCGTGAAAAACCCGATCCACATGGCATCTCCCGCGATCGCGGAGCTAGCGACCACCACATGGGACAACGGCAACGAATACTTTCCACCTACTTCATGGCAGGTATCCAATATCAACGGAGGAACGGGTGCGACCAACGTCGTGCCCGGCACGGTCGAAATCCTTTTCAACTTCCGCTTCTCCACTGCAAGCACGGAACAGGGACTGAAGGACCGGGTTCATGAAATACTGGACAGGCACGGCCTCACCTACGATCTCGAATGGGAGCTTTCCGGCAAACCTTATCTCACCCCCGAAGGAAGCCTGGTTCTTGCGATCAGCAATGCGATCGAGAAAAGTTACGGCATCAAACCCGAACTCTCGACATCGGGCGGGACTTCCGATGGGCGCTTCATCGCAGACATCTGCCCCCAGGTGATCGAGTTTGGTCCGTTGAATGCAACGATACACAAGCTCAACGAATGCGTGGGCGTAGATGACATCGAGCCGCTCAGGATGACTTACCAGCGCACGCTGGAAAATCTGCTATGCAAGTAAAACCAGCGTTGAGCACATATTTCTCAGAGGCAACACAGAGTCTTTCCACCGTGCGGGATCATCTGCGCTTTGCAATCAGCCGCTTCCATCACGCAGAATTGTTTTTCGGGCACGGCAGCAGCGAGGCCTACGACGAGGCGGTCTATCTGATCCTGCATGCGCTGCATCTGCCGTTGGACAGGCTCGATCCCTTTCTCGATGCGCATCTCACTTCAACTGAGCAGAGCCAGGTGTTAGACATCCTGCAAAGACGCGTAGAACAGCGCATACCCGCAGCCTACCTGACTCATGAGGCTTTTCTTGGCGAGTATCGATTCTATGTCGACGAACGCGTGATCGTGCCGCGTTCCTTCATCGCCGAACTCTTGCGCGAGCAACTGTCTCCCTGGATAGAATATCCAGGATCCATTGAAAGCGTGCTGGACATGTGCACGGGCAGCGGCTGCCTTGCGATCCTGGCCGCGGAAGCCTTTCCGAATGCAAGCGTCGATGCGGCAGACATCTCATTGGATGCGTTGGCAGTCGCAAAGATCAATGTGGCAGACTATGCATTGCAAGACCGGATCGAGCTCATCGAATCGGACCTCTTTGAAAACCTGAAGAGCAGAAAATACGATCTCATCATCAGCAATCCTCCCTATGTCGATGCGGAATCGGTCGCGACACTGCCTATGGAATATCTGCACGAACCTACGCTAGCGCTTGGCAGCGGAGCCGATGGTCTGGATGCTACACGGGAAATCCTTAAATATGCAGCGGAACACCTCAATGACAACGGCATCCTGATCGTCGAGATCGGCCACAACAGGGATGTTCTGGAACACGCCTATCCCAAGCTCCCCTTCACCTGGCTGGATGTATCTGGTGGAGACGAATTCGTTTTCATGCTCCACAAGAACGACCTGTCTAGCCGCTGATGCCGGTCGATCATTACGAAAACTTCCCGGTTGCATCCGTCCTGATGCCCAAACGGCTGCGTAAACCTGTCGCCGCGATATACCACTTTGCAAGGTCCGCCGACGACATCGCCGACGAAGGCAGCCTTCCCGATCAGGAAAGACTGAAGAAGCTGGACGCATTCCGGGATGAACTAAGGATCATCGAAAATGGCGATGCGCCATCCCTCCCCCTTTTTCGCAATCTTGCCGAGGAAATCGGACAGCACAAGCTTCCACTTAAGCCATTTTACGACCTGCTCGACGCGTTCTCGCAGGATGTCGTGAAGAAACGGTATGACAATTTCGCAGATCTTCTCGAATACTGCAGACGCTCTGCCAATCCTGTGGGAAACCTGCTCCTGCATCTGTATGGAGAGGCGACGGAAGTGAACATCTCGTATTCCGATGCGATCTGCACCAGCCTTCAGTTGATCAATTTCTGGCAGGACGTCGAGAAGGACTATGCGATCGGCCGCATCTATATTCCGCTGGACGAAATGGTAAGTTTCGGTGTTTCTGAAGACCAGCTCGCACAGGGAGATATCGACGAAAATTTCAGGAAGCTGTTGAAGTTCCAGACCGACCGTGCAAGGGAACTGATGCTAAAAGGTGCGCCCCTGGGGAGCATACTCAAGGGCCGCATAGGACTCGAGATGCGCATGATCATCGCAGGAGGCATGCGCATACTCGACAAGCTCGAAGCTGCCAGCTTCGACATGTACAACCGCAGGCCCATGCTGCGCCCCTACGACTGGGTTATCATGCTTGCCAAATCGGCGCCCTTTTACTATTGAAGCCATGACACCAGACCAGTATTGCCAGGAAAAGGCGGCAGCCAGCGGATCGAGCTTCTATTACAGCTTCCTCTTCCTGCCACAGGAGAAGCGACGCGCGATCACTGCGCTCTATGCGTTCTGCCGCGAAGTGGATGACGTGGTGGACGAATGCAAGGACCCGAACGTCGCGCGCAGCACTCTCAACTGGTGGAGAGATCAAGTAGGGGAGATATACGACGGGAACCCCCAGCATCCCGTCGCAAGGGCACTTGTGCCTGTCGTTGCAAGATTCAATCTGGCCAAGGAACACCTGCTCGAGATCATAGATGGCATGGAGATGGACTTGGACCAGCCGCGCTACCCGGACTTCAAATCACTGCAGCTATACTGCTACAGGGTCGCCTCCGTTGTCGGCCTTCTGTCGGTCGAGATCTTCGGCTACCAGGACAGACAGACGCTGAAGTATGCGCACGACCTGGGCATCGCTTTCCAGCTCACTAACATCATCAGAGATGTAGGCGAAGACGCCAGGCGCAACCGTATCTATCTGCCGATGGACGAATTGCAGCAGTATAACGTCACCGCATCCGACATACTCAATTCGAAGGAGAGCGAAAACTTCCGGAAACTGATGGCCTTCCAGATAGAGCGTGCACAGCGCTACTACCAGCAGGCGCTCTCCCATCTGCCCAAGATTGACAGGAAGAGCCAGCGCACCGGCCTCATCATGGCTGCAATCTACCGCGCAACTTTGGATGAGATCGCAGACAGCGGGTGTCATGTATTGAAGGAGCGCATCTCATTGACCCCGCTTCGCAAGCTATGGCTTGCCTGGACGACTTGGCTAAAGAACTGAACATCGCAGTCATAGGGGCAGGATATGCCGGAATGGCAGCGGCTGTCGCGCTCGTCGAGAAGGGTTTCCCGGTCACGCTTTTCGAAAGCGCAAAACAGCTCGGCGGACGGGCGCGCGGCGTAGCACATGAAGGGGCGCAACTCGACAACGGCCAGCACATATTGCTGGGTTGCTACAAGGAGACGCTCAGCCTCATCGAAAAGGTGGGCGGAAATATCGAACAGGATTTTTTACGTTTCCCCCTTCAGCTCGTCATGCACAAGCACTTCAGCCTGAAAGCTCCTCGTCTTCCCGCGCCTTATCACCTGTTGGCGGCACTTTTCAACACGCGCGGCCTGAGATGGACAGAGCGGCTATCCGCTGCCCGCTTCATGCTAAGGCTGCGCCAAATAAATTTCGAGCTGGACCAGGACCAGCCCGCCTCAGAATTGCTTGCGCTGCATCGGCAGGGCGTGGATCTGGTTCAAAAACTCTGGGAGCCACTTTGTATCGCGGCGCTGAATACGCCGCTGCAAATCGCATCGGCACAGGTTCTGCTCAATGTCCTGAAGGATGCGCTCCATCAGACACGAAGCGACAGCGACATGCTGATACCACGTATCGACCTCACCTCCCTGTTTCCGTCGCGCGCGGCAAGTCATGTGAAACAACACGGAGGCCACGTGCTGACTTCCTGCGGCGTGGAAAGCCTGCTGCCGCGCGAAGACGGTTTCGAAATCAGCACCCGACGCGGCAGCCTTTATTTCAGCCATGTCATCTGCGCCACGGCGCCTGCAGCAGCTGCAAAACTCCTGAAACCCATCGCCGAATTGAATTTGGTTGCGGAGGAAATCGCAGCCCTTCAGCACCAGCCAATCTATACGCTGTATCTGCAATATTCTGGGCATGTGAAACTTCCACATGCAATGCTGGGACTCTACCAGCGATACAGCCAGTGGCTGTTCGACAAGGGACAGATCTCAGGCCAGCGAGGTCTTATCGCAAGTGTCATCAGCGCCCGCGGGATACACCAGCACCTGAGTCAGGAAGAACTGGCGCAGAAAGTGATCGCTGAACTTGCAGAGGAACTCTCCCTGAAAGAAAAGCCGCTGTGGTTCCGTGTAATCGCGGAGAAACGCGCAACCTTTTCCTGCACACCTGGCCTGCAGCGCCCCAATCAGCAAACACCACTGCCCGGACTATTGCTTGCGGGCGATTACACGAAGGGTGACTACCCCGCCACACTTGAGGGCGCCATACAGAGCGGATTGCGCTGTGCGAACCTGCTAGGTGCGCTCACCTGAGCATGGATACACCGGCCAGCGGATTCCTGTATCCTGCGTTTTGTGACACAATTGCAGCCCTTTAAGAAATGCATAAGCGCCATGACTACCGAGCACATTATTCCTCAGGACGAAAACCAGATCATCGCAGAGCGACGCGGCAAGCTGGCTGCCATCCGCCAATCCGGCACAGCTTTTCCGAACGACTTCAAACGCACGCATTTGTCCTCCGTCTTGCATGCTGAACACGGTCATCTCTCGCACGATGAGCTGGAAGCCAGGCAGGTCACGGTTGCAGTCGCGGGACGCATGATGCTCAAAAGGGTGATGGGCAAGGCAAGTTTTGCCACGCTGCAGGACATGGGAGGCCGCATCCAGCTCTTCATCAGCAATGGCGACACGGGTGATGAGGCGCACAACGCATTCAAGCACTACGACCTGGGCGACATTCTTGGCGCTGTCGGCGTGCTTTTCAGGACCAAGACAGGCGAGCTATCCATTCGCGTATCCGAAGTCAGACTGCTGACCAAAGCGCTACGCCCGTTACCTGAAAAATTTCATGGCCTATCCGACCAGGAACAGAAATACCGCCAGCGTTATCTGGATCTCATCACCAATGAGGATGCGCGCCGTGTGTTTGTCACGCGCACCAGGATCATACAGGCGATACGCGAGTTCTTCATCGGCCAGGGTTATCTGGAAGTCGAAACGCCGATGATGCATTCCATCCCGGGCGGAGCATCTGCAAAGCCATTCGAGACGCACCACAACGCGCTGGACATGCAGATGTTCCTGCGCATCGCGCCCGAGTTGTATCTGAAGCGGCTGGTCGTGGGCGGATTCGAGAAAGTGTTCGAAATCAACCGCAACTTTAGAAATGAAGGGCTTTCGACGCGCCACAACCCAGAATTCACGATGCTGGAATTCTACGAGGCCTATCGGGACTACAAGTACCTGATGGATTTTACCGAGAATCTGTTGCGCGAAGTGACAACGAAGGTGCTGGGCACGACCGTCATCCGTTACCAGGGCAAGGATCTCGATCTTGCAAAGCCCTTCCACCGCCTGACCATGGTCGAAGCAATCCAGAAATATCACCCTCAGTTCAGCACGTCGCAACTCAATGACCGCGATTTTTTACTGGCCGAACTGCAGGACCTGAAAGCCAAATACAACCCCAAGGACGGCATAGGCGGGCTGCAGCTCTCACTTTTCGAGGAGCTATCTGAGGCGCTGCTGTTCGAGCCCACGTTCATCATCGACTATCCAGTCGAGGTCTCGCCGCTTGCAAGGAGCAGCGACGCAAATCCCGCGATTACCGAGCGCTTTGAACTGTTCGTGCTTGGACGCGAACTCGCCAACGGGTTTTCCGAATTGAACGACCCTGAAGACCAGGAGGCACGCTTCGATGCACAGGTTGCTGCAAAAGAGGCTGGCGACGAAGAGGCCATGTTCAAGGATGGCGATTATGTACGGGCGCTGGAGCACGGGCTTCCGCCGACTGCGGGAGAAGGCATCGGCATAGACCGCCTGATCATGATGCTGACTGACAGCGCAAGCATCAGGGACGTGATTTTGTTTCCGCAGATGCGGCCAGAAGCCGCGTCCCAGTGAAAATTGCCGCTGACAACAGTCAATAATCGGCCTATGATGCGCATATCTTCCTAAGGAGAAAAAAATGAAAACCAACGAAGGCAGCATCGATCGCGCCTTGCGCATCATCGCAGGCATCGCACTCATCGCGCTGGCCTACACCGGCGCGATAGGGAAATGGGGCTATATAGGCATCCTGCCCTTGCTGACTGGAATCATGGGCATCTGTCCCGCCTATTCGATTTTCGGCATCAGCACCTGTCCGCTAAAAAAATGATCTGCATTGGCTGCCTGCGCGCATGAAACGCGCAAGCGGCCGTCCCTTGATATGCGCAGGACCAGCGCGTGGAAGAATCCACCCAAATTGATCTGCAAGTCACAGGCATGCATTGTGCAGCTTGTGCGACTCGCCTTGAAAAGGCGCTGAATCAGCTTTCTGGCGTCAACGCTTCGGTGAGCATCGCAACCGAAAAGGCGCACATCGAATTCAATTCCAGGAAAATCACACCTGAAGATTTGATCAAAACTGTTCAGGGAACGGGGTTTGATGCTCATCCGCTGCGCGACTTCGCTGCCGAAAAATTGGCGCGCGCCCATGCATTGCGCACAGAAAAGCTGCGCTTTTTCGTTTCTGTCCTGCTCACCGCCCCGTTGTTGGCCCAGATGCTGATGATGTTTGCAGGCATCCATTTCATGCTGCCCGCATGGCTGCAATTCCTGCTCGCCACACCTGTCCAGTTCTACATTGGAAAGCGATTTTACGAAGGCGCATTGAACAGCCTGAAAGGCGGAGCAGCGAACATGGATGTTCTAGTCGCTCTGGGCACTAGCGCTGCCTATTTCATGAGTTGCGCAAGCTGGCTGTTCAAATTGCATCAGCCGCTCTATTTTGAAGCGAGCGCTACGCTTATCACGCTGGTGCTTCTTGGCAAGTTGCTGGAAGCAAACGCTAAGAGCAAAACCTCGAGCGCGCTGGAAGCGCTCCTCAATCTGCAACCCAAAATGGCGCATGTCGAACGCGACGGTGCAATGCAGGACATTTCGGTTGAACAAGTACGCGAGAATGACGTTTTCTGGGTGCGGCCCGGAGAAAACGTTCCGGTGGATGGCCGCATCATAGATGGAACCTCCAGTGTCGACGAATCAATGCTGACAGGAGAAAGCCTGCCGCAGAAGAAACAGCAGGATGACAAGGTATATGCCGCAACAAGCAATGGACGCGGACTGCTCAAATGCCGCGCGCTTGCGGTAGGCTCGCATACCCAGCTTGCACAAATCATACGACTGGTTGAGAAGGCGCAAGGATCGAAGGCAGCCATTCAGAAGCTCGCCGACAAAATATCGTCCATCTTCGTGCCTGCAGTGGTGAGTATAGCACTGGTCACATTTGTCGCATGGTGGGCGATGGGGGCAAGCATCAACTCGGCGCTCATCAACGCAGTAGCCGTGCTGGTAATTTCGTGCCCCTGTGCGCTGGGGCTTGCCACGCCGACTGCACTGGTTGTATCCACCGGTCGAGCAGCCCAGTCCGGCATACTGATCAGGGATGCGGAAGCGCTGGAGCGCACGCACAAGCTTTCAGTGCTGCTTCTGGACAAGACCGGAACGCTGACAACAGGAAAACCTGGTGTTACCGATCTGCTACCTGCTTTGGGGATTAGCGATGCGGAATTGTTAAAAACGGCTGCCAGCCTTGCCCAAGGGTCGACTCACCCGCTGTCCAGGGCGCTGACAGATCAAGCCGCGAAATTGCAAATCATGACATCTCCGGGAATAAATATTAATGAGTTAGGCGGGATGGGCCTGCAGGCTGACATTGATGGGCAGCCCTGCCTGCTCGGCTCACCCACTTTCGCTCGACAAAGCGACATCGCCATCGATGAACAAGAAATACTTCATCTGCAACAACAGGGCAAGTCCGTGGTCGTAGTTGCGCGCGGCGGAGCATTGCTTGGTTATGTCGCAGCTGCAGATCAGTTGCGTTCAAGCAGCCGTGCAGCCATTTCGGCGCTGGCAGGCATGAACATGCGTATTGTGATGATCAGCGGAGACAACGAGGCCACCGCAAAGGCCATCGCAGGGCAGGCGGGCATCACGGAATATCGTGCAGAGATCATGCCGCAGGACAAGGCAGCGCTGGTGCAATCGTACAAGGCAGACGGACAATTGGTCGGAATGGTGGGCGATGGCATCAACGATGCGCCTGCGCTCGCGGCTGCCGATGTCGGCTTTGCGATGAAGAGCGGCAGCGATATCGCAATCGAGGCTGCCGATATCACACTGATGCAAAACGACCTGATGAGTGTAGTGGATGCGATTTCCCTTTCGCGTAGCACCCTTGCGAAAATCCGCCAGAACCTGTTTTTTGCCTTTGGTTACAACGTCCTGGGCATACCGCTCGCCGCTCTTGGCATGTTGAATCCTGTCATCGCAGGCGCCACAATGGCGATGAGCTCGGTCTCGGTGGTGAGCAATGCGCTGCTTCTGAAGCGCTGGAAATCCCGCCTTCAATAATTTATTTCCAGAAAACTGCCTGACGATCAAATTTTTCAAGCTCTCTTTCCAGGATTTTCAGCTTTTCTGACAATTCGCCATCCAGACTGACTTTGAAAGAGGCTATGCTATTTACATGTCTGGGCAAGACCATCTCGTCGAGCAATCTCTTCGCGATATAGATATCGTGAAGCGAACCCAGCAATTCCTGGACGTTGCTCAATGCAGCAAGAAAGCTTTTGACCTTGTGCTTGTCATACCATGCAGAAAAGAATTCTGCGCTGTATCGCAGCTTCTTGGCCTGTATGCGAAGCGCATGCAACTGGCTTGCCTCCCTGTTAGCAGATCTAATATGCAGATAGCGCTTGTGCAATTGACGCAAATGCCTGTTCGCAAACTCATTCACCTTCGTCTCGCACTGTTTAACATGCCGCCTTCCGTCACCGGTCATCCAAATCGCAAACTTCAACAGCAGACGCTGAATCTCAAAGAATTGAATTCTGGCATAAAGCTCTCTGCGTTGCTCGAGGGCACATGCAGCAATCGCACGTTTGCCTAATTTTTCTGGCAGCAACGCAAGTGTCTGCGTGGCAAACACATCCCACTCCCTTGCCTGTCCGAGATTTTTTCCAAGCATAGAAAGTACATTACAAAGCTCTTCCGATTCAGAATCGGCATGCATTTTTTTACTGATGCGCATCAGGACGCGCAAGCGGCGAAGCGCAACACGCATCTGATGTAGATATTCCGGATCAACTCCAAGAATCGCGCCTTGAAGGTTTTCCTGAAGGTGCCTCAAACAGGACCAAATGAATGTATCAAGACTGTCAGTGAGCGAATCAGATTGAGCCAGCTTGGGGAATTCGGCTCTGACCGGCTGTAAAACAAAATCCGTCAAAAGTCGGAAACCCTTTTCCGCCTTGCTGACCGACTCAAGTTCCAAAGGCGCAATATCCAGCAACGTCAATGCAAGTTCGAATAATTGCCTAGGCTCGCCCGATTTGAGTTCCATTTCCACTTCGCATATGGGCTCGGCACATTGATCGGTTTTGATTTCACCACGGTCAATGCACACTTCGATGCGTGCACCCTGCCAATCGATAAGAAAGCTCGTGCGGTTAAAATCGGTAGTGAATACCGGATTTAGTTTTTCCCGCAAGTGTGTCGGGAAATCCTCTTCGGTCAAAGCCTCCTTGAATAGCGAGAATTCGATTCTCGCATCTGGGACCTGGAATTCCCATTCATCGCGCTGATGCAATCCTGCTCTGACATCTCCCCCGCCTTTCAATGTCTGGAACCACTTTCCGCCAACGCGGCGCAGCCTTAACGCCATGTTGCGCTGATTCAGATCAAGTTCAGGCGTGTCGAAATAGACATTGTGCAAACGGCGTGTCACAGACTTACTGATCTGATGCTTCCTAAATTGCCGTTTTAGTCTTGCGATCTGTTCAACTGTCACACGCAATTTAAGTTCGGATTCGATGGCCATGAGTTTGCCCATAGAGATTATCGATGACAAAATTATGAAACGGATTTGCAGCAGTATACAGACATCCCGATCTTTGCATTCGACACAAAAAACAAAAAGCCCCAGGTTTTCACCTAGGGCTTTTTGTTAGTAAGGAGTCTGACGATGACCTACTTTCGCATGGGTAATCCACACTATCATTGGCGCGGAGCCGTTTCACTGTCCTGTTCGGGATGGGAAGGAGTGGGGCCAGCTCGCTATGGTCGTCAGACAAAACTG
>JAJXTH010000018.1 GCA_021783995.1 Pseudomonadota bacterium
TAGCCAAGCCCGCAGCGAAGAAGGTTGCAGCCAAGCCCGCAGCGAAGAAGGCAGTAGCCAAGCCCGCAGCGAAGAAGGTTGCAGCCAAGCCCGCAGCGAAGAAGGTTGCAGCCAAGCCCGCAGCGAAGAAGGTTGCAGCCAAGCCCGCAGCGAAGAAGGTTGCAGCCAAGCCCGCAGCGAAGAAGGCAGTAGCCAAGCCCGCAGCGAAGAAGGCTGCAGCCAAAAAGAAATAATCGTTCGCGCCGGAAATAAAAAACCCGCTCAGGCGGGTTTTTTATTTTACCGGAGGTGCGAATCTCATCACTTCCGAGCCCTTGTTGAATTTCTGCAGGAAGCTTGCGATCGTCTCGAACGTGGCTGTCACGGGTGCGCCAGACTGATCCGAGGTGGACATCCCGCTTTTGAAAAGTGAACCGAGTTTTAGTTTGAACCAGTTGATGCTGACTGGCTGAGCCTTGAAGTAGGCCATTTCGTTGGCCTTGATGCGCCTGATGTTGCCGGTCTGGTAGAGCGCCGCGCTGATCACGTCCAGCGTGTGCTCCGCATCATTCTGGCAACCCAGGGTATAGGGGTTTGCGATCAGCGAGTAATGCGGGTCGTGCAGCGTCGAGTAGAGGGGCGAATTGATCACGTCCAGCAGTCTCTGCTGCAATTTTGGCGTCGGGATGATGATGCCGGCTTCCAGAGATGCCGCATTGGAGAAGAAATCCGCGGGAAAATACTGTATCAGTCTGCTCGTGTCGCGGTGCTCTTCATCCTGTTGCAGCGCATAGACCGCATAGCCCGGCAGCTTTTTCCCGTCCTCGGTCGTGATAAGTGCATGCACTGCAAACGCCACATGCGTATAGCGCATTCCCTCCGGCCGTTCCGATGCCGGTTCGTCCATGCCCGCCACGATCGCAACGCGCGCGCCTTTTTCTGCAAGCAGCTTTTCGAGTTGCTTGGCAAATCGTGCAGTCTGCTCTGGCGTGTAGCGCGATTTACCCGATGGGGCGTCTGCAGCAATGCTTGCATCGCTCACGTCGAGTGCAGTCGAAGAAAGAGGGGAGTCGGAAGTGGCCATGATGCCCTTCTCGGTTAAAAGCGCATGTTCCGAGGCTACGGTAGCGCAGGACGTGAACAGCAGGGCGGCGAGCAGAGTCCGTCTCATCGTAATTTTTCCTTGAGAATTTGAGTGCTTCATGCCGTGATGATAAACGCTGCCGCCATTTTTGCCGATACTTGGCGATAGTTTCGAACTCTGTGCTATCTTTGCCGGAGACCAATATTGTGATTTTCATGTCATGAGCCTGTCCGCACTTATCGCCGCGCTGCTGCTTGAACAACTGAAAGCATTGGAAGAGCGCAAATACCTGCCAGTATGGATGTCGGGCTATGTCGGTTATTTTCAGCATCACTTCAATTCGGGCGCATATCATCATGGAAGGACTGCGTGGTGGCTGTCCGTTCTTCCGGTGGTCGTTGCTGCCGCTTTGCTGTTCTGGGGGCTGCATAGCCTGCATCCCGTGCTGGCCTGGGTATACGATGGGTTGATCATCTACCACAGCATGGGATTCAGGAGATACAGCCAGATTTTCACCGGCATACAGCTGGCATTGCGCAGCGCTGACATCGCGAGGGCAAGGTCACTTTTGTCGCTGCTGCGCGGAGGAAAATCGGACGATCTCGGCTCCGAGGAGATTGCACGGCTCGCCATCGAAAGCATGCTGATGGTGGCGTTCAGCCGCCTGTTCGCCGTGATCGTGTGGTTCACGGTGACCGGCTTTCTGGGCCTGGGAGGCGCTGCGGGCGCGCTGCTTTATTGCATGGGGATATCGCTTGCAATGCATCGCGCTGAAGATCAGGGCGCCGAGATTGAATCCTTGAGCTATGCGCAGAAGATGCGCGTGAGGCTGGATTGGCTGCCGATACGGTTGACCGCTGCGACCTTCGCGATCGTCGGGAACTTCGAGGACACAGTGTATTGCTGGCGTTCCCAGGCATCGGGGTGGCCGGATCCGGGCGCAGGGATACTGCTTGCGAGCGCGGCAGGAGCGTCCGGCGTGCGCCTGGGGTTTGCACAGGATGGCCATGACAGGCCGGAGCTTGGCGTCGGCAGCAAGAGCGGCGCCGAGGCGCTTTACTGCATAGACCGCCTGCTGTGGCGCTCATCCATGTTCATACTGGTCACGCTTTTCATGCTCACCCTGGCAGGGCTGTTGCGTTAGGAAATCATAGAGGAAGAAATGAGCAAAAGCATTGCGGCCGGCAGGCTGAAACTGTCTCTGGGCAATCTCGAATCGCTGCCCGCGATGCCGGAAATCGCGCGCAGGCTGCTCATGCTGCCGCTGGATACCGAATCCGGCGAGAAGCAGATGATAGCCCTGGTCGAGAAGGATCCGCAGATAAGCGCCAGGGTGATCGGCCTTGCCAACTCGTCGGCGATGGGCAGCCAGCGGCAGATCAAGGGCATCAGGGATGCGGCGATGCTGCTCGGCATGCAGCGCCTGAAGTCCGTGGCGCTGGGCATCGCAACGATGTCCGCGATGCTGAAGCAGCCGGCCGGGAAGTATTTCGATCCTCACGACTTCTGGACGCACAGCATGACGATTGCGATCGTGATGCATGCGATAGCCGGGGCCATGCCGAAGAGGATAAGGCCCGACGAGAACCTGATCTTCCTCGCGGGCCTTCTGCACGACATCGGGCTTGCGGCGCTTCATCATCTCGATTACGAGGCGAGCGAGGAACTGCACCATCAGATGTGCCTGAATCCGAAGGCGCCGATACCGGAAGTCGAGACCGAACTTTTGGGTGTGACCCATGCCGAGATAGGCGCGCAGCTCGTGCGTCACTGGAACCTGCCCGCAGAAATCGCGGATGTCGTCGGGAGCCACCATTCGCCGCCCACGGGCAAGGAGGCCTATGCCAATCCGCTGATCAGGCTGGTCAGCATCGCCGAGAGGCTGTTGCCGGACTTCGGTTTTGCCGAGCATACCTTCGGGCCGGTTTTCGATGACGAATGGCGCGAGCTCTGCATCGATTCCACGCGTGTGGACGAGATCGTTGCCATTGCAAACGAGCTTGCGCTGCAGGTCGTGCAGTTGCCTGAAGTCCAGCATGAGACGGTGCAGGAAGTGCAGGCACATGAAGAGGCGTTGCTGGAAGCGGCACCGAAGGCTCAGGATACCGATTTGCCGGTGACACGGGGGCGCTTCGCGGCTTTGCTCTATGCAGTGAAGCGCATTGCTGCATCGCTAAAGTTCTGGTGACCCAACATGCAAACACATCCATTCAGCATGCTGACTCCGGACGCAGTGCTCGATGCACTGGATGCCATCGGACTGCATGGCGATGGGCGGCTTCTGGCCTTGAACAGTTACGAGAACCGCGTCTATCAGATGGGCATGGAAGATGGTCCGCCTTTGATCGCCAAGTTCTACCGTCCGGAGAGATGGAGCGATGCTGCGATACTCGAGGAACACGAGTTTGTGTCTGAGCTCCATGCGCGCGAGATACCCGTAGTTCCTGCACTGAGCATCAGGGGAGGTACGCTGCACCATTTTCGCGATTTCCGCTTTGCGCTTTTCGAGAGGCATGGCGGTCGCGCGCCGGAACTGGATGATCCAGATGTTCTGCAATGGATGGGTCGCTTCATCGGGCGCATACATGCGGTGGGCGCGCTTGCACACTACCATAACCGTCCCAGGCTCGACTTGCATAGCTTTGGTGTGGAGCCGGTCGAATACCTGCTGTCGAATGGGTTCATACCGCATGAATTGATCGAGGTCTATCTCGGTGTGGCCGCGCTTGCGCTGGAGAATGTTGCGCGCTGTTATGAGCGCGCAGGCGATGTAAAAACGATAAGGCTGCACGGGGATTGCCATCCTGGCAATGTGCTCTGGACCGATGAAGGCCCGCATTTCGTCGATTTCGACGATAGCCGCATGGGGCCCGCAATACAGGATCTTTGGATGCTGCTCTCGGGCGAGCGTGCGGATCAGACCCGGCAGTTGGCCGATCTGCTTGCCGGATACGAGGATTTTTGCAATTTCAATCCGCGCGAACTGCATCTCATCGAAGCGCTGCGCACTCTGCGCCTGATACATTATTCGGCGTGGATCGCAAGACGCTGGGACGATCCTGCCTTCCCGTCGGCCTTTCCGTGGTTCAATACTCAGCGCTACTGGCAGGATCGCATCCTGGAATTACGCGAGCAGATCGCGCTGATGAGTGAAGCGCCGCTGCATGTCTAAGGGGTCACGATTTGATGGCCGTGATCTGTCGGAAGAGTTCCAATCTCCTTGGGTCTATCCTGCCATTTTCGGCTGCCTCGATCAGCGCGCAGCCGGGCTCGTGCAGGTGGCGGCAATCCCGGAAACGGCACTGTCCGAGATAGGGTGCGAACTCGATGAAACCCTGCTCTATCCTTCCCAGGCTCAGGTGATGCAGACCGAACGCCTGCAGGCCCGGACAGTCGATCAGGCTGCTGTTTTCATTCAGTGTATACAGTTTTGCGTGGGTGGTGGTGTGCTTGCCAGAATCGAGCACGGTCGAGATTTCGCGGGTGGCAGCCGATGCGTTGGGAAGCAGCGCATTGATCAGCGTGGACTTGCCCATGCCGGATTGCCCGATCAGCACGCTGGTGTGATTTTCGAGCAGAGGGCGCAGCATGGATATGTCCTGCAGTGCCGAGATTTCGAGCACGCGATAGCCTATATTCCTGTAGGGCGCCAGCTGTGCGCTCGCGTGATCCTTTGGCAAGTCGCACTTGTTCAGCACGATCAGCACGGAAAGATTTTGGTCGAATGCGGCGACGAGACAGCGCGCGAGGACCTCGTCGCTGAAGGAGGGCTCCGTTGCGACGACGACGATCATCTGGGTGACATTCGCGGCGATGAGCTTCTCGCGGTAGGCATCCGAGCGGTGCAGCAGGGAACTGCGATCTTCGATGCGCTCGATCACGCCCTGATCGTTGGCGCTTTTATTCACCTCGACCCGGTCGCCGCACACGGCGTCGCTCTTCTTGCCGCGCGTGAGGCAGGAAAGCAGGCTTCCGTCAGCAAGCCTTACCAGATACTGGCGGCCGAATGCGGCGACGACCTGGCCGTTCAAGGCCTGAAAAGCGCGTCAACCAGCGCTGCGCAATCGAAGTCTCTGTCCGTAAGACCCCCTGCGGAATGCGTGCTGTAACTGATGCGGCAGGCGTTGTAACTGACGGCAAGGTCGGGGTGATGGTCTTCGCGGTGGGAGATCCATGCGACCGCATTCACGAACGCGATGGTCTGGTAGTAATCCTTGAACGCATAGGTCTTGTTGATGCAGGAGCCGTTCTGCTGCCAGCCGGGAAGACCGCCCAGGCGGCTCTCGATTTCTGTAGGAGAGAGTTGGCCCATCTCAGGCTGCCTCGAGATGAGCGATCCGGATGGAAGCCGGTGGATGCGAGTCGTAGAACTTCGAGTAAAGCGGGTCGGGCGTCAGGGTTGCTGCATTGTCCTGATAAAGCTTGACCAGCGCGTTGATGAGGTCGCGTGAATTGGTCTGCTTCGCCGCATAGCTGTCCGCCTCGAATTCATGCTTTCTGGAATAGGCCGACATGATGGGGCCGAACAGGAAGCCTGCCAGCGGCATGATCATGAAAAGCAGCAGCAGTGCCAGGGCAGAATTGCCCGAACCGGTCGATGGATGTACGCCCAGAGCTTCGTAGAACCAGCCTGTCTGCATCAGGACGCCCAGCAGCCAGAGGAAAGCCAGGCTGATCGCAAATGTCGAGACGATGCGCTTCATCACGTGGCGATGTTTGAAATGCCCCAGTTCATGCGCAAGCACGGCCTCGATTTCTTCGGTGTTCAGATGTTCCAGCAGCGTGTCGAAGAAGACGATGCGCTTGGTCTTGCCAAAGCCCGTGAAATAGGCGTTGCCGTGGGCGCTGCGTTTGCTTCCGTCCATCACGAAAAGCCCGCTGCTGGTGAAGCCGCAGCGCTTAAGCAATGCCTCGATGCGCGCTTTCGTCGCCTCGTCCTTCAGCGGGCTGAACTTGTTGAAAAGCGGTGCGATGAACGTGG
The DNA here is from genome assembly GCA_021783995.1 of Pseudomonadota bacterium. GTDB lineage: Bacteria > Pseudomonadota > Gammaproteobacteria > Burkholderiales > Gallionellaceae > Gallionella. Next base: position 6,045 of record JAJXTH010000018.1, read on the forward strand.
GGTAGATGAAAAGGATCAGCAGATTGAAGAGCACCCATACGCTCCACACATAGAGCCACCAGTGCGAGCCCATGCGTTCCATCAGCCACAGAACGCCTGCAAGCAGCGGCAGCCCGAGGATCGATCCTATCAGGAGCCCCTTCAGCGCGTCCATCAGATAGAGCCCGAAGGTCATGTGGTTGAAGCCAAAGCGCCCCTCGATCGCGAAGGTGCTGTAGATGTTGAAAGGCGCTTCCAGGAGTGACGAAAGCAAAAGAGTGATGACGATGGTCGCCATGCCCTGAACCAGTGTCCCGCTGAACCAGTGCTGCGAGAGTTCGGAAATCTTTTCAATGCCGCCTGCGACAGTGAAGCCGAGCAGGAGTGCCGCGTCGAAAAGCACCGTGATCATCGAGAAGCGCGTCTTGGCGGATGTGTAGTCTGCACCCTTCTGGTGGCTCGCGAGCGTGATCTGCCCGGCGAAAGCCTCGGGCACGCGGTCGCGGTGCGCGGCGATGTAGGCCAGATGCCTCTGCGCAAGCCAGAGTTTGGCGAGCGTAGTAAGCGCGAGTGTTGCGATGAAGATCGAAGTGAAAAGCGAAGCTGACATGGCAGTGTTAGGTTAAGTCCGGTTGTGACACAATACGCGCCTCAATGTTCAATCGGCGCTAGCGAATTATGGCACAAAATCAGAACCACCTCTTCTGGATAGACATGGAAATGACCGGGCTCAATCCGGATACGGACCGCATCATCGAAATCGCGATCGTCGTGACCGACACGCATCTCGAGACCGTCGCAGAAGCGCCGGTGCTGGTTGTGCATCAGCCTGACGAGGTGCTGGACGGCATGGACAGCTGGAACAAGTCCACGCACGGCAAGTCCGGCCTGATCGAGAAGGTCAGGGCGTCCGCGCTCGACGAGGCGGCGGTCGAGGCGCAGATGCTCGCTTTCATGAAGGAGCATGTGCCGGCCAGGACTTCGCCGATGTGCGGCAATTCGATCTGCCAGGACAGGCGTTTCATGGCGCGCTGGATGCCGGTGCTCGAAGACTATTTCCATTACCGCAACCTCGATGTCAGCACGCTGAAGGAGCTGGTCAAGCGCTGGAAGCCTGAGGTCGCGCAGGGCATGAAGAAGCATGGCAAGCACGAGGCGCTGGCCGACATCTACGAATCCATCGCCGAGATGAAGCATTACCGGGAGCACTTTCTCAAGCTTTGACCGACATAGGAGGGCCTCATGTACAAACGCATACTGGTACCCGTGGATGGCAGCAGCACTTCAGACAGGGCACTGCAGGAAGCCATCAAGCTGATCGACGATCAGCCCGTGCAGATGCGGCTTCTGCATGTGGTCGACGATCTTCAGTTCCTGAACGCGGAAGGCTATGTGGACTATGCGGAGCTGCGCGAACTGACGAAGAAGATAGGCGAGCGCGCTCTGGCAAAAGCCGAGGAAGTCGCAAAACAGGCCGACATCACGGTTGACACGCTGCTGCGCGAGGCGAACGGGGAACGCATTGCACGCGTGATCGACAATGAGGCGAAGGACTGGTCTGCAGACCTGATCGTGATCGGCACGCACGGCAGGTCCGGATTCAACCACCTGCTTTTCGGCAGCGTCGCCGAGGGCGTGGTGCGAGGTTCATCGGTTCCGGTGCTTTTGGTTCGCAGCGAATAACAGGGAAACGTGGGCGGGTTTTGAAAGAGTGTTGCTACAGGACTGGATCTGCCCCCGTTATTCATGATTTATGTAGCAAAAATGGTTGATGTCAAGACCTGACTCTTGCATCCCGCTTTGACCCTTGCATCCGTTCCATTCCTGAATAACTCATTCAAACTCTTGAATGCCAGTGCAAATGTCTAATCGCCAAGAAATCGAACTCCTCTTCGAATCGAGCAGTGGCGATCAACTCATTTTTGTGACTGGCGCCGCCCCATATCTGCACCATGCCGCCGGGTTTGCTGGCAGAGAGGTAATCAGCTTGACATATTAACGTGGCTCGTTAATATGTGCGCATGATCGAAACATTCCAATGTCGCGACACTGAGGCGCTGTTCAATGGAAAACGCATCAAACGTTTCATTCATTTCGAACGCAATGCACTGCGCAAACTGGAACAACTCGATTTGGCATTGACCATCGAAGACATGCGCTCACCGCCTGGCAATCGACTGGAAGCCTTGAAGGGCGGCCGTGCTGGACAATGGAGCGTGCGTATCAACGACCAATGGCGCGTGTGCTTCCGTTTTGAAAACGGCAATGCGCTGGATGTTGAAATCGTGGACTACCACTGAGAAGGAACCCATATTATGCGTGAAATTGCACCGGTATCGCCCGGCGAGATGCTGGAGGAAGAATTCCTGAAGCCGTTGGGAATGAGTAAGTATCGCCTTGCCAAGGAGATCGGCGTGCCACCGCAACGCATAGGCGACATCGTTTCCGGCAAGCGCAGCATCACTGCCGATACTGATCTTAGATTGTGCCGTTTCTTTGGCATGTCGGATGGCTGGTGGCTGCGCCTCCAGGCAAAATACGACACTGTCATGGCAAAGGATGCACTGGCCGAGGTGTTAGCCAGGATACACCCGCTTCAACGGGTTGCAGCATAGGAATTTCAACCGGTCTTGAAAAGTGATCTGACCGGCCTTCATTTTCTTGCCAGAGGATTGGGCGTGGGGCCGGCCACTCTTGTGAGCGTGTTTTTATCCGTGTGATGGAACGGCTCATCCCGGCCCTTGATCAATAGCACGGTGTCTTCCTCGTAGGACCAGGTGTCGTCTGGATTGATGGTGACCTTGATGTTGAAGCTCACCGTTCTGAACGCATAGTCGAGAAAAGGGGCCGAGCGTATGCCGAAATTTTCCGAGTCAAGCGTGGCGCTCAGTTCGAATTCCCTGGAATCCGCTGCCGCCTTGCCATGCGCCATCACGACCTGGGCGCGCGGTATCGTCAGCGTGTGGATCAGCGAACCCGTCGCGGGCTCCCATAGCCAGTAACCGACCTGGTCGTGATAGGTCTTGACCTGGTCAGGTTTGACCACATGGGTGTGGTAGCGCAGGCCGTAATAGACCTGTGGGCCGTTGGTCTGCGGATCGATAGGCTGAAGTTCGATCCTCTCGACGTAAACCTGCTTCTTGGGGCCTTCGGCTTTGGGCTTGACATCCAGGCCGCGCATCCCCTGCCAGATTCCGGCCATGCCGGTGAGCGGCCCCAGATTCTTCAGCGTGTCGACATCCAGATTGGATGGTTCTGTATAGATGTCTTCAGGAAATTGCGACATGCCTTCCTCCTAATGACTTAAAGAAATCTACTGTTTTGCACCCATGGACATCGCGCGCAGCCTTGCCTGCTCGAGTTCATTGGCATCGTGAACGGGCAGCCAGCCCTGCAGGTTTTCAAAGACCAGGTCGGTCAGCGCGTGTATCCACTGATCGTTGTCGTTCAGGCAGGGGATGTAATGGTATTCCTCTCCTCCCGCGCTCAGGAATTCTTCGCGGCATTCCATCGCGATCTCCTCGAGCGTCTCCAGGCAGTCGGACACGAAGCCGGGGCATACGACATCCACCCTGCGGGTCTTTTCCTTTCCAAGCTTCTTCAACGTTGCGGCCGTGTAGGGCTGCACCCATTCGGCGCGGCCGAAGCGGGACTGAAAGCTTACGATGTATTGTTCGGATGTGAGGCCCAGCCTTTCTGCCAGAAGGCGCCCTGTCTTGTGGCATTCGCAGGGATAGGGATCACCCTTTTCATGGGTGAACCTTGGCACGCCGTGAAAGCTCATCAGGAGCTTTTCGGGCCGGCCGTTCTTCTTCCAGTAGTCCTCGATGTTAGCTGCCAGGGCCGAAATGTAGCCGGGGTGGTCGTGAAAATGCTTCACGGTGCGAAGGGCGGGAAGGTTGCGCATCTTCTGCATTGCAGCAAAAACCTGGTCGAAAACGGGTCCTGCAGCACTTCCAGCATATTGAGGGAACATCGGCACGATAAGAATGCGCTGGCAGTTCTGTTCCTTCAGGCGGCCTAACGCATCGGGGATGGAAGGGTTGCCATAGGTCATCGCGAAATCGACGATGAAGGGAGAACGCGTGCGCTCCCCCAGAAATCCCTTCAGCAGGATGGCCTGCTTTTCCGTGTAGACGCGCAGAGGAGAACCCGCATTAAGCCAGATGCTCGCATATTTTTGCGCAGACTTCTTCGGGCGGGTGTTGAGTATGACGCCGTTGAGTATCAGCCACCAGATGGGCTTCGGGATTTCCACCACGCGTGTATCGCTCAGAAACTGCCTGAGATAAGGTTTCAGGGCTTTCGCGGTGGGAGCATCTGGCGTGCCGAGATTGACCAGCAATATGCCTGTTCTCTCTTCGGTGCCGTGCCTGTATATGGGTTCTGGCAAGTATGTCATATCGTTTCAGGGTGATGGGCGCTGCAATCAGATTATCACGTTATTTCATTTTACTGGTCTGCCGCATGGTTTGACAAAGCTTCGTTTGAAAACTACATTGATTACTTGTTCAAGTTCGCCATTCCATCCGATGAAGTCTGCCCTTTTTATGCTTCCGCTTTGCCTGTGGCTTACCGCGTGCAACAAGGAGGTAGCGCCACCCGCAAAAACCGCGAGACCCGCATTGACCAGTATCGTGCAGGAGACGGCCATTGACGAAATTCATGAATACAGCGCCGAGATACGCGCCCGCCACGAGCCCATGTTCGGCTTTCGCATAGGGGGAAAAATCATCGAGCGCAGGGTGAACACAGGAACGAGGGTGAAGGCTGGGGATGTGCTCGCGCGCCTCGACCCCTCTGATGCGGATTTGCAGAAAAGCGCATCGCAGGCGCAATATCGGCTTGCATTGTCCGATGCGAAGCGTTATCGGGAATTGAGGAAGAGCGGGTTCGTGAGTCAAGCGGCTTTGGATGCCAAGGAGACCGCCTTGAAGTCAGCCAGTGCGGAAGCGAATCTCGCGAGCAATCAGTCAGCCTATACTGTGTTGCGTGCCGAACACGATGGCGTAATCGAGTCCGTATTGGCTGATTCAGGACAGGTGGTTGCTGCGGGTCAGCCTGTGGTGAAGCTCGGCGTCATGGGCGAGGCCGAGGCGGCTTTCGAAATACCCGAAGATCAGTTTTCTGCTTTCCATGTCGGCGATAAGGCTCTGGTGACCGTGGGCGACGGGCCTCAACTGAAAGGGCATCTCAGGGAACTTTCAGCTGCTGCGGATCCCGCAAGCCGCACCTATGCCGCGCGCGTTGCGCTGGATGACCCGTTGAGCGTGTTTGGCATGAGTGCAATCGTGCGCTTCAACCGGAGTGCTCGAGGGGCGATCATGGTTCCTCTTTCGGCGGTCTATCAGCAGGGTAAGCGGACGGCTGTCTGGCTCGTTGATGAAGGCAATCGGGTCAGCCTCAGGCAGGTCGAAATATCCGCCTACCGGGACAATGGCGCGGTCATCTCAAAAGGGCTCAAGCAAGGCGAGCGCATCGTGGTTGCGGGCGTTCACCGCCTGGCTGAGGGCGAGATCATAGATCCCATGGGTCCCAGATGAGGGGGCCAAATCTTTCGGCCTGGGCGCTGAATCACCAGCAGATGGTGCTTTATCTCATCATCGTGCTGATGAGTGCCGGCATATTTTCATATTTCAGCCTTGGGCGCGCGGAAGATCCGGACTTCACTTTCAAGGTGATGGCGGTGCGCACTCTGTGGCCTGGCGCCAACGCATCCATGGTGGAGCAGGAGCTCACCGAGCGGATAGAGAAGAAACTGCAGGAGACGCTCTGGGTGGATGTGCTGCGTTCTGCATCCAAGCCCGGTGAATCCATGGTGTTCATAGCACTCAAGGATTACACGCCCAAGGCTGAGGTTCCGGAAGCCTGGCGCCAGGTCAGAAGGAAGCTGGATGACATCCGGCACGAACTTCCACCGGGCATACAGGGCCCATTTCCGAACGACGAGTTCGGCGATGTGGATGTCAACATCTTCGCATTAACCGGAGACGGCATCGGCCTAGCGGATCTTCGCCGCTATGCAGACAGAATCGCGATCGACCTGAAGCGCGTGCCGGATGTCAGGCGCATCGAACTGATAGGCGTGCAGGACGAAAAGATCTATCTCGATGCTGATCCTGCCCGCCTTGCAAGTTTCGGCATCACGCCTTCCGGGATAGGCGCAGCGCTGGCGCAGCAGAACGCAATTCTTCCTTCTGGCTTCGTGGAGACTGGCAGCGACCGCGTCTGGCTGCGCACGAGCGGGGAATTCAACAGCGTCGAGAAGATACGCAATGCCGACATTCTCGTGAATGGCAAGCACATGCATCTTGGCGACATCGTCAACGTCTCCAGAGGCTATAGCGATCCCCCGAGCCCGAAGATGCGCGTGGGCGGCAAGCCTGCGATCGGCATCGGCGTTGTCATGGATAAGGGAGGGGACGTCATCAGGCTGGGCGAGAACATGAAGAGCGCGATGAAGCTTGAGATGGCAGGCCTGCCGGTCGGGGTGGATGTGCATGTGGTTGCGAATCAGTCCGACGTGGTCAAGGGATCGATATCGCTGTTCCAGGATTCGCTGGGAGAGGCGATCCTGATCGTCCTTGCGGTCTCATTCTTGAGCCTCGGCTTGCGAACTGGCACGGTGGTTGCATTCTCCATCCCGCTGGTGCTGGCGATCACGTTTCTCATGATGAAGATCTTCGGCATAGACCTTCAGCGCATCTCTCTCGGGGCGCTGGTGATCGCGCTTGGATTGCTGGTCGACGATGCGATCATCGCGGTGGAAATGATGGTGGTGAAGATGGAGCAGGGATGGGACAGATTCAAGGCGGCCACCTTCGCCTATACATCGACCGCGTTCCCGATGCTGACTGGAACATTGATCACTGCTGCTGCCTTCACGCCGGTGGGCTTTTCCAAATCCGCCGCAAGCGAATACACCTTCTCCATCTTCGCCGTGGTGACCATCGCGCTTCTGGTTTCCTGGGGTGTGGCCGTGATTTTCACGCCCTACCTTGGATTCAAGCTGCTCGATTCCGCAAGGCTGCGCGCGCACGAAGGCGACGTCTACGGCACGCCATTCTATAAAAGTTTCCGACGTTTGCTGACATGGTGTCTGCGCAACCGCTGGACAGTGATAGCGATCACGTTGCTGGTGTTCGTTCTTTCCGTAATCGCTTTCGGAAAAGGGGTGCAGAAGCAGTTCTTTCCATCAGCTAGCCGTCTTGAACTTCTGGTCGATCTCACGCTGCCTCAGGGGGCATCGTTGAAGTCCACCGAACATGAGGTCGAGCGCGTCGAAGATCTTTTGAAAGCCGATGCAAGGGTGGATTCCTATTCCTGCTATGTAGGCAACAGCACGCCACGCTTTTTTCTGTCGCTGGACATGAAGCTCTACAGCGACAATTTTGCTCAGTGCGTCGTGCTGACCAGAAGCGTCGGCGCGCGCGAGGCATTGAAGCAGGACCTCGAGAAGAAGCTGAGTGACGGCGGTTATGTGCATGCGCATGTTTCCCGCCTTGAAAACGGTCCTCCTGTGGGCTATCCCGTGCAGTTCAGGATAAGCGGCACAGACCTTGACCAGGTGCGCAGCATCGCGGCCAAGGTGTCTGCGCTGATGCGGGCAAATCCCCATCTGCAGGATGTCAGCTACGACTGGAACGAAAAGATTAAGGGCGTGAAGATCAAAGTCGATCAGGATGTGGCGCACAAACTGGGCACTTCGAGCTCTGATATTGAACAGGCGCTCCAGGGTTGGCTGAACGGCCAGGTTTTGACGCAATACCGCGAGAAAGACCAGCTGATAGACGTGATGTGGCGGGGTAACGCTCGCTCGCTCGACCGGATTATGGAACTGGATATACCGTTACCCAGTGGCGGCCATGTGCCGCTTGCCCAGGTTGCACGCCTTGTCCCTGAACTTGAGGAGGGCGTGATCTGGCGGCGTAACCGGATTCCCACCATGACCGTGCTGGCCGACATGGCAGACAGCACCCAGCCCGCAACGGTATCGGCGCAAATAGACAGGCAGCTGGAGGAATTGCGCTCAAGGCTGCCTGCAGGATATCGTATAGAGATGGGCGGCAGCGTCGAAGAATCCGCCAAGGGGGAGCATGCGATCATGGCGGTGATGCCGCTGATGCTGATAGGCGTGGTGACCCTGCTGATGGTTCAGCTGCAGAGCATCAGCAGGACCGTCATCGTGCTCTTCACCGCGCCTCTTGGCATGATAGGGGTGACAGCAGCGCTTCTGATCTTTCGGGTGCCATTCGGCTTTGTCGCGAATCTCGGATTCATCGCTCTGGCAGGCATGATCATGAGAAATTCGGTGATCCTGGTCGACCAGATAAGGCAGGACGAGGAGGACGGGAAATCGGGCTGGGAGGCCATCATCGGTTCGACTGTCAGGCGCTTCCGTCCGATCACGTTGACTGCGGCTGCCGCGATACTCGCGATGATACCCCTGACTCGCCAGGTCTTCTGGGGGCCGATGGCCGTGACCATCATGGGCGGCCTGGTCGTGGCAACGCTTTTGACCTGTTTGTTTCTTCCGGCGCTTTATGCGGCATGGTTCAGGGTGAGGGAGGAATGAGTCCCCTCATTGCGCAATACGACCAAACCGGCCACTCATTACGATCGCAAAACCACCACCAGTTGTGACTGAAAGCCGCTGCCCATTTGGCTGATCATCGGCCATTGAGTTTGGGGTGGCTTGTGTCTGCTATGTAGCGCAAGGTTGACTCGAGAAATTTGAATGTGGAAATGTTTTCGCAATGGGCAACGTTGAAACGGAAGAAAGGTGTCGCTTCTTGATTGGGGCGGAACATGTTACCCGGCGCCATCATAATACCGTTTTTGGCGGCTTCGATCGCAATATTTGCAGTGTCGAAATTTTCTCCAGGGCTTGCCCAAACGAACATCCCGCCTTGTGGTTCGCAATGTACATCAAATCCAAGCTGTTCAAGTTTAGCGATAGTTTGCTGGCGCGCCTGGAGTAAACGTTTACGCAATTTATCTATGTGCTTGCGATAATGTCCATCAGCTAGAAGTTGATACATCACCTGTTCATTGATTTCTGAAGTGGTCAGATTGGTAAGGAGCTTGACATCACAAAGCTTGTCAGCCATTTTCTGGTTACAGGCAAAATAGCCAACACGCAGGCTTGCCGAAACGGTCTTGGAAAAGCTGCTCACATATATGACTCGGTTAAGTTGGTCCAGTGTCGCCAACCGGGTGATCGGCATGGGGTGGAAATCGCCGTATATGTCATCCTCAACCAAGGTAACATCGTATTTTTCCGCCAGTTGCAGAATGCGATAGGCGACCGGCTGGGAGATACTTGCGCCAGTAGGATTGTGTAGTATTGTGTTAGTAAAAAATACTTTAGGCCGATGTTCGATGATCAACGCTTCAAGTCTGGCTACATCTGGCCCATCCACGTTCCAAGGCACTCCAACTACCTTCGCGCCAAATGACTTCAGCCCGCCGAATAGAATGAAATAGCCTGGATCGTCAACCAATACCGCATCGCCCGCCTGAATCAGGTGCCGCGTAACTAAATCCATAGCGTGTGTTACCCCCGAGGTCAGGATGATCTGCGATGGATTGGCAACAATGCCGAGCGCGGACAGTTTGTTTTGCAGCAGGCTGCGTAACGGCAGGTAACCGCCTGCAGTACCATATGCTGACAAGAATTCCCCATTTTTCTGCGAGATCATGCGCAGGCTTTTTTTGATTCCGGAGTCTTCCATCCACTCGGCTGGCAGCCACCAAGCCCCAGGCATGGTCTTGCTAGTCCGATCTTCCAGCGATTTTTTCAGTATCCAGACAACGTCAATTGCACTTTCTGGTTGGTAAGTGGAATCGAGTGTTTGGGCAGGAGCCGGCATTGAGACATAGAAACCAGAGCCCGGACGCGAATTGACGTAGCCCATTGCGATCAGCCGATCATATGCTTGAACTACTGTAAAGCGACTGATTCCATGTTGTTCGGCAAAGAGCCGTATTGAAGGTAAGCGCATCCCTGCTCGAAGAGTCTTTTCGTTGATTTGTTGCCTGATCGAATTAGTGATCTGGTCTGTCAGGGGGGTGGCGTTTTGAGGGTCAATGGTGACAATTGGCATGGTGATGTGACCAGTACAGTACATATAAATACTGCACAAACTGTACATGTTTTGTCAACTCTGCTGCATGTAAAGTTACGCCGTAACAATCGGATAAGGAGAGGTTTCATGACTTTAGCCTACAAGCGCGGATTCGTCGCAGTGACGGCAGGAATGCTGCTCAATTTTTTGGGGGACTGGATTACCGGCATCAATATTGAAACATTCAAAGGGATATCTACATTCACCTTTTCCTGGATGTTAGATGTTTTCCTAGTGCCATTTATCACTGGATTTATAGTTGCCAAGATATACCGAGATAGAGGGGGAAAATATCTAGCCTGCCTTCCGCCACTGTTCGTGCGCTGTATCACCTATTTTTATATGTATATGTATGTATACAACGATGGGAAAGATTTTAATTATCACCTCAATCTGTATTACTGGGGGCCTTGCGTAATTCTGGCCGTCGAGGCCTCGAACTTTGGCGCGATTATCGGGGAAGTACTTGCTGGGGCCTATCGCACAAGGCAAATTCGAACTTTGGAAAACGCCATCAACAAGCGCTATCCAGCTGATGCATGAGCAATTACAAAACAATTGAGACAGAGGAGAAGGCACAGTGATCAGAATCCCGCAATGAGATAAAGTCAAAAGTGGTGTATGACCGGTCTGTAGCCTGATGCGTCAGGCTACAGGTTTCTGCTGAACAGGTTAGTCGTCCACGACCTGTTCACCGTCCTTGAAGGGGGGCTCTTCAGCGAAGCGGTTTAGTCCATGGCCGATGATCAGCCAAATAGGCGGTGGCTTTCAATCGTAACTGGTGGCGGTTTTTGATCGTAATGAGTGGCGGAATTTATGTGGAAGATGCACCTTCATGTTGCGCTCGCGAATTGAATCCGCTTACTATTAAATCCACACTCGCATACAGGATAGCCCATGTTCAAGTTGCCTCTAGTCATCATCTACATGATCATCGCCTTCAACCTCACCGCATTCACCGTGTTCCTGCAGCTGGACATGCTGATATTCACCGGGCTCGTCTACAAGATCATCGCCTGGACGCTGACGATAGGCGCCTGGTATCTGGCATACAGGAATCGCAACAAGTTCTGGAGAATAGGCGGCTAGATCCGCAACTGGGCGGACATTTCTATAAGGGAATTGGATGAAAGACAACATCAGTCAGTACATGGCCAAGCGCGAGCCATACTACCGGCAGGTATCGGATGAAGTAGCCGTGTATGAGGCGGCCTATGATGCGCGCATGCCCATCATGCTCAAAGGACCGACCGGCTGCGGAAAGACGCGATTCATCGAATACATGGCGTGGAAACTTAAAAAGCCCCTGATCACCGTCGCGTGCAACGAGGACATGACCGCAAGCGATCTGGTCGGGCGCTTTCTGCTCGATTCACAAGGCACGCGCTGGCAGGACGGGCCGCTTGCGATCGCGGCGCGGCACGGTGCGATCTGCTATCTCGACGAGATCGTGGAGGCGCGCCAGGACACCACGGTCGTGATCCATCCACTGACGGACAACCGCCGCGTGCTACCGCTCGAGAAGACGGGTGAGCTTGTGGAGGCTCACCCCGATTTTCAGCTCGTGATCTCGTACAATCCGGGTTACCAGAGTGTGATGAAGGATCTGAAGCAATCGACCAAGCAGCGCTTCGGTGCGCTCGATTTCGATTATCCCGAGCAGGCAATCGAGGAGGAAATCGTCTCACACGAATCCGGAATATCTAGGGAAGATGCGGGAAAGCTGGTGTCGATCGCGAAGATGGCGCGAAAGCTGAAGGGGCACGGTCTGGACGAAGGCATCTCCACGCGCATGCTGATCTATGCGGGAACGCTGATATCAAGGGGCGTGGAGACCAGGCGCGCTTGCCGCGTCGCGCTGGTCGCGCCCATCACGGACGATGCCGACATGCGCGATGCTCTCGAGGCCGCCGTGGTCACGTTTTTCGGGAAGCGCTCCGAAGCGCGATGAGCTCCGCGTTTCATCACATCGCGCGCGGGCTGCAGAGGTATTTCGGCAAGAGGGACAAGGGACACCAGACTGAGCACAGATCCAAGACGCAGCTGACCGAGGTGCACCGCCGGCTTGCGATCTACCTCTTTGCAGTTTGCGGGCGCGATGTCGTCATCAAGACGATGGAGGAGGATTTTCTCCATCTTGAAAAATACAGGCCCTACATAGAACGCGGTGCGATCCATCTGCCAAGTTTCTATTACGACCTCGGCGGGGATGTCGCCGGCATAGAGGTCTATCGCGCGGCGGCAGTCCATGCAGTGGCCCACCTCATGCATGCAGGAAAGACCTTCGCGGATGCAACGCTCGACAAGTGGCAGAAGGCGGTGATCGCGGTGATCGAGGATGCGCGTGTCGAGACTTTGCTGATGCGCGAATTCCCGGGATTTCTCGAGCTCTGGCGCGATCAGCATACAGCCACGCCCCTGCAGGACAGGAGTGCGGGAGACTATCTGTCCCGGCTTGCGCGCGCGCTGCTCGACCCGTCCTATCGGGATGAAGACCCCTGGATTGTTCAGGGAAGGTCGCTGTTTGGCGCCGCTGAAAATCTGGAAACTCGCGATGTCTCCATCCGCATAGGCATGACCCTCGCAGAGGAATTCCAGAAGAAGAACATCAGGTTCAACGCACATGCGGACAGGCTGAGTGCGCTCTACCGCGATGACAGCCGCCATTTGTGGGCTCAGCAGGATGAAACCCATGCCGAGGAGATGCCGACTTCCTTTTTCGAGTTGAAGCTCCTGATGGGAAACAACGAGTTTGCCAGCGCGGACGAGGAACACAAGGAGATCTCGGAGGGCAAGCCTGGCCCAGCAGGTAAGGATGCATACAGTTATGCCGAATGGGATTACCGCAGCCAGGCCGAAACGGCATCCTGGGTGACGGTGAGAGAAAGGAAGCCCAAGCCGGGAGAACTCGGGATCGTCGACCAAATCGTCGCACAGAACGCGCATCTGATATCGCGCATGGAGAAGATACTCCATGCGATCCGCTACAGCGGCATGCGCCGCATCAGGAAGCTGGAGGAGGGGGACGAGGTCGACATCAATGCGGCGATACGCGCGCTGATAGACATGCGATCAGGCGTCCAGCCGGACACGCGCATCATGATGCGCTCTTTGCGCAAGAACCGCGACATCTCGGTGCTCGTGCTGCTCGATCTTTCCAATTCGACGAACCAGAAAATAGCCGGGCAGGAAGAGACCGTACTCGAGCTGACCCGGCAGATTTGCGTGCTGTTTGCGGACGTGATAGAGGACGTGGGAGATCCCTTTGCTATCCACGGTTTCTGTTCCAAGAGCCGGCACAACGTCGAATATTTCCGCTTCAAGGATTTCGGCCAGCCTTACGACGAAGGAGCCAGAGCGCTGATCGCCGGCATGACGGGGCAGCGCTCGACGCGAATGGGCGCCGCGATACGCCACGCCGTCCATCATCTCGACGAACGGCCGGCAGGCAGAAAGCTGCTGATGCTGATCACCGACGGCGCGCCGTCGGACATCGATGTCAGGGGCACGAAATACCTGACCTATGACGCCAAGATGGCGGTCAAGGCCGCAGCGAAGAACGGCATACACACGCACTGCATCAGCCTGGATCCCAAGGCTGACGAGTATGTCTCGCAGATATTCGGCGCACGGGGCTACATGGTGGTCGACCATGTCAGATATCTGCCGGAAAAGATGCTGATGATCTACGCGGGTCTTACCCGCTGAATCACGCTTTCCCCAGCCTTTCCATAAGCATCTTCTCCAGCCTGATCTGGTCCGCGGTGAATCCGCGTATGCCTTCGGCAAGCTTCTCTGTCGCCATCGCGTCTTCGTTCATCTGCCACCTGAATTCGGCCTCGGTCATCGGCGCCGGCGGCCTGCTGGTCGCGCCTGCGTCCTTCAGTTTGCGTTCAAGCATGCCTTCTGTGGCTTCAAGCTCTTCGAGCAGGGCAGGTGCGATGGTCAGTCTGTCGCATCCTGCGAGTGCCACGATCTCGCCCATGTTGCGGAAGGATGCGCCCATCACGATGGTCTTGTAGCCATGTTCCTTGTAATACGCGTATATCTTCCGCACGGACTGCACGCCCGGATCGTTTTCAGGAGAGAAGTCAGCAGTGCCTTTCGCCTTGTGCCAGTCGAGTATGCGGCCTACAAACGGGGAGATCAGGGTTGCGCCCGCCTCGGCCGAGGCGCGCGCCTGAGCGAAGCCGAACAGCAGCGTGAGGTTGCAGCGTATCCCTTCGCGCTCCAGGATCTCGGCTGCGCGTATGCCTTCCCAGGTCGATGCGATCTTGATCAGGACGCGATCGTTGGCGATGCCGGACTCGTTGTAGAGGGCGGATAGCTTGCGCGCCCTGGCGAGCGTGGCCTGAGTGTCGAAGGAAAGCCTCGCATCCACCTCGGTGGAGATGCGACCGGGGATGAACTTCAGCACCTCCAGTCCGACATCCACGGCAAGCTTGTCCATCGCATCCAACGCCTGCTGTTCGCGGTCCTGGCTCCGGGACTTTGCCCATGAGATCGCGTCGACTATCAGCGGCACATATTCCGGAAGGCTGGCGGCCTTCAGCAGCAGCGACGGATTGGTCGTGGCATCCTGTGGCCGGTGGTGTCGTATTGCGTCTATGTCGCCCGTGTCGGCGACGATCGTGGTCATCGATTCAAGTTGCTCAAGCAGATTGTTCATGTGGTCTCCGGAGGGTTTCGTTGAGGGTCAGACATTCCATATTTTTTCCGCATATTCGCGTATGCTCCGGTCGCTGGAGAATTTTCCCATGTGAGCGATGTTGATGATCGCCTTGCGTGCCCATTCATAAGGGTTGGCATAGAGTGCATCGACTCTTTCCTGGCAGTGGATGTAGGCGGCATAGTCCGCGAGCAGCAGAAAGCGGTCACCCTGATGCGTCAGCGTGTCGAAGACGGGGCGGTGGCGCTCCGGTTCCTCAGGGGAAAAATAACCGGAGCCTATCATGTCCACTGCCTGGCGCAATTCATTGTTCTCGCCGTGGTAGGCCCACGGGTTGTAGCCGTGCTGCCTGAGGTTGGCCGCTCCCTCTGTGTTCAGCCCGAAGATGAAGATGTTTTCCCAGCCAACTGCGGCGCCTATCTCCGCATTGGCACCATCCATCGTGCCTATCGTCAATGCGCCGTTCAGCGCCATTTTCATGTTGCTCGTGCCCGAGGCCTCCGTCCCCGCCGTGGATATCTGCTCCGAGAGGTCGGTTGCGGGTATGATCGCGGTTGCTGTCGCGACATTGTAGTTCGGGATGAAGACCACCTTGAGCAGGTCGCGCATCAGAGGATCGTTGTTGACGAACTCGGCCACATCGTTGATCAGCCTGATGATGAGTTTTGCGATCGCATAGCCGGGTGCTGCTTTTCCGCTGAAGATCACCGTGCGCGGGATCATTCCTTCCGTCTGTCCCGCGCGTATCCTGTTGTAGCGGGTGATAACGTGCAGCAGGTTCAGGAGCTGACGCTTGTATTCATGGATGCGCTTGATCTGCACGTCGAACATCGAATTCGCATTGACCTCGATCTGCAGATGCTCGCGTATGTGATGGCATAGCCTTTCCTTGTTGGCCCGCTTGACCGACATGAAGGATGAAACGAAGCCATTGTCCTCGATGAGTGGAAGCAGCCTTTTAAGCTCGTCCAGATTCGTCTTCCATCCGGTTCCGATATGCTCCGAAATCAACTGGGTCAGGGAAGGGTTGGCCTGGTTGACCCAGCGGCGCGGCGTGATGCCGTTGGTGATGTTGATGATCTTTCCCGGATAGGTCCTCTCGAAATCGGCGAAGGTGGTGTTTTTCATCAGCTCCGTGTGTATCTCCGCGACCCCGTTCACCCTGTGGCTGCCGACGATGGCGAGATGCGCCATCCTGATGCGCCTTCCCATTTCCTCGTCTATCAGCGACATGCGCGTGAGCAATTCCGCATCGTTCGGGCTCCTGTGCATCACATCGTGCAGGAAGCGGTGGTTGATTTCATAGATGATCTGCATGTGGCGCGGCAGCAGCTTCTCGAACATCTCAAGAGGCCAGGTCTCAAGCGCTTCGGGCATCAGCGTGTGGTTGGTGTAGGAGAAGGTGCGCACCGTGATGTCCCATGCCAGGTCCCAGTCCAGATGATGGATGTCGATCAAAAGACGCATCAGTTCCGGTATCGAGATCGATGGGTGGGTGTCGTTCAACTGTATCGCAGCCTTGTCCGGGAAAAGCCTGAAATCCTGATGAAGCATCAAAAAACGCGCGATGATGTCCTGCAACGATGCCGTGACGAAGAAATACTGCTGCTTGAGCCTCAGTTCCTTTCCCATCGTGGTCGTGTCGTCAGGGTAGAGCACCTTGGACAGTATCTCGGATTCCCTCTTGTCGCCGACCGCCTTGATGTAGTCGCCGCTGTTGAAGTAGTGAAGGTCGAAATCGCGCGTTGCCTTGGCGGACCATAGGCGCATGCTGTTGACCATGTCGTTCTCATAGCCCGGAATCGGTGTGTCGTAGGCCATCGCCATCACTTCTGTGGTGTCCAGCCAGCGGTAGCGGTAGACGTCGTCATCGTCCTTGCACTGGATGACGCGCCCGTAAAAATTGACCTTGTAGAGCAGGTCCGGCCTCGGAAACTCCCAGGGGTTGCCATAGCGCAGCCAGTTGTCCGGGCGCTCAACCTGGGAGCCGTTCTCGATGTCCTGGTGGAACATGCCGTATTCGTAGCGGATGCCGTAACCGTAGCTCGGTATGCCAAGCGTTGCCATCGAATCGAGAAAGCATGCGGCAAGGCGGCCCAACCCGCCGTTGCCCAGCGCCGCGTCCTCCTCGATGTCGCGCACAGCATCGAAATTTATTCCCATTTCATGCATCACTTCGCGGCAGTTGTCCATGCAGCCCATGTTGAGCAGGCTGTTGGCGAGCATGCGGCCGATCAGAAACTCCATCGAGAGATAGTAGACGCGCTTTTTGTCCTCGCGATCGTAGTTGTGCTGCGTCTCCATGCAGTGCTCTATCAGGCGGTCTCGCGCGGCATAGGCGACCGCGTGAAACCAGTCGCGCACCGAAGCGATTGAGGGGTCCTGCCCCACTGAATAGATGAGCCTGTTGACGAGGGAATGTTTCAGGGATTCCTTGTCCAATCCGAGAAATTGTCGTTGCGTGTTTTCAGACATGGTCGCCTCCGTTGCAGATGGGAAAGACATGGTCTTCGTCCGGCCTCGCACGGAATCGCGCATCAGCCGGAAGTCGATGGAACTCCAGTCGGAATTTCAGTCAAACCCGACATAGTGTTCATATTTGATCATTTGCGTGAGGCGACAGCAATTAATAAAAATTAATGTGATCGGCATCTGCCGGCGTGTCATGATGAGGCACACTGTGTGCTGGCAGGGAGGTGAAAAATGAAAAGAATCCTGTGGTTGGGCGTCCTGCTTGTTCTGGCCGGATGCAATGGCATGATGGTCCCCTATGGGTATGGGACTATGCCTGCCTATGGGCCTGCCTATCCGCCCGTGCCTGGCTTCGAATTCGGCGGATTCGGCGGTATGGAAGATGGTTTCGGTGGCTTTGACGACGGCGGATTCGGCGGCATGGATGACGACTGACCGTCTTCGGAAGCCTTGATGAAAAAGAGTATATCCTATTAAATGCTTGAGGAGTCGCAGATGAGAAAAATGCAGTTCATAATTTTGACCGCACTTTTGGGCGCGGGCGCGATGGCACCCGCTTTTGCCGACCAGATGTCCTCCAGTCAAACCGCGTCTCGGCCGCATCAGGACCCTGTCGCAAAGGTGGATCAGAGACTTGCGCGGCTGAAGGAGGAGCTCAGGATCACGGGCGATCAGGAGCAGGCGTGGTCGGCTTATGCAGAGAAAACCAGGAGTAACGTCAAGGAAATGAGGGATCAGATGGAGGCCGCGATGCGCGAGCCGGTAGAGACGGCGCCTCAACGTTTCGACAGACATATCGAACTGATGAAGAAGCGGCTGGTGAATTTCGAGAACATGGATCAGGCGCTGAAGCAGCTATACGCTGCGTTGACGCCAGAACAGAAAGCCATTGCGGACAGGCATTTTTCCAGAATGCGCCGTTGATCCTGGGAAGAGGCGTTCAGCCGCTGCGCCATTCAGGTGGGGGCTGATAGTTTCTGACCCAGTCGGATACGAGCTTCGCCTCCATGGGTCTTGCAATTCCATAGCCCTGTGCGAGCCTGCAACCGAAACTCAAGAGCTGCAAGCCTTGCCCAATGCTCTCCACACCTTCTGCGATCACTTCCTTCTTGAATGTGCGCGCAAGGCTGATCACGCCCTCGACGATGGACAGGTCTTCTTCATCTTCAAGCATGTCGCGCACGAATACCTGGTCTATCTTGATCGTGCGCGCCGGTAGCCTTCTCAGATAGGCGAGCGATGCATATCCGGTGCCGAAGTCGTCGATGGAAAAATGTATGCCCTGCGCGATGCAGCCCTGCATCTTCAGTATCGCAGTGCCCATGTCTCCGATCGCCGCCGTCTCGAGCACCTCGAATTCGAAGCAAGTTGCGTCCATGTCCTGGTGCCTTGCAACGGCTGACGCGACGAACTCGATGAATCCGTGCGACTGGAGATGGCGGCCCGGCAGATTCACGCTGACGGTGAAATGAACTCCTTCTGCCTGCCACTGGGCAAGCTGAGTCATCGCGGTTGTGATCACCCATTCGGAAAGCCGGATCTCGAAATCGCTGTTTTCGATCATCGGCAGGAATTCACCTGGCGGGATCAGACCGCGCTGAGGGTGCAGCCAGCGGATCAGCGCTTCCATGCCCACGACCTGGCCGCTTTGCATGTTGACCTTGGGCTGGTAGTAGAGAATAAGCTCGCCTTGCTCCAGCGCCATCGCGACTCTTGAGAGGCCCTCCGAGCGGATCTGCGCTTGCTGATCAAAGGCTGCATCGAAGAAGTGCATGCGGTTGCGCCCCATCTGCTTGGCGATGTACATCGCCTGGTCTGCATGCCTTATCAGGCTCTCTCCGTCTGTGACGTCTTCGGGATAGATCGCGATGCCTATGCTTGCCGATATCCGTATTTCGTGGCCGTTCACATCGAGAGGCTGTTTCACCGTTTCCATGATCCTTTCCAGCATGTGTCGGCATTCCTCTTCTCCGGAGATCTCGGGTAAAAGCAGCACGAATTCGTCACCGCCCAGGCGCGCCACGGTATCTGTGGCGCGCGAGATGGCCATTATTCTCCTTGCGATTTCGACCAGAAGCGCATCGCCTGTTTCGTGGCCAAATGTGTCGTTCACGGGCTTGAATCCGTCGAGGTCCATGAAGCAGACCGCCAGATTGCCGCCTGCCCGCTTGGCCTGCGCAAGTCCCATCTCGAGGCGGTCGTTCAGCAGCGCCCTGTTCGGCAGTCCTGTCAGCTTGTCGTAGTGGGCGAGCTGTTCGAGCTCGCGCTGCTTGTTCCTGGCATCGGTCACATCGTTGATGATCGCCACGAAGTAATCGACCTCGCCCTGGTCGTTTCGCACTGCGCGAACGGCGATATGCACATAGACGATCTCTCCGTCCTTTCTGACGAAGCGCTTGTCAAGTTCGTATTCCTCGAGCGCGCCTCGCAAGACGCGACCGAACAGGTCTTCGTTCACTTCGAGGTCGTCCCTGTGGGTGAGCTCGGTCCAGGTCTTGCCCATCAGCTCTTCCTTCGAATAACCCAGCATCTTGCAAAGCGCATCGTTGACCTCGAGCATCCCCTTGGATGCGCTGGTCGCCGCCATGCCTACCATGGACCTTTCGAAATAGGCTCTGAAATGCCGTTCGCTGGCATTGAGATTCGACTGTGCCCGACGCCTCATGGTTTCCCGGTCGAAGCTGTCCAGCGCGAATGAAACATCGCGCACCATTTCTTCCAGAAGCGCTGTTGTCTCCTCGTCGAACGCATTTTTCTGGTCGTGATAGACCGTCAGCACTGCATAAGGTTTTTCGCCGCGCAGTATGGGGAATGCGCCGCTGCTTTGCCAGTCGAAATGGGTCGCTGCTTTGTGCCAGAGCTCGGTGATTTTGCTGGTCTGGAAGTCGTTGACGATGACGGCGCGGTTTTCGCGGAAGGCGACGCCTGAAGGACCTTTGCCTTCTGGCAGGGTGCTGTCGGTAGATATGACGATGTTCTTCAGATAGTCCGAGCCTGTCCCGTAGATCGACTTGATGTCCAGGAGCCCGGTGGTTTCATTGTGTTCTCCGACCCAGGCCATCTTGAGTCCGCCGAAATCCACGGCCATCGTGCACACGAGAGGAAAAAGCGATGCCTTATCATCCATGCGCGCAATCGCCTGATTGATTTCGATGAGCGCTTTGTAGAGGTTGGCAAGGCGTCCAATGCGCGCCTCTGAAATCTTGCGTTCGGTGATGTCGGCAACCAAGGCACAGTTGTATTCCCTGCCTTCGTATTCGAAAAAGTTGGCGATCACCTCGGTGGGGAAGATGCTACCGTCCCGGCGCCTCTGCTTCGATTCCAGCCGTACGACTCCATTGCGCTTCAGGTCCTGCCAGTGCTCCGGCCAGGTTTCGAAAGGGAAGAATGGATCGAGGTCTGCGACCGTCAGGTGACTCATTTCCTTCCGGGTATAGCCCAGCTTGTTGCAGGCGGTTTCGTTGGCGTCAAGGATGCGGCCATCGCTGTCTATCCAGAGTATGTTTTCGCCTGCGCGATCAAGGCCTATCTGCCTGAAGCGCAGCGCCTGAATCATGTCGTAGTGCTCGGTGATGTCGTAGAACGCGATGAGGTGGAGTCCTTCAAGGCTCTGCTGCAGTGGAGTCGAACTGATCAGGAAGGTGCGCGTCATGCCATCCTTGCAGACGATTGCGGTTTCCAGGGTGTCTAGGGGCATTCCTGTTGATTCCGCTTGGTCGACTTTTTTTTGCCAGGCATCGACCACCCATTTCCGGTATTGTGAGTCGGGATAGGCTAGGGCGCGCAAGCCCGCAAGATCGGCGATGTCGCCTTCAGTGTAACCGATCAGATCGGTGAATGACCGGTTGAGGTGGATGATGTTTTCATTTGCATCGGTCAATGCAAGCGGGAGGCGTATGGCCTCGATGATCGCACGGATGCGCTCTTTGGCGTTTCCACCATTGCGCCCTTCCGGGATATGTTCAGGCTTCCGGGAAAGTGCTTCGGGGTGTTCGTCGCTGGTGACCGGTTTGTCCATGGTGAATCGAAATGGGATTCTTCCTGTTAGGAGTCTGTCTGAAACTCGTCTTCGACGGGACTGCGCCATGGTAAACGGGAATGCCGATGCCGGCAATTGTCTTGCTAGGGAGACACAGATTTCTTCGGTTTTGTCGTTCCCGCACAGGCGGGAACCCAGTTATACAGAGGCACTGGTTCCCCCGCTTTTTCGGGGAAGAGGAATAAATCAGTGCCTTGCTAGGGCTTGTGCTTCATGTGCTCTGCTTCTGCGTGTTCGAGATTCCTCGCAACGCATTGCCTCAATTCGCTGCCGTTGGCGGGATCATGCTCCAGCGTGCATTGGCAGCGGCAGGCAGCCGCGCGATAACAGCCTTCCATGTCACGGTTTTTGCAGGCGGTTTCCTCTTTCGTGCATTGCGCGCTGCAGATCTGGGCGACTTCATGCGCCTTCTGCAGTACCGCAAGCGGTATTTTTTCCTCGGGTTTTGGCTGCGTCGCAATTCCCCAAGCGGTCATGGCTATCCCGGCCAGAAGCAGCATGGTGACGAGCCGGTTGGCCTTTCCCAGCACGGCCATGGTTTTCCCGTGCCAGCTCTTTGATCTGGCATTAAGCCTGAAATCGAGCAGGCCTTGCGTGCCGGTCTTCTGGTGAAGGCGGTTGCAGGCGTCTATGCATTCGCCGCAGTTGATGCAGATGTCGTGAGCAGCGATTTTCGTGGGCTTGATTTTCGTGATGCACACGGTCGCGCAGTAGTTGCACTTTGCGCAGTCTGCCGAACGGCTGGCATCGTAGGTCACATGCAGCGCATCTTTGGTGCCGAACATCCTCTGTCCCATGCGGTAGAAGCAGGCATAGTCGCAGAAGAAATAGCGCACTGCCGCAATGTCGATGAAGATCAGGAATACCGAAAAAAGATATAGCAGGAATGGAGAAAGTTTTTCACGGTCCGAAAGCGTGATGATTTCCCATGTTTCTTTGGGCGTGTAGAAGAACAGGAATGGAATCAGCGAGAGCACGACGGATGCGGCGAGGAAGCTCGTGCCCAGTATGGCCCAGTTCATGAATTTGTTCTTTTTCTCCGCGACGATCAGCCCTTCGCCGTCCACCTCCACGTTTGCGCGCTTGCCAAGCAGTTTGTGAGTGAGGTTGTTCGCCCATTCGGAGAGCAGGTTTTGCGGGCATGCCCAGCCGCACCAGAGCGTGCCTATGGTGTTGTAGGTGAGCACCGGCGCGGTTGCGATGATGAGCGTAAGGCCCGTGATCAGCGTAAAGCTGGACCACCAGATCTGGTGGCCCAAAATCGAGAAGCTCGCCGATGCCAGGTCTATGCGGAATAGCCCGGTGGCGGGGATCAGCGCGAAGAGCAGCAAAACGGCAAACTGCACCCATCTTCTTGTCGGGCGATACTGTTTCGTCATGCCGTTATCCATTCAGGCCGGACAGCCTTTCCGCAGCCCTCACGGTATTTGCGATCAGCATTGCGATGGTCATAGGGCCCACGCCGCCCGGCACTGGCGTGATGTAGCCCGCGACTTCCTTCACGTTCTGAAAATCCACGTCGCCCACGAGTTTGCCTTCGCTGTTACGGTTGATGCCCACGTCGATCACCACGGCACCCGGTTTCACCATGTCCTTCTTGATGAACTCGGGCTTTCCGACTGCGGCGATCAGGATGTCGGCATCCCTCGTGTGCTTCGCAAGGTCTGTGGTCTTCGATGTGCAGATGGTCACTGTGGCGTTTTTTTGCAGCAGCAGCAGCGCCATCGGCTTGCCTACGATGTTGCTGCGACCCACCACCACGGCGTGCTTGCCTTCGATGCTGATACCGGTTTTTTCCAGCATCACCATCACGCCATAGGGCGTGCAGGAAGGGAATGGCGTCTCGCCCGTGACCAGGGCGCCGACGTTCTTTTCGTGGAATCCGTCCACGTCCTTGTCCGGGTTGATCGCCTCGATAACCTTGTGCGCATCGAGATGCCTGGGCAGCGGCAGCTGAACCAGTATGCCGTGTATCTTCGGGTCGTTGTTCAGATCATTCACTTTGGCAAGCAGCTCCGCTTCCGTCGCGTCTTCCGGCAGTTCGACGTGGACCGAATAGAGCCCGAGGTCATTGCATGCCTTTACCTTGTTCGCGACATAGACTCTGGATGCCGGATCGTTGCCGACGATGATCACTGCCATGCCGGGCGTTATTCCGCGCGCGATCAACCTGTCAGCGCGCGCCTTCCATTCGAGGCGAACCTGTTGCGCGATGGCCTTGCCGTCTATGATCTGCGCAGTCATCGTTTTGCGGAATTCCTGTAGGCCTCCAGGCCGTTCATGATCTCGGCATGGGCGGCGTCGACGCCCGCCCAGCCGTTGATCTTGACCCACTTTCCGGGTTCCAGCGCCTTGTAGAGCTCGAAGAAGTGCTTGATCTGCTCCAGCGTGATGTTGGGCAGATCCTCATAGGTCCTGATCTCGTGATAGAGCGGGGTCAGCTTGTCCGTCGGCACGGCGATAATCTTGGCATCCTCCCCGCCTTCGTCGGACATGTTAAGCATGCCGACCGGGCGGCAGGGAATGATCGCGCCGTGCACGATGGGGAAGGGCGTGATGACCAGCACGTCCACCGGATCGCCGTCGTCCGCGATCGTCTCCGGGATGAAGCCGTAATTGCATGGATAGCGCATCAGGGAGCTGATGAAACGGTCCACCACCAGCACGCCGGATTCCTTGTCGACCTCGTACTTTACAGGATCTGCATGTTTGGGAATTTCAATGATGACATTGCATTCGCGCGGCAGCTTGTCGCCGGGTCGGACGTTTAAAAGACTCATGGGTGTTTTCCTGAAATTAAAGTTGAAAGTTGCGCAATTATAAGCGATGCTGTCTGCTGTCGCTGAACCCTGTGCAGTTAATTTTTTATAACTTGACTTGGAGGAGATGAAGCTATGGCAACACAACTGGTCGGTAAAATGGTCATTGGACAATCGGGCGGCCCGACGGCCGTCATCAATCAATCGCTTGTCGGCGCCGTACTGGCGGCCAGGAAGCAGTCCAATATTACCGGTATCCTGGGTGCGCGCCATGGCATAGCGGGTGTCATGAAGGAGGACTTCATCGACCTTTCCACGCAGAGCCTGGAACAGCTCGAGCTTGTCGCGAACACGCCTGCAGCGGCGCTGGGTTCGGTGCGCCTGAAACCGGGTCGTGCGGAATGCGAGAAGGTGTTCGAGGTTTTCAAGAAGAACGACGTGCGCTTCTTCTTCTACATAGGCGGCAACGATTCTGCAGAGACCGCGCACATCATCGCCGAGATGGCCAAGGACGCCAGCTACGACTTCTGCACCGTGCACATTCCGAAAACCATAGACAACGACCTCAAGGTGACGGACCACTGCCCGGGCTTTGCATCTGCAGCGCGCTTCGTGGCGCTCGCCTTCATGGGGGACGACAGGGACAACTATGCGCTTTCCGGCATCAAGATCAACGTGGTGATGGGTCGCAGTGCAGGATTTTTGACTGCGGCCTCGGCTCTTGCGCGCCAGGCAGAAGGCGACGGCCCCCACCTGATCTACCTGCCTGAGCGCGTTTTCAACGTGGGTTCCTTCCAGCAGGACGTGCGAGACGTGATGGCGAAATATGGCCGCTGCGTGATCGCGGTCTCTGAAGGCATCACGGACAAGGATGGCAATCCGATATCGACTTCCGGCGAGCGCGACTCGCACGGCAACATCCAGCTCTCCGGCAGCGGCGCGTTGGGCGACACGCTTGCGGCGCTGGTCAAGGAAGCCTTCCCTGGCCAGAAGGTGCGCGTGCGCGCGGATACCTTCGGTTATCTGCAGCGTTCCTTCCCGACCATCATCTCGCCTGTCGATGCCAAGGAGGCGCGCGAGGTGGGAGGCTATGCGGTGGAACATGCAGCCACCACAGGCTCTCCGGGGTCGGTGTCGATCAGACGCCTGTCGAGCAAACCCTACGTCAGCGAATGCTTCATCACGCCGCTTTCCTCTGTGGCCAGGGAGGCGACCAGCATGAATGACGAATACATCAGTGCGTCAAACAACGATGTGACATCTGCATGGATGGATTACATCAGGCCCCTGGTGGGCGAGCTGCCGGTGATCGGCAGGCTGTAAGGCTGTAAAAAGGACCGGTGCAAGCCGGTCCCTTGACCTTCTCCTGGGGTAGAATCATTCCATCCGTGTCCGGGCGGATTTTCGCCTGGACCGCTCATAATCTCCGCATCTGATCATCATGAAATCCAAAGTCAAAGTGCTCTTCGTCTGCATGGGCAACATATGCCGCTCCCCCACCGCGGAGGCGGTGTTCCGCCATTATGTAGAGAATGCAGGGCTCGCGGAGTCCATCCTGATCGACTCGGCGGGGACGCACGATTATCACGTAGGTCATGCGCCCGATCCGCGTACCCAGCGGGCGGCAGCGCAGCGCGGTTATGAAATGAGCGGTCT
Organism: Pseudomonadota bacterium; assembly: GCA_021783995.1. Taxonomy (GTDB): domain Bacteria; phylum Pseudomonadota; class Gammaproteobacteria; order Burkholderiales; family Gallionellaceae; genus Gallionella. The sequence goes on from JAJXTH010000018.1 coordinate 31,746, forward strand.
GCGCGGGCGGCAGGTGGTGCGCGAAGACCTGGAAAGCTTCGACTATGTGCTGGCGATGGACTGTGCAAATCTTGCGATATTGCGCTATCTTGCCCCGCGAGATATCAGGAGCCATCCCGGGCTGTTCCTCGATTATGCGCGGCATCACAGGGAGCGCGAAGTGCCCGATCCGTATTATGGCGGGGAAGCGGGCTTCGAGCGCGTGCTGGACATGGTGGAAGACGCGGCAGATGGGTTGCTGCAACATATCCAGAAAACCCATCTCTGAATTGCGGGCGTAAAAAAACCGCACGGCTTCCCGTGCGGTTCATTTCAAGGGCTATGCCTGTGGGTTCTGGGTTTCGACCTGAACCAGCGGTTCGTTCTCGACATATACCTCGAGCTGTCGCGCGCGACGGCGGATCACCGGCTGCGGTCTGACAGGCGTATCGACTGCGGTCGCGATCTTCTCCGGTGCCGTCTCGATCTGCATCAGGCCCTCTATTTCGAGCTGCTCCTGAAGGGTGGGCATCGCCGCCGCAACCGCGACAGGCTCTGCGACCGCGACAGGCTCTGCAACTGCGACAGGCTCTGCAACTGCGACAGGCTCTGCAACTGCGACAGGCTCTGCAACTGCGACAGGCTCTGCAACTGCGACAGGCTCTGCAACTGCGACAGGCTCTGCAACTGCGACAGGCTCTGCGACTGCGACAGACAGGGTGGGCATCGCAATGTATTCCGTGGGCTTCAGCTTTGCAACGGATTCCTGCATTGTTTCCATGCCCTCAGCGCCCGATTCGCGCTTCTCGCGCTCGCGGCGTCCACCGCGGCGCCCGCGGCGGCGGGATTTCTCGGTCTTTTCGGATTCGGCCTCGTTGTTCGGAGGGGCCGTCTTTTCAATGACGGGTTTTTCCTCTGCGATGCGCGGTTCAACAGGCTTTTTGGGCGGGCGCGGCGGCCTGGGCTGCTTTGCTTCCGCGGGTTTCTCAGCCGAGGCCTCGACTGGTTTGGCCTGTCTGTCGTTACGCTCTGGTCGTTCGCTGCGCTCGCGGCGCTTTCTGCCTTCGCTGCGCTCGACGCGCGGCGGCGGTGGAGGTGCGGCAGGCGTTTCACTGGCGGGTTCGCTGGCAAACAGCGACTTGAACCAGCCTATCAGGCCGGGTGACTTGACGGCGGGTTGTTCCGTTTTCATCGGTGCCGGTGCTGAAGGCGTGATTCCCTTGACGACGGCCACGGAGCGGACAGCCTTGGCGGATTCGGGCTCGGCCTTGTGGTCCTCGGGTTTTTCCACCATGGTGTAGCTGGGCTGTTCGTTGCCGAGTTCATCTTGACGCAGGCGGTTGATGCTGTAGTTTGGGGTCTCGAGATGCGGATTGGGGATCAGCGTGATCGGCACCCTCAAGCGGGATTCGATGCGGTGCAAGTCTGCGCGCTTCTCGTTCAACAGGAATGTGGCCACATCGACCGGCACCTGTGCGTGTATCGCAGCGCTGCTGTCCTTCATCGCCTCTTCCTGGATGATGCGCAGGATGTGCAGTGCGGAAGACTCGGTGCCGCGTATGTGGCCGATGCCGTTGCAGCGCGGGCAGGTGATGTAGTTGCTCTCGCCAAGCGAAGGCTGCAGGCGCTGTCGCGACAGCTCCAGCAGGCCGAAGCGCGAGATCTTGGCCGTCTGCACGCGGGCGCGGTCGAAGCGTAGCGAGTCGCGCAGGCGGTTTTCCACGTCGCGCTGGTTCTTGCTGCTCTCCATGTCGATGAAGTCGATCACGATGAGGCCACCCAGGTCGCGCAAACGCATCTGGCGTGCGATCTCTTCTGCAGCCTCGAGATTGGTGTTGAACGCGGTGGTTTCGATGTCCGAGCCACGGGTTGCGCGGGCGGAGTTGATGTCGATCGCAGTCAGCGCTTCGGTGTGGTCGATGACAATGGCGCCGCCCGAAGGCAGGCGCACTTCGCGGGAATGCGCGGATTCGATCTGGTGTTCGATCTGGAAGCGTGAAAACAGCGGCACGTCGTCCACATAGCGCTTGATGCGGTTCACGTTGTCAGGCATCACCGTGCTCATGAAAGCATGAGCCTGCTGGTAAACCTCGTCGGTGTCGATCAGGATCTCGCCGATTTCCGGATTGAAGTAGTCGCGGATTGCGCGCACCACGAGGCTGCTTTCCAGATAGATCAGCGAAGGCGCCTTTTCGGTCTCTGCCGCATCCGCGATCGCGTTCCACAGCTGGATCAGGTAATTCAGATCCCACTGCAGCTCTTCCTCGTTGCGGCCTATCCCTGCAGTGCGAGCGATGATGCTCATGCCAGCCGGCACTTCAAGATGGGAGAGCACTTCGCGCAGCTCGGTGCGTTCGTCTCCCTCGATGCGGCGAGAGACGCCGCCCCCGTTCGGGTTGTTGGGCATCAGCACGATGTAGCGGCCGGCCAGGCTGATGAAGGTGGTCAGCGCAGCGCCCTTGTTTCCGCGCTCATCCTTTTCGACCTGGACCAGCAGCTCCTGGCCTTCGCGCAATGCTTCCTTGATGGTCGGGCGGTTTCCGCAACCTTGCTGGTAGAACTGCGGGGATATTTCCTTGAAGGGAAGGAAGCCGTGACGGTTTCCTCCATATTCGACAAAACAGGCCTCGAGGCTGGGTTCGATGCGGGTGATGACGGCCTTGTAGATGTTGCTCTTGCGTTGTTCCTTGCCGGCGATTTCAATGTCGAGGTCGATCAGTTTCTGGCCATCGACAATGGCGACACGGAGTTCTTCCGGCTGTGTCGCATTGAATAGCATGCGTTTCATATATGTTGTCCCCCGCGCTCTGACACGGGAAGACGCGAGCTACACACGGTTAGGCGTGCGAGAATAACGGCTGACGATAGTAGGTCAATTGGGTTCTCATCATGTAGCTGGTCTAAAATTGTCTCAGGTGGCCGGGTATTGAGTCGCTTTTGAGGCGTTCCTTGCAGGCGTCCTTGCGCATGCGAGCTTCAGCCATTTGCGATTTTTTGCCCCGCCACAAAATCCCACAGGTGCTTTGAGCGCGTAAATCAATTACTATCGCTGCTGGTTCCGGTGAGCGATATTAACCGGGTCGCGGTGTGCTGTATGGCGCCTTGCGCCCTCGATCTGAATCCTTGCATGTCAGATGCGGCAGGGATGTCCCTTGTTGCAGCCAAAAACGCGCGAACGGCGAAGTATAAGCAAAATGAACGGTTTAAGCAAAGAATCAGTCACATTTCTTGAGATAGACGAGAGCGGGGATGCCCAGCGCATCGATAATTTCCTGTTCCGGCACCTCAAAGGCGTGCCGAAAAGCCACATTTACCGGATGTTGCGCGGAGAAGTGCGCGTGAACAAGAAACGCGTCGACCAGACCTACAGGCTGAAGTTGGGAGATATGCTGCGCATCCCGCCCGTGCGCGTGGCAAGGCAGGATGAAGTTCTGGAGGTCTACATACCCGCAGTCGAGTTGCCGGTTATCTATGAGGACGATGCACTGCTGGCGGTGAACAAGCCGGCGGGAATCGCGGTGCATGGCGGCAGCGGGGTAAGCTTCGGCGTGATCGAGCAGATGCGCAATGCCCGCCCGCAGGCAAAATTCCTGGAGCTCGTTCACAGGCTGGATAGGGAAACATCTGGCGTGCTGCTGCTCGCCAAGAAGCGCTCCGCATTGACCGCGATGCACGAAATCATGCGCGAAGGAAAAAGCGACAAGCGCTATCTTGCGCTGGTGCTGGGGCAATGGAACAATGCGCGTCAGCATGTCAGGCTGCCGCTATACAAATACGACACGAAAGAGGGAGAGAAGCGCGTGATGGTGAAGGAGGGCGGGCAGGCCTCGCACACCATCTTCACGCTGCAGAAGAGCTGGCCGGGCTATAGTCTGCTCGAGGCGGAGCTCAAAACCGGACGCACCCACCAGATACGCGTTCATCTCTCCCACCTGGGGTTTCCGATCGCAGGCGACGACAAGTACGGCGATTTTGCGCGCAACAGGGAGCTGGCGAAACAGGGTCTGAAGCGCATGTTCCTGCATGCACAGAGCATAGCATTCAACCATCCGCTGACCGGAGAGGAGCTCAGGATCGAAGCGCCTCTGGCCTCGGAGCTGCAATGCTTCATAGCAAGGCTGGATGCGCAGGGTTCATGAAAGAGGTGCTGCATGGGCAAGTTACACCATATCATCATCGCAGGCGGAGGCGCTGCAGGCCTTGAATTGGCGACCCAGCTGGGCAAAAAGCTTGGAAAAAAGGGGTTGGCTGAGATCACGCTGATAGACGCGAGCCGCACTCATATCTGGAAGCCCTTGCTGCACGAAGTCGCGGCAGGCACACTGGATTCGTCCGAGGACGAGCTGGAATATCTGGCGCAGGCGCGATGGAATCATTTTCGATACCGCCTTGGGCGCGTGGTGGGGCTGGACCGGGAGCGCAAGGAAGTGCTGCTTGCGCCTACCCTGGACGATGCGGGGGTAGAGATCATTCCGGAGCGGCGCTTTTGTTATGACACGCTGGTGTTCGCGGTCGGCAGCCTGAGCAACGACTTCGGCATTCCCGGGGTGCAGCAGCATTGCCTCTTCCTTGACAGCACGGAACAGGCGGAACGCTTCCAGCAGAATCTGTTGAACAGCATGCTGCGCGCGCACACCCAGGACAGGCCGATCGAGCCAGGGCAACTGGATGTCGCGATCGTGGGCGCAGGAGCGACCGGCGTCGAACTTGCAGCGCAGCTGCACCATGTCACGAGGCTGGTCTCGGCCTATGGCCTCGACACGATAGATCCTGCAAAGGACATCAGGATGCACATCGTGGAGGCAGGGCCCAATATCCTGCCTGCGCTTCCTTTGAGCCTTTCCAATGCGGTGATGCGCGAGCTGAACCGCCTGGGCGTTGCGGTTCACGTCAATCAGCGCGTCGTGGAAGTCAGCGAGCGAGGCATCGTGTCCGCATCGGGCATCGTGATTCCGGCGGCAATCAAGGTTTGGGCGGCGGGCATCAAGGCGCCTGCATTTCTTAAGGATATCGCAGGGCTTGAGACCAATCGCATGGACCAGCTGGTGGTCAGGCGCACCCTGCAGTGCACGCGCGACGATGACATCTTTGCGATTGGAGACTGCGCGGCATGCCCGATGGACGAGATGGGGAACAATGTTCCGCCGCGCGCGCAGGCGGCGCACCAGCAGGCCTCGATTCTTTCCAGAACGCTTGCGCGGCGCATCAGGGATAAGCCGCCGCTCGAATACACCTACACGGATTTCGGCTCGCTCGTCGCGTTGGGAAAATACAGCACGGTCGGCAATCTGATGGGTGGAATCGCGGGCTCCATGATGATCTCCGGCCTGATTGCGCGGCTCGTCTATCTCATGCTCTACAAGATGCATCAGGCAGCACTTTACGGATGGCCACGGGCGGTGCTTATCACGTTGCTGCATTTTCTGCGCCGTGGCATAGATCCGCAGGTGAAATTGCATTGAAGCCCGAACCGGCAGTGTTATCGGTTAGAATCAGCTGCCTGCCGTCAGGCGGGCAGCGTGAAATCGCCGTCGCAGTGTGGTTGTTCCGTCGCGGTATCTTTTGCCTTGAATGCAATTGAAAGGGAAATCGTGGGAATCTTCGATAGTATACGGTCGCTTTTTGGCAAGGCTGCCCCGCAACCCGGCATTGAAGAGGCGCCTCCAATCATCAACGAGCGCAGGAAGAGGAAGCGGCAGAATGCAAGGGATGAAACGCGTGCGCTGATCGTCGACGATTCGCGCACCGTGGTGTTCGCCCTGAAGAAGATATTGCGCTCGGCGGGCTTCATCACCTTCGAGGCATTGGATGCCGATGCTGCGATAGACCTTGCGCGCGCGGAAAAGCCCGATCTGATCTTTCTCGACATCATCCTGCCAGGCGCCAACGGCTTTTCGGTGTTGCGGACGTTGCGCCGCGACCCTGAGACACGCCACATACCCGTCATCATGATCAGCGGCAACGAGCAGGCGACCGAGCTTTTCTTCGGCAGCCGCATCGGCGCCGACGATTTCATGAAGAAGCCTTTTTCGCGCTTCGAGGTGTTTGCGCGCATAGAGCGTCTGCTCGATTCCGACATGGTTCCGCGCCGCAAGGCTGTCCCGCCCGAGGGTGATGCCGAAAAGGCGGGATTGCACGAAGCGCCGCCACCCCTTTCAACCTGAAGGTTTTGCGCCCAGCAGCGCGCCCAGAGTGACCGCTCCCAAGCCAGCCAGCGTGAGCAGGGATAGCGGCTCATTCAAAACAGGTACCGCCGCCAGCGCAGCCAGTCCCGGTACGACAGCCATCAAAAGCGTCACCGTCTGCGGGCCGAGTTTTTTTACTGCAAAAGCGTAGAGCATCATCGCGACGAATACGACCAGAATGCCCTGATAGATCGCCTGCATCGCGATCTCGGAAATGGGAGCCTTGCTAAGCGTGCTGGGCAAAAACAGCCACCAGGCAGGAAGATACAGGATTGCGCTGCCCAGCGTCGTGCTCACCGCTGCGGTCAGCGGAGGCACAGGATGGCGTCGCAGCAGCAGCGTGAAGATCGCCCACGAGGATGATCCGCAAAGAAACAGCAGGTCGCCCAGCATCTGCATGCCGGTCAGATGTGATCCGCGCGAGAGCGTGTCGGTGGCGGTCAGCGCGATGCCCGTGAAAACCAGCGCCAGCGCGGCGCGCTGCGAAGGAGTAGGCTTGTGCCTGAGCCAAAGCCAGGCGATCAGCGCCGTGGTGAACGGCAATGCACCGGGCAACAGTACCGCAGCATGGGCTGCAGGCGCCATGCGGAAGGCGACATACACCGCGACGGCATAGCCCACGCCGCCGAAAAGCGAGAACAGCAGGACCACCTTGAGCGGTGGCAGGGTCACGCGCGGCAGAAAGAAGATCGCGATCAGCGCGCCCACGCCGAAGCGCAACGCGGTCACATCCCAGCCTGTCAATATCCCCTTTCCCCCATGGCGGCTGACCAGGATGAAGCCTGCCCAGATGCAGATGGTGAAGAAGACGGCGATCAGGCCGCTGCGCGATGTACTGTTCATGTCGTTCCCGGTCGGGTTGAGGGGTCAGTGCCTGGTGCGCGTGAGGAAGACCGTGATCTCTTCCCGGTCGTGGTAGAGCTGCCTGGCGATCATCTTGTAGTTGATGCCTTCCATTTCCAGCCTGGCACGGATGCCGTCCAGCGCGGCGCTGGCCGCCGCCACGCGCTGCTTCATCGGCAGCTTGAGGTTGAAGATCGCATGCCTGCACCAGCCATGCGCAATCCAGTTGCCGACGAGCTCGGATACTCGGGCGGGTTTCTCGATCATGTCGCAGATCAGCCAGTCTGCTGCCTTGCGCGGCGCAAAGCGGAAGCCGTCCTGCTTCAGGTGTTCGACCAGCGGATGTCTCGCCATCGAGCCTTTCATCGGACCGTTGTCCACCGCAGTCACGCGTATTCCTCTCTTTACCATCTGCCAGGTCCATCCGCCGGGCGCGGCACCCAGATCGACCGCGGTCATGCCGGATCGCAACAGCCTTTTCTGTTCCGCCTTGTCCATGAAGACATCGATCGCTTCCGCGAGTTTCAGCGTCGAGCGGCTGGGCGCGTCCGGGGGCATGGACTGGCGGTTGATGCCCATCATGAAGGGAGAGCTGTTGAAAGGATCGCTCGTGCCCGTGATTGCCGTGGACTTGTCGGGAAAGAAGACATGCAATCGCGGCAGATGTCTGTCGTCGATCAGAAGTCCCTGTTCCCTGAGCGCGGCTTCCAGCAGCGGCTGAAATCGCCGGGTGAAGGACGAAAGCGCCTTGCCTTCGTTGGTGTCCGGCACTTCAAGCCAGATCGCGCCGAAGTTGCCTTGCGGGAGCGCTTCGAGTATCGGCGTCAAACGATCTCGTTCGGGCAGTTCCCCGATCAGGCTGTGCATGCGGACCAACTGCCTCGCGAATATCAGATCGCGGTGCGTGAGAGTCTGCCCGTTCAGCGCGACGACAACATGGCCGGTGTCTGCAACGAGCGCGGGTTGCTCGGCCAGGATGGGGCGCTGCATCCTGGCCTGGTTCAGCGCTTCTTCCGCGCAGTCCTTCTCAAAGCCGGCGCGGCAATACAGCAGCCAGCGCTCGGAGACAGTGCTGCCAGGCTTTTTTTCGGACTGGAGCGGAATGCTGTTTCGGACAGGTTCGCTGCCGGATTTCTTTGTCGTTCGCATGACGCATTGTCGCACGAAATCCGGATTTTGCTTGACGATTCCGTATATTCCGTTATAATCCGCGCCCCTGCAAAGCCGACTATGGCTTGCAACCTTGCTCCACCGTCCTTCATGTCGGGGGGCTTTAAACCACAAGGAGATGTAATGCGACATTATGAAATCGTGTTTATCGTGCATCCCGATCAGAGCGAACAGGTACCCGCGATGATCGAGCGCTATCGCACGCTGGTGACTTCCAAGGGAGGTCAGATTCATCGTCTGGAAGACTGGGGCCGCCGCCAACTGGCCTACGCCATCCAGAAGATACACAAGGCACACTATGTGCTGATGAACATCGAATGCAACCAGGAAACGCTGGATGAGCTCGAGCATGCGTTCCGCTTCAACGATGCAGTCCTGCGCCATCTGACCGTCAAGACCAAGGCGGCCGTCACTGTTCCTTCCGCAATGATGAAGGAAGAGAAGTCCCGTTCCGTGCTGAGCGAGGATCTTCCACAGGGCAGGGATGAAAGCGTAGAAGCCTAATCGCACATATATATCGAAGGGAATATCATGGCTCGTCCATCAAGCAAAAGCACCGATGACAAGAAGAAGCGTTTTTCTCGCAACAACCTGTTCAAGCGCCGCAAGTTCTGCCGCTTCACGGTCGAGAAGATCGCGGAAGTGGATTACAAGGACGTGAATATCCTGAAGGAATTCATCTCCGAAAACGGCAAGCTGATTCCGGCTCGCATCACAGGCACCAAGACGCGCTACCAGCGCCAGTTGAGCACTGCCGTGAAGCGCGCGCGTTTCCTGGCCTTGCTGCCTTACACTGATTTGCACTAGGAGCATTTCATGCAAATAATTCTGATGGAAAAAGTAATCAACCTGGGTCAACTGGGTGACGTAGTCAAGGTCAAGAACGGCTATGCGCGCAACTTCCTGATACCGCAAGGCATGGCCAAGCGCGCGACGGATGCCAACATAGCCGAATTCGAGGCACGCCGCGCTGATATCGTCGCAGCAGCACAGGCGAAGCTTGCCGATGCGCAATCCAAGGGAGAAAAGCTCGAGGGTCTCACGGTTCAGATCACCCAGAAGGCAGGGGTAGATGGCCGTCTGTTCGGTTCGGTCACCAATGCGGACATCGCGACCGCGCTTGTTGAGCTGGGTTTCGAGATCGACAAGGCGCAGGTGCGCATGGCCGAAGGCCACCTGAAGAGCGTGGGCGATCATCCGGTGAGCGTGCAGCTGCACACCGATGTCGCGGCAAACATCACGGTCTCGGTGCTCGGAGAACAGTAATACTGTTTATTGCGAAGAAAACAAATTAAGGACTGGAAACAGTCCTTTTTTGTTTTGTGCGGGGCAAGGTAAAATACGTTTTCTGAAGCTCCGGGTACCACCATGCAAAACAGTCCAGATGTGCAAATCGACCAGATCAAACTGCCTCCGCATTCCGTGGAGGCCGAGCAATCGGTGCTCGGCGGGCTGATGCTGGAATCCTCTGCACTGGACAGAATCAGCGACCTCATCACCGAAGAAGATTTCTACCGTCGCGAGCATCGCCTGATCTACCGCCAGATCGTGAAGATGAGCGAGCAGGCCAAGCCTGTGGATGTGATCACCGTCGCCGAGGCGCTTGAAAACAGCAGCGAGCTCGAGAAGGCGGGCGGGCTTGCATACCTCGGGAGTCTGGTGCAGAACGTGCCTTCCGCAGCCAACGTGCGGCGCTACGGCGAGATCGTGCGCGAGCGCTCCATCATGCGCAAGCTGGCCGAAGTGGGCACCGACATCGCAGCCAGCGCCTACAATCCGACGGGGCGCGATGCCGCGCAACTGCTCGACGAGGCCGAAGGCAAGGTGTTCGAGATCGCCGAGTCGGGCGCCAAGGGAAAGTCCGGATTCATGGCGATGCCGCCGCTGCTGACCCAGGTGGTCGAACGCATAGAGACGCTTTACGGACGCGAAGACAGCAGCGATGTGACCGGCACGCCGACGGGCTTCGTCGATCTCGACAGGATGACTTCCGGCCTGCAGCCAGGCGATCTCGTGATCGTGGCAGGAAGGCCCAGCATGGGCAAGACGGCCTTTTCGATCAACATCGCGGAGAATGTCGCGCTGGACAGCAAGCTTCCGGTGGCGATCTTCAGCATGGAGATGGGGGGCGCCCAGCTCGTGATGCGCATGCTGGGGTCTGTCGGCAAGCTCGACCAGCAGGTCATGCGTTCGGGAAGGCTGGGGGATGATGACTGGGGAAGGCTCACGCATGCGCTGGGCAAGCTGAACGATGCGCCGATATTCATTGACGAGACCCCGGGGCTTTCCTCGCTCGATCTGCGCGCGCGCGTGCGCAGGCTGCACCGGCAGCAGGGAAAGCTCGGCCTGATCGTGGTGGACTATCTGCAGCTGATGAGCTCGAATGTGGGCAAGGCAAGCGAGAACCGCGCGACCGAGATATCGGAGATTTCGCGGGGATTGAAGAGTCTGGCGAAGGAGTTGCACTGTCCGGTGATCGCGCTCTCGCAGCTGAATCGCAGCCTGGAACAGCGCCCCAACAAGCGTCCTGTGATGTCTGACCTGCGCGAATCCGGCGCGATCGAGCAGGACGCGGATCTGATCCTCTTCATCTACCGCGACGAAGTGTACAACAAGGAATCTCCGGACAAGGGCAAGGCCGAGATCATCATAGGCAAGCAGCGCAACGGTCCGATAGGCACGGTCGCGCTCGCCTTCAGGGGCGAATACACGCGCTTCGACGACCTCGCGCAGAGCGGTTATTGAATTTTTCATGGAATAAAGTTTGAAGTGGGCCGGAGTTTCGGCTACAATGCGCGCTCTTCAACAGGCGCGTAGCTCAGCTGGTTAGAGCACCACCTTGACATGGTGGGGGTCGTTGGTTCGAGTCCAATCGCGCCTACCAACAACAACGGGTTAGATCGAAAAAGGTCTGGCCCGTTTTTATTTCGGGGCGGGGATTTGATGTTTTCCTTCGAGACGGATCATCCTGAAACGGCAGAACAGGATCTGAATCCCATGACCTGCATCCTGTAGTCCCTCATGCCCATCGTCCGCGTCGCACTCGATGTACCCATACACGGCCTGTTCGATTACGAGGTGGACGAGCCTGTTGCACCGGGGCAGCGCGTGGCCGTGCAGTTCGGCCGCCGGCAGATGACAGGCGTCGTGATGGAGACGGCAGCACAAAGCGATGTGTCTCCGGACCGCATCAGGAAGGTGACCCGTGTCCTGGAGGACAGCGCGCCGCTTTCATCAAGTCTTCTGAAGCTGCTTGGGTTCTGCAGCGATTATTATCATCATCCCATCGGGCCCACGGTGCTCTCGGCGCTGCCGACGCGCCTGCGTTCCGACAAGCCTGTTCCTGTCAGGCGCGATCCCGCTTTCCGGCTGATTCGCGATCCATCGCTACTGCCAAAACGCAAGGCAATTGCGCGGCGCATTGCCGATGCGCTTGCCATGCAGCCGCGCATGCTGAGCCAGTTGAAGGCATTGTCTTCAAGGGTAGGCTCCGAACTCAAATGGCTGGAGGCAGAGGGATGGATTGAGCAGTGTGAAATGCCGGCCGAATTGCCGATGCAATCGTTGCAGCTCGCGAACGCGCATCAGCTGAATTTTGCGCAGCAGCAGGCGGTGGATGCGGTGGTTCAGTCGGAAGGTTACGGCTGTTTCCTGCTGCACGGCATCACGGGCAGCGGCAAGACGGAAGTCTATGTGCATCTGATGCATCGCATGCTGCAGCCCTGTCCTGAGTCTGGTCGAAGGGAAGGCGGGCAGATACTGCTGCTGGTGCCGGAGATCAACCTCACGCCGCAGCTCGAAGGATATTTCCGGGCACGCTTTCCGGCGACCGAGCTTGTCAGCCTGCACAGCGGCCTTTCCGAAAATGTGCGCCTCATGAACTGGCAGCAGGCGCAATCGGGGAGCGCCTGCATCGTGCTGGGCACGCGCCTTTCCGTGTTCGCCGAAATGCCGAGGCTCTCCCTCATCATCGTCGATGAGGAGCACGACGGTTCTTTCAAGCAGCAGGACGGGCTGCGCTATTCCGCAAGGGATGTGGCCGTGTTTCGCGCAAGCCAGAGCGGCGTGCCCATCGTGCTGGGCTCCGCAACACCTTCGCTCGAAAGCTACCACAACGCGCAAACCGGACGCTACAGGCTGCTTGTGCTGCCCGGGCGCGCGAATGCCGATGCGCGGCTGCCTGATATCAGCTGCATCAATGTCAATCAGTCGGTGATGTCTGATGGCGTGAGCGAAAAGCTGCTGCGCGAGATCGGGCTCAGAATATCGAAGGGCGAGCAGAGCCTGCTCTTCATCAATCGCCGCGGCTATGCGCCAGTGCTGATGTGCACGGAATGCGGCTGGCTTTCCAATTGCAAAAGTTGTTCGGGAAAGATGGTGCTGCATCTCAAGGACAGGAAGCTGCGCTGTCATCATTGCGGCAGCCAGCAAAGCATGCCGGTCTCGTGCCCGGATTGCGGGCACGCCGGACTTCATCCCGTCGGCAGCGGCACGCAGCGCGTGGAGAGTCTGCTGCAGGCAAGGTTTCCGGATGCGCGCATCCTGCGCGTGGACAGGGACAGCACGCGCAACAAGCGCGCATGGCAGAAGATGCGCGAGCAGATACATGCAAACGAGGTGGACATGCTGGTCGGCACGCAGATGCTGGCCAAGGGGCACGATTTTCCTTCGCTGACCCTGGTCGGCGTGCTGGGCGCAGACAACGCATTGTACAGCGCGGATTTTCGCGCATCGGAAAGGCTGTTCGCGCAGCTGATGCAGGTAGCAGGCCGAGCGGGGCGCGCGGACAAGCCGGGCGAAGTGCTGATCCAGACCGCCTTTCCGGACCATCCTCTGTTCCGCTGCCTCGAGCGCCATGATTTCGACGCATGGGCATCGCAGCTTTTGGCAGAACGCAGGATGGCGGGTTTCCCGCCGTTCGTGTTTCAGGCCATGCTTCGCGCCGAGGGCAAGAGCGAAAGAGATGTTTATACCTATCTCGACAGTGCGCGGGCTGCGGCCATCGCGCTGCAGCGCGAAGTCGAAGTGTTCGGCGTGGTGCCCGCATCGCTTGCGCGACGCGCCAATCATGTTCGCGCCCAGCTTTTGATACAGGCCGGATCTCGAAAGGTGCTGCAGCAGTTTCTAAGCGACTGGCGAATCGATGAGATTCCAAAGGGCGGATTGCATTGTTCGCTGGACATCGACCCGTTGGAGTTTTAGAGTAAGGCATACATGGAGGATGGAGTATCGATGTCAGCCGAATTCTTGCAGGCCATTGCAGCAGCGGTGGGAAGCGATGCGCTCATCACCGGGCAGGCGACAAGGCCTTACTGCGAAGACAAGCGTGGGCGCTATTTTGGCAATGCGCTGGCTGTCGTGTTCCCGTCGAATGCGGATCAGGTATCAGAAATTGTAAGATTGTGCATCGCGCGCAATGTATCGGTCGTGCCTCAGGGCGGCAATACCAGCTTGTGCGGAGCATCGGTTCCCCTGCCCATGGGAGATCAGATAGTGGTCAATCTGTCTCGCATGAACCGGATAATTGCGGTCGATCCGGTGGACTATACGATGACGGTCGAAGCAGGCTGCAAGCTCGCTACGCTTTACGAGGCTGCGGAAAAGGCAGATCGCCTTTTTCCGCTGGGCTTGACGGCGATTGCGCCTCACTGCGAGATCGGCGGCAATCTTTCCACCAATGCCGGCGGAATAAACGTGCTGCGCTACGGCAATGCGCGCGATCTGGTGCTGGGGCTAGAGGTGGTTTTGCCCGACGGGCGCATCTGGAACGGGTTGCGCGGATTGAGAAAGGACAATACCGGTTACGATCTGAAGCATCTCTTCGTCGGCGCTGAGGGCACGCTCGGCATCATCACCAAGGCCGTGCTGAAGCTTTACTCGAAACCAAAATCGAGCCTCACGGCCTGTGTCGCGATAGAAAGTCCGCAAGCCGCGGTGAATCTTCTCGCGCACATGCGTTCATGCTGCGCGCTGAGCGGCTTCGAGATCATGTCGCGCAACTGCCTCGAGCTCGTTTTCAAACATGTCGTCGGCACGAGAGAACCGTTCGAGAAACCGTATGCATGGTATCTGCTGATCAGGGCGGACGATGTCGCCAAAAGCGAGGTCAGCGAGGCATTGCAGAAATCTGACGTGATCGAATCTTTGGTCTCCGATGATCCCGAGCAGACGGAACAATGGTGGCGTCTGCGCAAGAACATCAGCGATGCGCAAAAGAGCGAGGGAATCAGCATCAAGCACGACGTCTCGGTGCCGGTGAGCCGCATTGCGGAGTTCATCGAACAGGCAAGCCGCGATCTGCATAGCCGTTTTCCAGGCATACGCATCGTCGCATTCGGTCACATGGGCGATGGCAACATCCACTACAATGCCTCCATGCCGGATGCTTCCAATCTTGCCTTCATCGAAGGTCACGAGAGCGAAGTGAATCGCATCGTCTATGAAGTCGTGAGAGGGCTCAATGGCAGCATCAGCGCGGAGCATGGCCTGGGGCAGCTGAAAAGGAATACGATACGCGACTACAAGGATCCGCTGGAGCTCGAACTGATGCGGAGGATAAAAGATACATTCGATCCACTGGGCTTGATGAATCCCGGCAAGGTGATCTGAAGGCAGGATTGGGGAAGCAGGATTGAGAATTCTGTCTTGAGCTGCGATCTTGAGATTCATCAGAATTTATTACTCACCACTATCCGGGGGTTACATGGCAGCGCAATCTGAAATTACCAACATGGCGTTGTTTTGCGATTTCGAGAACGTGGCGCTAGGCGTGCGCGATGCAAAGTACGCGCAGTTTGACATCCAGAAGGTGCTGGAACGCCTGCTGTTAAAAGGCAGCATCGTGGTCAAGAAAGCCTATTGCGACTGGGATCGCTACAAGGAATTCAAGGCGACCATGCACGAGGCGGCATTCGAACTGATCGAGATTCCGCATGTGAGGCAAAGCGGCAAGAATTCGGCCGACATCCGTATGGTCGTGGATGCTCTGGATCTCTGCTACACCAAGGCGCACATGGATACCTTCGTTATCATCAGCGGCGATTCGGATTTTTCGCCGCTTGTTTCCAAGTTGCGCGAGAACAACAAGTATGTGATCGGTATCGGCGTGAAGGATTCGACGTCGAACCTGCTGAGCGCGAACTGCGACGAATTCATCTTTTATGACGACCTGGTCCGCGAGCAGGAGGCGAAGCAGAAGCGCGCAAAGAAGCCGGCGAAGGCAGGCAAGGCCAAGCCGCAGGCCGCAAAAAACGAGGATGACAAGCGCCAGGAGGCGCTGGATTTCATCGTCGAAACGGTCGAGGCGCTGATCGCCGAGCGCGGCTCGGACGAAAAAATCTGGGGCTCCCTGGTCAAGACCACGATGCAGCGCAGAAGGCCCGGTTTTACCGAGTCCTCCTACGGCTATCGCTCATTCAAGGAACTGGTCGAGGATGCGCAAAAGCAAAAGCTGCTGCTGGTCGTGCGCGACGAAAAATCCGGCCAGTACACGATACGCCTGGCGGCAGCAGAATGAAATGTCTGGTATGGTTCGGTGCGGAAGTATTGGACTATGCAGTGGGATTTCGGCAACAGCCGATGTTCGGCCTTATGTGGAGCGCTACATAAGGCCGATTATGTAGACCGCTCGATTATGTGGATTTGGTCCTGTGGATACGCGCCAACCGCTGATGTGCAGAGACCGACGTGTATTTTGTTCTTCACATAATCACAACGTCTTCAGTAAGTCGATCAGCGAGTCAGGTGCACGGTAGCGTTGAGTCTTGATGTCTGGCTTATGAAGCCTGACACCGGGGGGCCGAGCCTTCGGCGTAGCCCGGTGCGATGAGATGGGTTTCATAATGACTTCCTGAAGTGGGATCACCACTTCAGACGATGAAGAGATAAAGTCAAAAGTGGTGTATGGCCGGTCTGTAGCATGATGCGTCAGGCGGCGAGTTTCTGTTGAACAGGTTGATCGTCCACGACCTGTTCACCGTCCTTGAAGGGGACTCCCTTCAGCAACAGTTCGATTTTGTCTGAACCCCGAATTCTGCGCCAGCTTTTTTCGGCTTCCTCGATCAGCTTGAATGCCAACCCCAGGAAGGTAGCCCGTGACACGCAATTGCGGGTGCGACTGGTCCGATGCCGCACCGTGGCGAACGTCGATTCGATCGGGTTTGTCGTGCGGATATGCGCCCAATGCTCCGCAGGAAAGTCGTAAAACGCCAGCAGGCTGTCGCGGTCCTTCTCGATCTTCTCCACCGTCTTCGGATATTTCGCTCGCCAGGTTTCCACGAACCAGGTGAAGGCAGACAGTGCCTCTTCCCGGGTCGCAGCCATCCAGATATTCTGCAAATCCGATTTGGCGCGGGCCTGCTGCGATTTCGGCA
>JAJXTH010000019.1 GCA_021783995.1 Pseudomonadota bacterium
CATTTGCATTCACTCCTTGTTGATTGACCGAGGTCAGCAGCGCGCGGCTCACCTGCTCTGCGTCGGGCACCTCCGGCGTGCGGAAATACACCCACCAGATCGCCAAAATCAGCACGATCTTGACTAGAAGTATCAGAAAAATTTCACGACCGAACCGGGTATTCCATATTTGACGTATCACAATGCGCTCCTTTAGAAGTTTGCACTGAAATTCATATGGCTTGGCTTGCAGGTTTTTTTCATGATACTCCGATAAAGGCTGCCAGCAATAAATTTTTCAGCCACTATTGCGGAAATTCCATTTCATCAGAATGGAAACGATAGAGGTCATTGAATGAAAATTGAGCGCAGCCAACCGTTGTGACTTACGGCTTGAAAGGCATATCATTCATCAGCGTCGCTTTATCAGGACGATGACTCAGGCAAGATCAAGTTCGACATTGTCCAGAAGGCGGGTTCTGCCAAGTGTTGCCGCCGCCAGAATCACGAGATGCTGGCTGTCGGCTTTCATCAAATCCGACTGGTTGCGTATCGCCACGTAATCCACACGCCAGCCTCTGCTGGTTAATGTCTCGACAGCCTGCCGTTCGAATTTTTCAATGTCCCGGTCGCCATCCAGCATGCGCTCTCTCAAGGTCTGCAGGGTTTGATAGAGGAAAGGCGCCTCGGCCCGCTCAGCATCCGTCAGGTACTGGTTGCGCGAGCTCAGCGCGAGCCCGTCCGCAGCCCGTGCCGTCTCGCATCCGACGATTTCTATCGGCAGGTTGAGCTCTCTGGTCATCCTGCGGATGATGTGAAGCTGCTGGTAATCCTTCTTGCCGAACAACGCAGTATGCGGCTGGACGATGTTGAGGAGCTTGAGCACCACGGTCGCCATGCCGCGAAAATGGCCGGGGCGGGCAGCACCGCAAAGCTCGGATGCGATCCCGGGCAATTCGATATATACGGTTTGTTTCTCGGGATACATTTCGGAAACGGAAGGTGCAAACACTGCGTCGACCAACCCTTCCAGCTTTTTACAGTCCTCCTTCAGCGTGCGCGGATAGCGGTCGTAATCTTCTGTCGGCCCGAACTGCAGCGGATTGACGAAGATGCTCGCAACTACACAACCCGCATGCTTTCTCGCCCCACGCATCAGCTGCAAGTGCCCTTCGTGGAGATTGCCCATGGTAGGCACGAAGGCGACCGTTCGCTCATTTTCCAGGCGCTTGCGCAGCCCGGCTATCGTTTCTATGATCTGCATCAGAAGCTGTGCTCAGGCCCGGGAAACCGGCCATCCCTTACTTCTGTGACATAGCGCGAAATCGCATCGGCAATCGATGCTGCGCCCTGCATGTAGTTCTTCACGAAGCGCGCTTTTCTTCCGGGGTAGATATCCAGCATGTCGTGGAGCACCAGCACCTGGCCCGAGCAGGAAGCACCCGCGCCTATGCCTATCGTCGGCACCGACAGCGCTGTGGTGATATCTGCCGCGAGTTTTGCAGGCACGGCCTCAAGCAACACCATGCCCGCGCCCGCCTCCTGCAGCGAAAGCGCATCATTCATCAGGCGCTGAGCCGCATCTGCACACTTGCCCTGCACCTTGTAGCCGCCCAGCTGGTGCACTGACTGCGGCATGAGGCCGATGTGCGCGCATACGGGGATGCCGCGCGTAGTCAGGAAGCGCACGGTCTCAGTCATTTCACTCCCGCCTTCGATCTTGACCATCTGCGCGCCGGCGACCATCAGGCGCGCAGCATGCTCGAATGTCTGCTGCGGGCTGACCTGCGATGTGCCGAACGGCATGTCGGCGATAATGAAGGCAACCTTTGCGCCTCGCGCAACACACGATGTGTGGTACGTCATGTCGTCCAACGCAACGGGCAGCGTGCTTTCATGCCCCTGCAGAACCATGCCCAGCGAATCGCCGACCAGCAGTACATCGACCCCCTGCGCCTCGAGCAGCGCCGCAAAGCTTGCGTCGTAGCAGGTCAGCACGGCGATCTTTTCGCGCCTGTCGTGCATCGCCTTCAATGTGCCTAGCGTTTTTCGCATGCCATACCTCTTTTCGATTCAGCCATGCTACAGCTTTTCCAAAGCCTGATCCAGACACTTGCGCAGAGCCTCGCTCGCCAGCCCCACGGAAGGAATTGCGCAGTCCGGCGCTATCTCGAGCAGGGGTTGCAGCACGAATGCCCTGCGGTGCATCTCCGGGTGCGGGATCGCAAGCCCCGGCTCACGCAGCTCGATGTCGTCGTAGAGCAGCACATCGAGATCCAGTGTTCGCGGCGCATTGCTGAAGGTGCGTTCCCGCCCGTGCTGCCTTTCGATGCCGAGCAAGGCAAGCAGGAGTTGCCGGGGCGCGAGACTGGTCCTGATCTTTATGACCGCATTGACGAAATCCGGCTGATCCAGATATCCGATCGGCGCGCTGCGATAGAAGGCCGAACTCGCAAGCAGCGAAGTCTCGGGCAGCCTCCCGATATCCGCTATCGCACGCTCAATCTGGTCGCGAGGCTCGCCCAGATTGCTGCCCAATCCTATGAAACAGAGATGCGTCACGCCGCCTGCTCGACCTTCTTGCGGGGCCTGCGGCGGCGTTTCCTCGCGCCCTGCGATGATTCGGGCTGCAGCATTTCCTTGCGGCGCTCGTCGGACGCATCCTGAAACTCATCCCACCAGAGCCCGAGTTCGTTGTCCACCTCATTGCTGGCGCAGCGCAAAAGCAGGAAGTCGAATGCGGCACGAAAGCGGGGCTGTTCGAGCATCCGGTACGGCCGCTGTCCGGAGCGCTGCTCGAAACGCTGCTGCATCAGCCATATTTCCTTCATGATCGCATCGTGCCGATGCGGGATGGCAAGCTGTTTTTTCTGGCGCGACAGCACTTCATCCATCGCCGCATGCATCGCGCCGACCGGTCGCTCTCCCTGCTCCACCAGCGCCTTCCAGGCTGCATGCACCTCGTGCCAGAGCAATGCGGCGAACAGGAAGGCAGGGGATACCGGCTTGCCCTGGCTCATGCGCTCGTCGGTGTTCCTCAAAGCCAGCATGATGAATTTCTCGCCTGCGGGCCTGTCCATGATCGCATCCAGAAGCGGCAGCAATCCGTGATGCAGCTCCATCCTGCGCAGCTCCTGTATGCATTCGACCGAATGGCCGGACAGCAGCATCTTCAGCACCTCGTCCAGCATGCGCGCCTCGGGCACGTTGTCGAGCAAAGGCTTCATGGCTGCAATCGGCGCCGCAGTGGCAGCATCGAGCCTTATGCCCAACTTGGCCGACAGACGAACCGCGCGCAGCATGCGCACCGGATCTTCGCGGTAGCGCACCTGCGGATCGCCTATGATGCGCAGCACACCTTCGCGTATGTCCGAAAACCCGCGGTGATAGTCGAAGATCTCCTGTGTGGAGGGATCGTAAAACAGCGCATTGGCCGTGAAATCACGCCGCGCAGCATCCTGCTCCTGGTCGCCGAATTCGTTGTCGCGCAGCAATCGCCCGTGCTCGTCGGTCTCCGCATCTTCCGTTTCGACCATGCGGCGAAAGGTGGATACCTCGACCAGTTCCTCGCCGAACATCACATGCACCAGACGGAAGCGCCGCCCTATGATGCGCGAGCGCCTGAAAACGCGCTTCACCTCCTCCGGCGTGGCGTTGGTCGCCACATCGAAATCCTTGGGCACCCTGCCGAGCAGCAGATCGCGCACCGCGCCGCCCACAACATAAGCATGGAAGCCCGCGGCCTGCAGGCCATCCGTCACGCGCCTCGCACCATAACTGATCTGCTCGCGGGATACGCCGTGCAGGGCATGAGAGATGATTTGCACTTTGCCTGCCGACCTGGTTTTCTCCGGTCTGCGGAATACGCGTTTGAGGAATTGTTTGATCATTTATTCTGGAGGCTACTTCAGCCCGAGCACATCCTGCATGTCATACATCCCGGCCGGATGAACCTTGAGAAAACGCGCAGCGCGCAGCGCGCCCAGCGCAAAGGTGGCACGGCTGCTGGCCTTGTGGGTGATCTCGATGCGCTCTCCTGTTCCGGCAAACAGCACGGTATGGTCTCCCACGATGTCGCCCCCGCGCACCGTGGCAAATCCGATCGTCGACGGATCGCGCTCCCCGGTCACCCCTTCCCGCCCATACACGGCGCACTGGGAAAGATCGCGCCCCAGCGTGCGCGCGACCACTTCTCCCAGGCCAAGCGCAGTGCCGGATGGCGCATCCACCTTGTGCCTGTGGTGCGCCTCGATGATCTCGATGTCATATCCTTGCGCCAGAACACGCGATGCGGTCTCGAGCAGCTTGAACAAAAGATTCACGCCCACGCTCATGTTGGGCGCGAATACAATACCTATGTCCTGCGCAGCCGCGCCGAGCAACGCCTTCTGCTGCGCATTGAATCCCGTGGTGCCTATCACCATGCCCACCTTCAGCCTGCGGCAGACCTCGAGATGATGCAGCGTGCCTTCGGGACGGGTAAAGTCGATCAGCACATCCGCGCCCTCGAGGGCCGCCCCCACGTCGGCGCTGATCTTCACACCATTCAAGTCCTGCCCGAGCATTTCGCTGCCCTCGTGTTCCAATGCGGCATGTAGCATCAGATCGTCCGCATCAGCCACGCTCTCAAGCAGTATTCTGCCCATGCGGCCGCTGCTGCCGGCAATGGCAATCCTGATTTTGCTCATCATCGTTCCTTGAAATTCGCTCACTTTGCCTCGGCTGCGGTCAGATGCAAACCGCTGTCGTCGATGCGCACCAGCTTGTCATCCTCGAAATACACGGTCAGCCTCTGCTGTTCGACCAATTTGTAGTCGTGCTCCAGGCGGTACACATAATCCCATTCGTTCGCATGAAACGGGTCGCTGATCATGGGCGTGCCCATCACGAACTTGACCTGCGCGCGCGACATACCGAGCTGCAGCTTGTCGCGCATCTCCTGTGTTATGTAATTTCCCTGACGGATGTCCATCTTGTAGGCGGTCGGAAAATGTATGTAGCTGCAGGAGGAGAGCAGCAGGGAAAACAGTATTATTCTAAAACGCATGTTTTTCAGTCTCGAATTTTTCCATATCGGCCGAATGATACCTCAAGCAGCCGATCCCAGCATCTCCGCTGCATGTCTGCGCGTGGTCTCGGTGATGACGACGCCGCCTAGCATGCGCGCAATCTCTTCGATGCGCTGCTCGCCGTCCAGCACCTCGATGCGGCTCAGGGTGACGCCATTTAATGACTCCTTGCTGACCTGCCACTGGTGGTCCGCCATCGCCGCGACCTGCGGCAGGTGCGTCACGCAAAGCACCTGGTAACTCTGCCCAAGCTCCTTGAGCAACTTTCCCACAATTTCCGCCACTCTTCCGCCGATGCCGCTGTCGACTTCGTCGAAAATCAGCGTGGGGACGCTGGCCACCTGGCTGGTTGCAACCTGTATCGCCAGACTGATGCGCGAGAGCTCGCCACCCGATGCAACCTTTGCCATGCTGCGCAGGGGAGATCCCAAATTGGCGGCAATCCGAAATTCCACGGTCTCGAGGCCGCCTGCGCCGCCTTCAGGCAACCCGGGCAGCGCAACCTCGAATTTCCCTCCCTGCATCGCCAGCGTCTGCATCGCCAAAGTGATCTGCTGCGAAAACCGGTCTGCGGCAAGCCTGCGCGCCTGGCTCAATTTACCTGCGCAATCCATGTAGCGCTGCCTGGCTTCGGCTTCCTGGTGCTGCAATTCCTCAAGGTCGATGTCGCCGCCCAGTTCGGTAAGGCGCTTGACGATACCACCCAGCACATCGTTCAGCTTTTCAGGCGCTACGCGGTACTTGCGCGCCATGTCGACGACGACCTGCATCTGGTTTTCCCTTTCTGCCAGCTGCTTTGGGTCGACATCCAGTCGCTGCTGATAACGCCGCAAGCTGTATACCGCCTCCTGGAGTTCCGCCTGCGCGGATTCCAGCAGATCGAGCGGTTCCTTGAGCGCTGCATCGTGAGCCATTCCTTCGCGCAGCCTGGCCATCAGTCCGTTGATCTGAGCAATGCACGCGGCATCCGCTTCCGACAATATTTCTATGCCGGACGCCGCTGTTTCCAGAAGGCTTGCGGCATGCGCCAGACGCGAACAGTCCGCCTGCAGAGTTTCCCAGTCGTCCGCGTTGAACGCGAGCGCCTCGAGCTCACCGCGCTGGAAAGAAAGCAGTTCGCGCTCTACCAGCACTGCCCTTGAGTTTTCACTCAATGCGATCCTGCGTTTCATGAGCGTCTGCCAGCCGCGATAAAGATTCTCCACCTCAGAGGCCCGCTGCTGCAGCCCCGCATAGCCGTCGAGCAATCTCTGCTGCTCTTCGACTTGAAGCAAGGTCTGGTGCGCATGCTGTCCGTGGATGTTCAGAAGATATTCCCCTGCCTCGCGCATCTGCTGCAGGGTGACGCTGCGACCGTTGATGAAAGCGCGCGAACGCCCTCCTTCATCCAGTAGCCGGCGCATCAGGAACACACCGTCCTCGCAGGGCAATTCCTGTCTGACCAGCCAGGCATTGAGGCCCGCCATCGCGCTTATGTCGAATTCCGCCGTGATCTCGGCGCGCTCGCCGCGCACCATGGACGCATCTCCCCGTCCGCCCAAAGCCAGCAGCAACGCATCGATGAGTATGGATTTTCCTGCGCCTGTCTCACCAGTCAGCGCAGTAAATCCGGAGTCGAACTCCAGATCCATTTCTGACACGATGACGAAATCGCGGATACTCAGGTATTTCAGCATGGGTCGGTCAGAACGCCTGGTTCCAGAGCAGTTTTTCGCGCAACGTATGGTAGTAGCTGTGCCCGACGGGATGCAGCAGACAGGCTGGTTCGGAATAGCGTGTCACGACTATCCTGTCATCCGGATGCATGTCGAAGCTCGTATGACTGTCAAGTCGCACGCGTATGTCCCCGGTGCGGTGCATCAGGATTTCCAGTTTTGAGGATGAATGAACGACGATGGGCCGGTTGCTCAGCGTATGCGGGCAAACAGGCACCAGTTCCAGCACCTCTAGCCCCGGATGCAGTATCGGACCTCCGGCAGACATCGCATAGGCGGTGGAACCGGTCGGCGTTGCGACGATCAATCCATCAGCCCGCTGGTTGTAAAGGTACTCTCCGTTGATACGCACCTCGAATTCGACCATGCTACTGATCTGGCTGCGATGCACCACCACCTCGTTGAAGGCGGTGCCGCTGAACACCTCTGCCCCGCCGCGCATCACGCACGCGGAAAGCAAGAGACGGCGCTCGGTGACATACTCGCCATCCAGCATGCCGCCGATGACATCCAGCATGTTGTCCAGCGTGAGGTCGGTGAGGAACCCCAGCCTTCCCTGGTTCACACCTATCATGGGTACATGGTGAGGCGAAAAGGTGCGCGCGATATTCAGCATCGTGCCGTCGCCGCCGATCACGATCGCGAGATCCACCTTTTCAGCCAACGCCGGCAGCTCCATTGCAGGATAGGGACAGGAATCCAGATGCTCTGCGCTTTGCCTGTCGACCAGCACGCTCAACCCCTTGCCGGACAAAAATTTTGCCATCCGCAGCAAGGGTTCTGCCACGTCGAGCGATTTGTGCTTGCCTACGAGTGCAACATTTTTGAAGGGAAAATTCATGGGCGCGATTAAACCACATCGGACTATCAAAGACAAAGCGCCATTTCAAATTGAAGATACCCGTGATAATCTGTCCGGAACAAATGGCGGGACCAAACAAATGCGAACTTTCCAGCATAAATGCCGTCAAATTCCGCCAGAATTGCGCGCAATTCTTGTTAAGGAGAAAGTGATGAAGAAGAGTCTGTTTGCAATTGTTCTGATGTCGCTGCTCGCCAGCACAGCA
Organism: Pseudomonadota bacterium; assembly: GCA_021783995.1. Lineage (GTDB taxonomy): Bacteria > Pseudomonadota > Gammaproteobacteria > Burkholderiales > Gallionellaceae > Gallionella. The sequence continues at coordinate 7,831 of JAJXTH010000019.1, forward strand.
TATGCCGATGGCTGGCATGGCGGTGGTGGCGGATGGCATGGAGGCGAAGGCTGGCGCGGCGGCGGTTGGGGCGAAGGCTGGCGCGGCGGCGGTTGGGGCGATGGCTGGCGCGGCGGCGGATGGGGCGATGGCTGGCGCGGCGACGACGACTGGGCTGACGGAGGCCTGGGGCTGATGCTAGGCCTGGGCGTGGCCAGCGGAATGATGATGCAACCAGCTCCCGTATATGCGCAGCCTGCGCCTGTCTATGTGCAACCTGCTCCTGCCTATGTCCAGCCCGCGCCTGTATACCAGGCTCCCCCCGCATACCAGCCAACCAGCCGCGGGGAAGTCAGTTACGGACCGACGACCTATTACAATGGCTATGGCCCGCACTGAACCATCTTAATTCATCATGTCATCAAAGAGGAATTCAATGAAACAAAGAATCATCCTGTCGGCAACTCTTGCGCTGGCGTCTATCCAGTCCTTCGCGGAAGATTTCACCGACACAGCGAAAGTGATCTCGTCAAGACCGATCTATCAATCAGTGACCGGTCAGGAATGCTATAACGTGCCGGTACAAGTGCAGACTGCGCCGCAGCGCTCCATGGGCGGCAGCATACTGGGCGGCATCGCGGGCGCACTGCTAGGCTCCCAGGTTGGCGAAGGCTCCGGACGCGTGGCCGCGGGTGCGGCAGGCGCGATCGCCGGCGCGATCACTGGGGATCGCCTGCAGAATGACGGCAACAGCGGCGGCGGCAGCGGGGTCGTAATGCAGCAACAGTGCAAGGAAATCACGAAACAGATCGTTGCAGGCTATGACGTGCACTACATGTATGCAGGCCGCGAAGGCACGACCACCATGCAGCACCTGCCCGGCAACACGGTCACGGTAAGCGTGACCGCGCATTAGCGCCTTGGCTGCCGGCCCTGCCGGCAGCTATTCTTCCAGCGCCATTTCAAGCTCCAGCCATCCCTCTTCAAGCTCGCCGACCTTGGCCTGCACGACCTCCCTTCTGGCATTCAGTCCTGCGATGAAGTCCACGCTGCACTCGGCATAGGTTGCCGGTTCCCCGAGCCTCGCATTGATCTCTGCGAGCTCCTCCTGCGCCTTCGCCAGCTCCACCTCTATCCTGTTGCGCTTCGATTGCAGCGCCTTTCTCTTCGGCCTGTCAGGTCTGGGTTTGGGTTCAGGCTTGACCAGATCGGCTTCACGCGGGCGGCGCGATTCCATCCAGCTCCTGTAATCCTCCAGATCGCCAGTAAACAGTTTCGCTTCTCCATCTGCGACCAGCCAGAGCTCATCGGCCACAGCACGTATCAGACTGCGATCGTGCGACACGATCACCACTGCACCCGCATATTCTTCTAGCGCCAGCGTCAGCGCATCGCGCATGTCCAGATCAAGATGGTTGGTCGGTTCGTCGAGCAGCAGCAGATGCGGTTTCTGCCACGCCAGCAACGCCAGCGCCAGACGGCTCTTTTCACCGCCAGAAAAACTAGAGACGGGCCTGTTCTCGTCGTTCCCTGCGAGACCGAACCTGCCAAGAAAGGTGCGAAGAACAAGCTCGCTCTCTGTCAGCGCGATCCGCTCAAGGTGCATGAGCGGCGTGGCACTGCCGTCCAGATGCTCGAGCTGATGTTGCGCGAAATAACCGATGCCAAGGCCAGGCGTCACGTCGATGCGCCCAAAAGTCGGCTGAAGTTCGCCCGCCAGAATCTTGATCAGCGTGGACTTGCCCGCACCGTTTGGTCCCAGAAGCGCGATCCGGCTGCCGGCGCGCAACACCATGCTGACGTTTCCAAAAAGTTTGCGGTCACCATAGGAAAAGCCCATGTTGTCCAGCCTGATCAGAAGATCCGGGCTGCGCTCCGGCGCTTCTATTTCAAGCTCGAAGCGGCCCTCCGAAAGATGGGCTGGCGCAATCCTGACCAGCCGCTCCAGCGCCTTGACCCGGCTCTGCGCCTGCCTTGCCTTGGTCGCCTTGGCGCGAAAACGGCGCACGAAGTCTTCCAGATGCGCAATCTTCTGCTGCTGGCTCTGAAATGCCTGATTCTGCTGAGCGATCCTCTCGGCGCGCGATCGCTCGAAGTCATCATAGCCGCCCGCATAGACGTCTATCACCGCATCGTGCACATGAGCGATGCGGTTGACCGTGGCATTGAGAAATTCCCTGTCGTGCGAGACCAGCAATATGCTGCCGGGATAGCGGGCAAGATATTGTTCCAGCCAAAGGATGGCCTCCAGATCGAGGTGATTGGTCGGTTCGTCGAGCAGCAGCAGATCGGCGCGATGCATCAGCGCACGCGCCAGGTTCAATCGCATGCGCCAGCCGCCAGAGAAGCTGTCCACCGCGCGCTCTATGCTGTCGGACGCAAAACCCAAGCCGTTCAGGAGCTGGGCCGCGCGCGCTCTAACCCCATATCCATCCATGCTTTCAAAGCGCTGCTGCGCCTCGAACCATGCGGCATCGTGCTTTTCTTCCGCCAGCTTCCTTTCGAGTTGCCGAAACTCCGCATCTCCGTCGAGCACAAATTCGATCGCGGGCTGACCCGAAGTGGCGATTTCCTGTTCGACACTGGCAAGCGTCTTGCCACTTTGCAGCGACACCTCGCCGCCGTCAGGATGAAGTTCCCCCTTTATCAGCCTGAACAGCGTCGACTTGCCGCAGCCGTTGACGCCTACGAGCCCGATGCGCTGGTTGGCAAAGACCTGCAGATTCGCATTCCGGAACAGGGCTACTCCACCCTGCAGATAGGTCAGATTCAGAATATTGAGCATGATGACATGATAACAGAGGGGATAGCCATGATGCGGACAGGGCTCCAAATTCAATTCGGGATTGCAACTTTTGCAATACTTCGTTAGTCTGATGCATGTCGTTCCATCAATTTCAGGAGTACAACAAATGCAATACCCGAATCAATTCGCAACCACCACAGGCTCGCTTGTGGCAGAGCAAAACCGTGTGCTACGCAACACTTACATGATGCTGGCAATGACCATGATTCCGACTGTCATCGGCGCATTCATCGGCGTGTCCATCAATTTCTCCTTCATGATGCTGCACCCTGTGATGGGCTCCCTGATGATGTTCGGCGCGATGATGGGCCTCTTGTTCGCGGTCACCGCGCTGCGCGACAGCGCATGGGGCATACTGGCGCTGCTCTGCTTCACGCTGGTCGCCGGCATCTTCCTGGGCCCCATGCTGCAGTTCGCGCTGCATCTCAGGAATGGCGCCCAGCTGATCGGCCTTTCAGCAGGCGGCACCGGCCTGATATTCTTCAGCCTGGCCACCATCGCCACGGTCACCAGGAAGGATTTTAGCTTCATGGGCAAATTCCTGTTCATCGGGCTGATCCTGCTGGTGATCGCATCGCTTGCCAACATGTTCTTCGCGATCCCCGCTCTCAGCCTGACCATATCCGCGATCGCGGTGCTGATCTTCTCGGCCTACATCATGTTTGACATCAGCCGCATCGTTCAGGGCGGCGAGACCAATTACGTGATGGCCACGATGTCGCTTTATCTCGACATCTACAACATCTTCGTCAACCTCCTGAACCTCTTGATGGCTTTCAGCGGCGAGAGGGACTGATCATTCCAGACCAGAGGCGGCCGCAAGGCCGCCTTTTTCATGCACCACATTGTGCAGCGCGGGAATTTCCCGCCCTTCAGGTCTGCAGAAATACCCTTGCCATTCCGACTCAAACCGTATATCCGCTTATGCTCCCTCCCATAGAACAACGACTCGCCCAGGAACTTTCCGCAAGAGCCGCACAGGTCAAGGCCGCCATCCAGCTATTGGACGAAGGCGCGACCGTTCCTTTCATCTCGCGCTACCGCAAGGAAGCCACTGGAGGTCTGGACGACATCCAGTTGCGACTGCTCGAAGAGCGCCTGATCTACCTTCGCGAGCTCGAAGCACGCCGCTCTTCCATCATCTCTTCCATCACGGAACAGGGAAAGATGACGCCCGCCCTGCTCGATGCGATTTCTCATGCTGCGGACAAGACACACCTCGAAGACCTGTATCTTCCCTACAAGCCCAAGCGCAGGACGAAGGCCCAGATCGCGCGGGAGGCGGGCCTGGATGCGCTGGCCGATGCGCTGCTTGCCGACCCGACGCTGGTTCCGGAAGATGAGGCCATGAAATATCTGAAAGTGCCTTTCAGCACGGAGCACGGCGAAAACCCGGGCGTGCCTGACGCCAAGTCCGCACTGGACGGCGCGCGCCAGATACTGATGGAGCGCTTCAGCGAAGACGCAGGCCTCCTGCAATCCTTGAGGGAATATGTGCAGGATCACGGTGTGATAGAGGCGCGCGTGGTAGACGGAAAACAGGAGATGGCTGCTAAGTACAGCGACTACTTCAAGCATGTCGAACCGCTCAGGAACATACCTTCGCACCGCATGCTGGCGATATTGCGCGGCCAGCGCGAAGAACTGCTCACGGCAGAACTGCGCCTGGACAGCGAAGCCGAAAAACCTTCGATGATCACACCCCACAATCCCTGCGAGGCGCGCATCGCTGCACGCTTCGGCATCGGGCAACTCAACAGGCCCGCTGACAAATGGCTGCTCGACACCGTGCGCTGGACCTGGCGCGTTAAGGCATTCCCGCACCTGCAATCGGAGCTGATGGGAACTGCGAAATCGCAATCCGAGCTTGAGGCGATCCACGTGTTTTCCCGCAACCTGAAGGATCTGCTGCTGGCCTCACCTGCAGGCCCGCGCGCGACGATGGGCCTGGATCCTGGCATACGCACCGGGGTCAAGGTTGCCGTGGTCGACGAAACGGGCAAACTTGTCGATACCGCAGTGATTTATCCGCATCAGCCGAAGAACGACTGGGATGGCTCTCTGCATGTGCTTTCCCGACTCGCCGAAAAACATCGCGTCAGGCTGATCGCGATAGGCAATGGAACGGCCTCCCGCGAAACAGACAAGCTGGCCCACGACCTCATCAGACAGCACCCCGAGCTCAATCTTGCCAGCGTCGTCGTGTCCGAGGCTGGCGCATCGGTATATTCGGCTTCGGAATTCGCATCCAAGGAGCTGCCGGATCTAGATGTGTCTTTGCGCGGCGCAGTCTCCATCGCAAGGCGGCTGCAGGATCCACTGGCGGAGCTTGTCAAGATAGACCCGAAGTCCATAGGTGTCGGACAGTACCAGCACGACGTCAGCCAGACGCAGCTCGCGCGCACGCTGGATGCCGTGGTCGAGGACTGCGTTAACGCAGTGGGCGTGGATGTGAACACCGCATCTATCCCGCTGCTCTCCCGCGTATCCGGCCTCAGCAGCAGTGTGGCGCAGAGCATCGTCAGCTTCCGGGACAGCCGTGGTCGTTTCAGCACAAGAGAAGAACTGAAAAAGGTTCCGCGCCTGGGAGAAAAGACGTTCGAACAGGCGGCAGGGTTTCTGCGCATCATGCATGGCGACAATCCGCTGGATGCATCGACCGTGCATCCCGAATCCTATCCACTGGTCGAGCGCATCTTGCAGGACATCAGACAGGACATCAAGGCGTTGATAGGAAACACCGCGCTTCTGAAATCCATAGAGCCTGCGCGCTATGCGAGCGAGCAGTTCGGCATCCCGACCATCGCCGACATCCTCAAGGAACTCGAAAAACCTGGCCGCGATCCCCGCCCCGAATTCATCACGGCGAAATTCAGGGAAGGCGTGGAACAGATGTCCGATCTCGAGCCCGGCATGATGCTAGAAGGAGTGATCACCAATGTCGCCGCCTTCGGCGCGTTCGTCGACATAGGCGTGCATCAGGACGGCCTTGTGCACATCTCCGCTCTGTCGGACACTTTCGTCAAGGACCCGCACAGCGTGGTGAAGGCTGGGCAGATCGTCAAGGTCAGGGTGCTGGAGGTCAACGAAAAGCGCCGCCGCATCTCTCTGACCATGCGGCTTTCCGACAAGGCGCCGCTTGCGGATGTCAAACAACGAGACATGCAAAGACCGCCCGCCATCCCCAAAAAAACGGCTAATACGAATGCCGCCCCCAATGCGATGGCAGCAGCCTTTGCGAAAATCAGGACATCATGAGATGGAGATCGAATGAAGCAATCAGAAATCAATTTCAGCGTCACGCTGAATGAAAAAAACATGCCCGCGAAGATCGACTGGTCTGCGACCGACGGCGGGGTCAGGAGCAGCACGCCCGCGGTCATGATGTCCGTCTGGGATCAGGCGACGAAAAACACGCTGCGCATAGACCTCTGGACCACCGAGATGAGAGTGGACGACATGAAGCGGTTCCATCATCAGACGCTTCTGACGATGGCCGACACGCTGGAGCGCGCAACAGGTGAAAGGGATGCAGCCAAAGCGATGCGCGACTTCGCCCGGGAATTCGGCGAACGCCTGGGCCTCTTCAAGCGCACCTGAGTCATCCACGCCGCCAACTCGTGCCTTGAGCGGTATCCTCGAGCACGATGCCGGCCTCCAGAAGCTCCTTGCGGATCTTGTCGGCCTGGGCATAGTTCTTCGCCTTCTTGGCTTCGTTGCGAGCCGCGATCTGAGAATTGATTGCGGCATCGTCAAGACCGCCAGAACCCCCTTGCAGGAATTCTGTCGCGTCGCGCTCTAGCAATCCAAGCACAAGGCCCAGCGATTTAAGCTGTCCAGCCAGTTGAAGCGACTGGCTCCGGTTCACCTCATTGGCGAGATCGAACAGAACCGCGATGGCTTCCGAAGTGTTGAAGTCGTCGTCCATCGCGGCCTTGAATCGCTGCGCATGGGGTTCGTTCCAGTTTACTCCCTCTCCCTCCGGGAGAAGGGCAAGAGGAGAGGGAACGCACTTGAGCGCCGTATATAGCCTCGAGAGCGCACCCTTTGCGTCGTCGAGATGCGCATCCGAGTAATTCAACGGGCTGCGGTAATGCGCGCGCAATATGAAGAATCGGACCACCTCGGGGTCGTAACGCTCGAGCACCTCCCTGATCGTGAAGAAATTCCCGAGCGACTTCGACATCTTCTCATTGTCCACGCGCACGAAACCGTTGTGCATCCAGTAGTTCACGAACTGGCACCGGTTCGCGCCCTCGGACTGGGCTATCTCGTTCTCGTGATGAGGAAACTGCAGATCGGCTCCGCCGCCGTGTATGTCGAAGTGCTCTCCCAGAAGCCTAGAACTCATCGCCGAGCATTCGATGTGCCAGCCGGGGCGCCCCTTGCCCCACTTCGAGTCCCACTTCACCTCGTCAGGTTCATCACTCCTGGCATGCTTCCACAGCACGAAGTCCAGCGGATCGTTCTTGTTCGAATCCACTTCCACGCGTTCGCCCGCGCGCAGATCTTCCAGAGATTTTCCGGAGAGTTTGCCGTAGCCTGCAAACTTCCTCACCGAAAAATTCACATCACTGTCCGCCGCCTGATAGGCGAGCTCGTTTTTTTCCAGACGCTCTATCATGGAAAGCATCTCGGGAACGAATTGCGTGGCCTTAGGCTCATGGTCCGGGCGCTCTACGCCCAAAGCGTCCGCATCTTCGTGCATCGCATCGATGAAACGTTTCGTTAGCGCATGGATGGATTCCTTGTTCTCGCCTGCGCGCCTGATGATCTTGTCATCGATGTCGGTGATGTTCCTCACATAGGTCACGTCATAACCCGAAGCTTTCAGCCATCTTTGCACCATGTCGAACACCACCATCACGCGCGCATGACCCAGATGGCAGTAGTCGTAAACCGTCATGCCGCACACATACATGCCGACATGACCGGGCTTTATGGGTTTGAATTCCTGCTTTTCGCGATTCAGGGTATTGTAGATTTTCAGCATGATCAGAAGGTCATGGGTTTGTTTTCGTTGAGGTTCAGCCAGCCCTTGACGATGCGATAGATGATCCAGATGAAATTGGCTGCGAGGATGAACATGCCTATCAAGAAGAAGAATGTCGCCCCGCCTATCACCGCCCACAGCATACCGAACCAGAATGTGCGGATCTGCCAGCGGAAATGGCTCTCGAGCCAGGTGCCCGCCACCTCGTCCTTTTTCACATAGTTGATGATGATACCGACGATCGCCGTGATGCCCGCAAAATAGGAAAGCGCATAGAGCACATACACTACCTGCGTCAGGCTCTTAAGCGACTGAAGGCGCTCGTCATCCATCATGCCTGCTCCCTGGTCCAGGAATCCTTCAGCGTCACGGTGCGGTTGAATACCAGACTCCCTGGCTTGTGATCCCTGCGGTCAGTGCAGAAATAGCCCAGACGCTCGAACTGGTAGTGTGTCTCCGGAGCGGATTCCTTCACAGAAGCCTCGACCCAGCCCTGAACGACCTTCAACGAATCGGGATTCAGGTAGTTCGAGAAATCCACATCCCTGTCTGCGTCCGGCCTTGCGACCGTGAACAGCCTGTCGTAAAGCCTGATCTCCGCAGGCAGCGCATGCTCGCAGGAAAGGAAGTGGATCACGCCCTTGACCTTGCGTCCCTCCGGATTCTTGCCGAGCGTCGCATGGTCTATGCTGCATTTGAGTTCGACCACATTGCCGCTTGAGTCCTTCACGGCCTCGTCGCAACGCATCACATAGCTGTGGCGCAGCCTCACCTCGCCGCCCAGAGTCAGGCGTTTCCAGCCTGCCGGCGGGACTTCTGCAAAGTCGTCCGCCTCGATGTAAAGCTCGCGCCCGAAAGGCACGGCGCGCTTCCCGAGCTCGGGGAGATTGGGATGGAAATCCGCCTCGCGCGCCTCTGCCCCTTCGAAGTTGCTGATCGTCACCTTCAACGGGTTGATGATCGCCATCACGCGCGGCGCACGTGGCTCCAGGTCTTCGCGTATCGCGCCTTCCATGATCGCCATGTCCACGCTGTTCTCGCTCTTGGATACGCCGATGCGCCTGGCGAACTCGCGCAAACCGCTCGCGGTATAGCCCCTGCGGCGCATGCCCTGTATGGTCGGCATGCGCGGATCGTCCCAGCCCGAAACCTTCTTCTCGTTCACGAGCTGCAGAAGCTTCCTCTTGCTGGTGATGGTGTAGTGCAATTCGAGCCTCGAGAATTCGTACTGACGGGGATGACATGCTACGCTCACGTTGTCGAGAACCCAGTCGTACAAAGGCCTGTGGTCCTCGAACTCCAGCGTGCAGATCGAATGCGTGATGGCTTCCAGTGCATCGGAGATGCAGTGCGTGTAGTCGTACATCGGATAGATGCACCACGCATCTCCAGTGCGAATATGGTGAGCGCGGCGTATCCGGTAGATCACCGGATCGCGCATGTTGATGTTGCTTGACGCCATGTCTATCTTTGCGCGCAGCACCCTTGCGCCGTCAGCAAACTCCCCTGCCCTCATGCGCCCGAAGAGATCGAGGTTCTCGTCGATCGAACGGTCGCGATACGGACTGTTTTTTCCCGGCTCTGTCAGCGTGCCGCGGTATTCGCGCATCTCCTCGGGAGTAAGGTCGTCAACATAGGCCAGTCCCTTTTGGATCAGCTCGACTGCGAACGCATAAAGCTCTTCGAAATAGTCGGACGCCCACCTGACTTCTCCGTCCCACTGGAAGCCAAGCCAGCGCACGTCCTCTTGTATGGACTGCGCATATTCGAAGCTTTCCTTCTCGGGGTTGGTGTCGTCGAAGCGCAGATTGCACTTTCCCTGGTAATCCACGGCAAGTCCGAAATTCAGGCAGATGGATTTTGCATGCCCGACATGCAAGTAGCCGTTGGGCTCCGGCGGGAAACGCGTGACGATGCTGCTGTGCTTGCCCGAAGCAAGGTCCGCATCGATGATGGTTCGGATAAAATTTGATACCGGGGTGTTCGCCGTGCTCATGCGATGGCTTTCTCGATAGGGTTAAGGCAAGAACTTTCGATGAATTTTACCCGAAATCGTCAGGACGTTTTCGGCAAATGAAGGCCCTGTGAAAAAGTGTCAGTTATTTGGTAGAATCTATGGATAGCTGGATATACTCACAGGACACGAATCAACCGATGAACATATTGAATCACCTCCCCCGCTTAAAATTGCCTGTCGCCATGCTGTTAGCCGGTCTGCTGCTGAGTGCAAATGCAGACGCCGATGAATTGCAGGATGCAACCCAGCTCTTCAAACAGGGGCAGCAAAGCCAGGCGCTCAGCAAGGTGAACAGCTTCCTTGCCGGCAAGCCCAAGGATGCGCAGGGACGTTTTCTGAAAGGACTGATACTTACAGAGCAGAACAAGACGGCAGACGCAATCAAGATTTTTTCAGATCTGACACAGGATTATCCGGAGCTTCCCGAGCCATACAACAACCTTGCCGTGCTTTATGCAAGCCAGGGCCAGTATGACAAGGCAAGATCATCCCTGGAGATGGCGATACGCACGCATCCAAGCTATGCGACAGCGCATGAGAACCTGGGCGACATCTATGCAAAGATGGCGAGCCAGGCCTACAACCGCGCATTGCAGCTCGACAGCAGCAACACTGCGACACAGACCAAGCTTGCGATGATACAGGACCTGTTCTCGGAGAAACCGCATTCCGGCCAGCGCACCGTGATTTGCAGCAAACCTGCAGCGGATGTGCCCAAGGCAGCCGCAACGGCTCCTGCAGTTGCTCCTGCAGCCCCTCAGCCAGCGCCAACCAGGATTGCAACCAAGGAACCCGCCGCTGCAAAGGCGCCCGTTCCAGAAACTGTCAAAACTCATGAGGTAGCCAAATCGCCCGAAGCAGCAAAGCCCTCGGAAGATGCGGCGCCCGCAGCCGACAAGGCAATAGCAAAGACCGTCGACGACTGGGCTGATGCATGGTCCTCCAGGAACGTGAAGAAATATCTTTCGTATTATGCGAGCGACTTCAAGACACCCAACGGGGAAAGCCGCTCATCGTGGGCCAGCATGCGCCGTGACCGCATCAGCAAACCCAAGCGCATAGAGATCAAGGTTAGTCACCTGAAAATACGGCTTGCCGACGACAGCCATGCGACCGTCAGCTTCCATCAGGATTACAAGGCAAGCAACTTCAAATCCTCCGGCCCCAAGACACTGCTGATGGTCAAGTCCGGAAACAGCTGGCACATACAGGAAGAGCGCGCAGATTGATGCATATACTGACGTTCACTATCGGCTTTCTTCTTTTCGGACTGGCGTATGCCGCACCGGAAGACTCCCGCACGACGGAAGTTAAGCTCGCGAAGAGCCTGATCGACATCCACAACGACAGGCTCGACGTCGCGATGAACGAGGTGAACAGCGTGCTGCGCGAAAATCCAAACTACAAGCTGGCACAACTGGTCAAAGGCGACCTGCTGATGGCCAAGGCGGGCGCGATTTCGAGTTTCGGCAGCGCGCCGCATGCGCCCGGGGACAAGATCCAGGATTTGCGCGACGAGGCAAGGGTCCGGCTGTTGCGCGCGCAGTCACAACCCCAGACACAATACGCGCCCCGCTATCTCTGGAAACTGAGCGATGAACAGAAATATGCGCTGGTGGTGGATACCAGCCGTTCCACGCTGTATGTATACGAGAACGTCAGGGGTGAGCCCCGTTATGTGACCGACTTCTACGTGACCATAGGAAAACTCGGCACAGAGAAGCTCACTTCCGGCGATCAGCGCACGCCGATAGGCGTCTACTTCATCCGGACCAGCCTGCCGAAGAAACAACTCTCCGACATCTATGGCAGCGGCGCGTTTCCGTTGAGCTACCCGAACGAATGGGACAAGAGAAATGGACGCTCAGGCAGCGGCATCTGGCTTCACGGCACGCCCAGCGACACCTATAGCCGTCCGCCACGCGCGAGCAATGGCTGCGTGGTATTGAACAACAACGACCTGACAAGGCTCGCCCCCTATCTGCAGATCGGCATCACTCCCGTCATCATCACCAACAGGATGGCCTGGGACAGCAAACAGGACGATGCAGACCGGGCTGAACTGATGCACGAGATCGAGCACTGGCGGCGCGATTGGGCAAGCCTGAACACCGATGCTTACCTCAAACACTATGCGCACAACTTTTCCAGTGAAGACGAAAATTACGCCGCCTGGGCCCGCCAGAAGAAGACCGTCAATGCAGGAAAATCCTGGATCAAGGTTGGCATCTCCGAGCTCAGCCTTTTCACCTATCCCGATCAACCCGACATGGTGGTGGTCGATTTCGTGCAGGACTACAAGAGCAACAACCTGTCGAACCACATGAAAAAGCGCCAGTACTGGGTCAAGAAAGACAACCGCTGGCAGATCATTTACGAAGGTTCGGCATGAAAAAACTGATGATCTCGTTGTTCGCGGCGCTGCTATGTTTTGCGATGCAACCCTCCTATTCTTCAACTCAAGGCAAAAAACCCATGGTCAAACTGCACACCAATTACGGCGACATCACGATAGAACTGGACGCCGATAAGGCGCCCGTCACCGTCAAGAATTTTCTCGACTACGTGAATTCCGGATTCTATGACAACACCCTGTTCCACCGCGTGATCGACGGATTCATGATACAGGGCGGCGGCTTCGAGCCCGGCATGAGGCAGAAGAAGACCAATGCGCCCATCGTCAACGAAGCCGCCAACGGTCTCAGGAACGACAAATACACGATCGCGATGGCACGCACCAGCGATCCTCAGTCCGCCACCGCGCAGTTCTTCATCAACGTGAAGGACAACGACTTCCTCAATTACTCCGCGCCCACGATGCAGGGCTATGGCTATTGCGTCTTCGGCAAGGTGGTCTCGGGCATGGATGTCGTGGATGCGATCAAGAAGGTCAAGACCGGAAGCCAGGACATTCCGAGGGAAGACGTGATCATCACCAAGGCGGAAGTCATCCAGTAACAAGGGGCACAGAGTGAGGAGTGAGGATGAAGTTAAAGGCGATGCAGCGGTTGCGCCTCGCCCCTCAATCCTCAATCCTGATTCCTCAATCCCGCACACCCTGTTCATCTCAGACCTGCATCTGTCGGCCGACCATAGAGAGACGATGGCGGCCTTCGAGCGCTTCATCTCTGCCAAGGCGCACAGAGCGGAAGCGCTCTACATCCTGGGAGACCTTTTCGAATACTGGGCGGGAGACGACGATCTACACGATCCGTTCCACGCGCGCGTGATAAATGCGCTCAGGGACCTTGCCGACTCGCGCGTATATCTGATGCACGGCAACCGCGACCTCCTGATGGGCAAGGAGCTCGCGGCAGCCTGCGGTGCCGAACTGCTCAATGATCCTGCGATGCTCGGCCTTTATGGCACACCGACACTGGTCACGCACGGCGACATGCTGTGCACGGACGACATCGAATATCAGCAGTTTCGCAGCCACGTGCGCTCGGCTGAATTCCAGAGTTCCTTTCTTGCAAAGCCGCTTGCAGAGCGCAAGGCCTACATCGAGGAACTGCGCAGACAAAGCGATGCCCAGAAGCGTAACAAGGGCATGGACATCATGGATGTCAACAGCCACGCGGTCGAAAGCCTGCTGCGCGAACACGGCTATCCGCGACTCATACATGGGCACACACACCGGCCTAACCGCCACCTGCACGACGTGGACGGACATCTCTGCGAACGCTGGGTGCTGGGCGACTGGGACACGGAGGCAAATGCGCTGCGTGCAGATGCCCATGGCATCCGCCGGGAAACGCTTTAGATCTTGCTATTCACCTGGTTGAAATCTTGCTGTCACAGCCCGGCAACATCCCTGTGTCATCCTTGACGCATGGGACTTCAACAGACTTTCCAAAATCCGGTAGATTCCGGACATACACATCCCAACATGGCCGCACAACAGGTCAGATCGATCTTCCTCTCGGACATACACCTTGGCACCAAGGCCTGTCAGGCAGGGCAACTGCTCGAGTTCCTGAAAACCTACAGCTCAGAACATCTGTTCCTGCTCGGCGACATCATAGACCTCTGGTCCATGAGCCGCGGCGGCGTGCACTGGACGCCCGAGCAGAACACCTTCGTGCAGAAGGTATTGCGCCGTGCGAGGCACGGCGAGAAGGTATACTTCATTCCCGGAAATCACGACGAGGCGATGCGCGAATACGCAGGCACTTCGTTCGGCGATGTGCTCGTGCTGTCCGAATACATTCACACCGCGAACGACGGGCGGCGCTACCTGCTGCTGCACGGCGACGCATTCGACCAGGTCACCCTGCACCACCGCTGGGTCGCGGTGCTAGGAGACATTTCCTACAACATTCTGGTGCGCATCAATGTCTATCTGTCATGGCTGAGGCGCACGCTGAAGCGGCCCGGATACTGGTCGCTGGCAGGCTATGTGAAGCGCCGCATCAAGACCGCGCTGACCTTCATCTTCAATTTCGAGGATTCCGTGATCTACCATGCACGTGAGCGCGGCCTGGATGGCGCGATCTGCGGCCATATCCACTGGGCGATGATCAAGGAGATAGACGGCCTGACCTACATGAACTGCGGCGATTGGGTAGACAGCTGCACTGCGATCGTCGAGCATCTGGACGGCCGCATGGAACTGATCAGATGGAATTCAGACGCTGGTCCGGGCAAGACCATTCCATGAAGATCCTCTTCATCTCCGACGTCTACTTCCCGCGCATCAACGGTGTATCTACCTCGATCGAGACCTTCAGGCACGAAATCGAAGGGCTGGGCCATACGGTTCACCTGATAGCGCCGGACTATGGAATGCCGAGCGATAACGAGTCTAACATCCTGCGCATACCGTCAAGGATAGTGCCCTTCGACCCGGAAGACAGGCTGATGAGCTACGGCGCGGTGATGGCGCATCTGCCAAGGCTGCGAGCCGAGCGCTACGACATCATCCACATACAGACGCCTTTCGTCGCGCATTACCTGGGCGTCAAGCTCTCGATGCTGCTAGGCATTCCCTGCGTGGAAACCTATCACACCTTTTTCGAAGAGTATCTGTACCACTACGTCCCCCTGGTTCCCAAAAACCTGATGCGCAAGGTCGCCAAGCGTTTCTCCCGTCACCAGGGGAACAGCCTGGACGGCATGGTCGTGCCCTCCCACCCCATGCTGCATGTACTCAAGCGATATGGCGTGACGACGCACATCGAGGTCATACCGACCGGGATCGAACCCGAGAGTTTTGTGGAAGGCGACCGGGCCGCATTCCGCACAAAACACGGCATCGCACAGGAAAGACCCGTGCTGCTCTTCGTGGGCCGCGTCGCTTTCGAGAAGAACATCGGATTTCTTTTGAGCGTGCTGCACCGGGTAAGGGAACACATTCCCGACGTGCTCTTCGTGATCGCAGGTGAAGGCCCTGCGCAAAAGAACCTCAGGCATGATGTCGGGGAAATGGGATTGCAGGACAGCGTGATGTTCATGGGCTATCTCGACCGCCACAGGGAACTCAACGGTTGCTACAGTGCGGCCGACCTGTTCATCTTCGCATCCCGCACGGAAACGCAAGGACTGGTTCTGCTCGAAGCGATGGCTCAGGGAACACCTGTGGTCTCCACCGCCGAACTCGGCACGAGAGACGTGCTGCAGGAAGGGCTGGGCGTTTTGATCGCAAGCGAAGAGCTGGACGATTTTTCGGGAAAGGTCGTGCATCTGCTAAGCGATGTGAATGCGCGCAGGTCTCTCGGCGAGGCAGGGCGCGACTATGCGCACACCTGGTCTGCGACGAAGCAGGCAGGGCGCATGATGGAATTCTATCAGCGCTGCATCGGAAACAGCTGAGACGGTGCGCGTCAACCAGGCATGGTGTTGACATCCATCTGGTTTTTGCCTAGTCTTCGATCATGCTGACAGGAACAATACGCCGATTGGTCGCGGTCTTCTGCGTCGCGATGCTGGGGTGGAGCCAGTTCGCGGTTGCCTCCTATTCCTGTCCGCAGGAAGCGCCGAAGATGGATTCCCCGCACAGCATGCAGTCCGATTGCGCGGGCGACATGCATCGGAATCCTTCCCTGCTTTGCAAGGTGCATTGCGACAAATCCGCACCCTCTTCCCATGCGCGAGATATTTCCGCGCCTGCTCTCGCCGTGCTTTATACGGCGATGCTCATTGAACAGCCCGAGCTGTTCGAAACCTCCGTTCACTACCATCAGAACATTCTGGCGGGGGCCTTTCCGCCTCTGCGCATCCAGTATCAGTCATTCAGAAATTAGGTTCTTCAGGTGAATCTGCCGCCCATGGCGGCTATTGTCGTTTACCTAGGAGTAGCCTTTATGTCTATTTTCAATTCAAACCGGCTGATATTGAGAACATCGCTCGCCGTGCCATTGTTCGGATTCAGCCTATTCAGTCATGCGCTGACTTTTGATGAGGCGCTGAGCCTAGCAGAATCGCAGGCGCCGCAGCTCAAGGCGCAGTCAGCAAAGGTCGCTTCCGCCGAGGCTTTGAAGCGGTCTGCCGGACGACTCCCTGACCCCAAACTTGAATTGGGCATCGAAAATTTACCGATCAACGGGGCGGATCAATACAGCCTGACGCAAGACCCGATGACGATGCGAAAGATCGGTCTGATGCAGGAATTCCCAAACGAAGGGAAACGAAAGGCAGAAGCCGATGCAGCCCAGGCGAGCGCCGATGTCGCTGCGACACAGATGCAGATAGAAAAACTGAATGTTCTGAAGGAAGCTGCTTCAGCGTGGATTGAACGCGATGCCATCGAGCGAGAGCTCAAACTTGTCGGTGCGCTTCATAAGGAGAACAGGCTTTTCGATGCGGCAGTGCGGGCAAAGATCTCATCCGGGAAAAGTTCTCTTTCCGATGGCCTCGTGCCCCGTCAGGAAGCAGTAGCGATCGATAATCTCGAGAGCGACCTTATGGCCCGCCGTTCGAAAGCGATTGCAGAGCTTGAGCGCTGGATAGGCAAGGCAGGCGATGAGCCGCTGCAGGGAGGTGTTCCGGACTGGCCTGTTGATCACGGGATGCTATCCCATGAACTCCATCGTCATCCGGAACTCATGCTGTTCGACTCCAGGCGCCGCGAACTCGACGCCGAAGTAAATGAAGCGAAAGCGGACAAGATTCCGGATTGGGGAGTGGAGCTGGCCTATCAGCAACGCGCTCAGCAATTCGGCAACATGGCATCCATCCAGTTTACCTTCGCGCTTCCGGTGTTTCCAGAATCCCGCCAGAATCCGCGGATCGTTGCCAAAATGACTGAAAAGGAAGCACTTGATGCCGAGCGCGAAGCGACGGTCAGGGAGCACAATGCGATGCTCGAATCGGATATCGCCGAATATCAGCGCCTGAAAAACTCGCTCAAACGCCAAAAGGAAACGCTGCTTCCTCTCTCCGATGAAAAAATCAAACTGATTCTTGCCGACTGGAAGGCGGGCAAAGCGAGCCTTGCCGACCTTGCATCGGCAAGGCGGGAACGCATAGAGACAGAACTCAAGGCCATCGAAATGGAAAGCAGCCTGAATCTTGTCGCGGTTCGCCTGCATTACACGAATTTTCCCGGAGCAATACCATGACCAAAATTCTTTCCATACTCTTGCTATCGGCTTTTCTGCTCGCATCGATTTTTTTCTGGGGACACGAGAATAATTCCGGCGCTGCTGCAGAAAAACCTTCTTCCAGACAAGTCCTGTACTGGTATGATCCCATGCATCCAGAACAGCATTTCGACAAGCCGGGGAAGTCACCCTACATGAACATGGATCTGGTGCCCAAGCTTGCCGGTGAAGAAAACAAAGGCATCAGGATAAACCATTCCGTTGTGCAGAACCTTGGCGTGCGATTGGCAAGAGTCGAACGCATCGCGCTTTCCACCGAAGTCGACGTATCAGGGCTGATCGGTTTCGACGAACGCGAGGTAGCCATCCTCCAGGCGCGAACAGGTGGATTCGTGGAAAAGGTATATGGGCTGGCACCGGGAGACGTCATTCACAAAGGGGATGCAATCGTCGTCCTTTCAGCACCCGAATGGACGGCAGCCGGGAATGAGTTTCTGGCTGCACGAAGTGACCCTTCCCTCAAGGAAGCTGCAATGGAGAGGATGCGTCTTTCAGGGTTGCCTGAAAGTGACATCAGAGAAATCGAAAAGCAAGGAAAGGCACTTTCCGCTTTTACGCTGCGCGCGCCCGTTTCCGGGGTGATCCAGTCTTTGGACATACGCCAGGGCATGAACGTATCTGCAGGGCAGACACTGATGCGCATCAATGGGCTTGCCAAGGTCTGGATGGATGCGGCCGTGCCGCAATCCCTGTCTGAAGCAGTTCATGCAGGCGATAAGGTGAGCGCGAAAATATTTTCGGGAGAGAGCATCGCTGGAAAGGTGGAAGCGGTCCTTCCTGTGATGGATGAGTCCAGCCGTAGCGTGAAGGTGAGAATATCGCTACCCAATCCTGATTTGAAATTGCGCCCGGGCGCATCCGTCCAGGTGAAGATAGGCCATGCCGAAAACAAGACTGCGCTTGCCGTGCCGACCGAAGCGATCATCAGGACAGGAAAGAGAGCGGTCGTAATGATGTCCGAAGGCGGCGGCAGATTCGTTCCGGTCGAAGTGAGTCTGGGTCAGGAAATCGGAGACAAAACGGTGATCCTGTCTGGCCTCATGGAAAATCAGGAAATCGCATCGAGCGGCCAATTCCTGATCGACTCCGAGGCCAGCCTCTCGGGCGTCATGGCGCGCAGCATTCCATCTATGGCTGAAAAACGCATCGAAGTTACCGACGAGGCCGATGCGACCATCGTAAAACTCTCAGGCAAAGAAGTCACGCTGAAGCATGGGCCATTCAAGTCCTTCGACATGCCGGCCATGACCATGCCCTATGCGCTTGCCAGCGCTCAAGTTGCCGATGGATTGAAAACAGGCGACAGAGTACATGTCAGACTCAGCAAGCATGGAGAGGATTATGTCGTCATTGAGATGAAAAAGGTGATGCCATGATTGCAAGGCTCATTCGCTGGTCGGTTGGCAACCGCATACTTGTGCTCATCTCAGCCCTCTTCGCAACGGCCTGGGGAGTCTGGGCCTTGAAGACGACCCCTGTCGATGCGCTGCCCGATCTTTCAGACGTCCAGGTGATCATCAGAACGAGCTATCCTGGCCAGGCACCCAGGATAGTCGAGGACCAGGTCACCTACCCATTGACCACGACCATGCTTTCCGTACCCGGAGCAAAAACGGTGCGCGGATATTCATTCTTCGGCGACAGCTACGTGTATGTGCTGTTCGAGGACGGGACCGACCTCTACTGGGCGCGCTCCCGGGTCCTCGAATACCTAAACCAGATTCAGGGCAAACTGCCTCAAGCCGCGAAGCCCGAACTCGGCCCGGATGCGACCGGCGTGGGCTGGATATACGAGTACGCGCTCGTCGACAAGACCGGCCATCACGATATCTCGGAACTCAGGTCCATCCAGGACTGGTTCCTGAAATATGAGCTCAAGTCGGTCCAGAACGTGGCCGAGGTCGCGACGATAGGCGGCATGGTCAGGCAGTACCAGGTCATCCCAGATCCCGTGAAGCTTGCAAGCCTTGGGATCACTTACGGGGATATGAAAAAAGCCATCCAGGATGCCAACCAGGAGGCGGGGGGATCTGTGCTGGAACAGGGAGAGGCCGAACTGATGGTGCGCTCCTCAGGATACTTGAAGTCGATTGCGGACTTCAAGGCGATACCTTTGAAGCTCGCAAACGGTGTGCCGGTCACGCTGGGCGATGTGGCCAGAATCCAGATCGGGCCTGAAATGCGCAGAGGGATAGCGGAGCTTAACGGAGAGGGGGAAACGGTCGGCGGCGTGATCATCCTGCGCTCTGGCAAGAATGCCCGATCCACGCTTTCTGCGATACATGCGAAGATCGCAGAGATCCAGAAGAGTCTGCCAACAGGGGTGGAGATTGTTCCAACCTATGACCGGAGCGGATTGATCGACAGGGCGGTCGAGAACTTGCGCCACAAGCTCTTCGAGGAATTCATCGTCGTGGCGCTCGTATGTAGCGCATTCCTCTGGCATCTTCGCTCGTCCCTCGTCGCCATCGCGTCACTTCCTCTGGGGATATTGATCGCCTTCATCGTGATGAGATACCAGGGCATCAACGCCAACATCATGTCCTTGGGCGGGATAGCCATCGCGATAGGCGCGATGGTCGATGCGGCGATCGTGATGATAGAAAACACGCACAAGAAGATGGAATCCTGGAAGGAAGATCATCCGGGGGAAAGGCTTGAGGGGAAGAATCATTGGGATGTGGTGATGGAGGCTGCAGTCGAAGTGGGGCCTGCGCTCTTCTTCAGCCTGCTCATCATCACCGTTTCCTTCGTTCCAATTTTCACGCTGCAGGCACAGGAAGGCAGGCTATTTTCGCCGCTCGCCTTTACCAAAACCTATGCCATGGCTTCCGCTGCGGCGCTTTCGGTCACCCTGGTTCCCGTGCTGATGGGCTACTGGATCAGGGGGCACCTTCCCGAAGAAAACGCAAATCCGTTGAACAGATGGCTGATCAGGATATACCGCCCTCTTCTCAATATCGTGCTGTCCAATCCGAAAACGATTCTTGTAGTCGCCTTGCTGATATTTTTGACTTCCTTCTGGCCATTGAGCCATCTTGGCGGGGAGTTTCTGCCGCCGCTTAACGAGGGCGATCTGCTCTACATGCCTTCTGCATTGCCGGGCCTGTCCGTCGGGAAGGCTTCAGAGTTGCTGCAACAGACAGACAGGATGATCAGGTCCGTTCCCGAAGTCGAAGAGGTATTCGGGAAGGCGGGGCGTGCAGAGACGGCAACGGACCCTGCGCCTATCGAGATGTTCGAGACCGTCATCCGTTTCAAGCCCAAGAGCCAATGGCGCAAGGGGATGACGGAGAAGAAGCTGGTCGCCGAGCTGGACAGGGCGGTCAAGGTGCCAGGTCTTTCCAATATCTGGGTGCCGCCGATCAGAAACCGCATCGACATGCTGGCGACAGGAATAAAGAGTCCGATCGGGATCAAGGTCGCGGGGCAGAACCTTGATGATATCGATCAGGTTGCAATACAGATTGAGGATGCCGCCAAAACCGTTCCCGGCGTTTCTTCCGCTTTTGCGGAACGATCGACAGGAGGGCGTTATGTCGACATCGACATCGACAGGCAGGCTGCCAGCCGGTATGGCCTGAACATCTCGGACATCCAGGACGTGGTGAGCGGATCGATCGGCGGGGAGAATATAGGCGAAACGGTCGAGGGGCTCGCGCGCTATCCCATCAACCTGCGCTATCCCAGGGAGTGGCGCGACACGATAGCAAGGCTCGAGGTATTGCCCATCGTCACAAAGGATGGCTCCCAGATTACGCTCGGCATGGTTGCTAAGATTCATGTTTCGGACGGCCCGCCGATGATCAAGACCGAGAATGCGCGCCCATCCGGATGGGTATATGTCGATGTGAGGGGGCGTGATCTTTCTTCAACCGTCTCTGATCTTAGAAAGGCTATCGAAAGCAGGGTCAGGTTGAAGCCGGGGATCAGCCTTTCCTATTCGGGGCAGTTCGAATTCATGGAGCGCGCCAACGAAAGAATGAAGATCGTCGTCCCCGCGACCATCCTGATCATCTTCGTATTGCTTTATCTGACCCTCGGTCGTCTGGACGAGGCTTTCCTGATCCTGGCCACCCTTCCTTTCGCGCTCACCGGGGGAGTCTGGTTTCTATACTGGATGGGATACAACTTTTCAGTCGCGACTGCAGTGGGGTTCATCGCGCTTGCAGGAGTCGCTTCCGAATTTGGGGTGATCATGCTGATCTATCTGAAGCACGCGTGGAATGAAAAAATGCAAAACAAGAAAACTACGGATGCGGATCTTCTGGAAGCCATACGGGCTGGCGCAGTATTGAGGGTGCGTCCCAAGGCGATGACGGTCGCGGTGATCATCTCCGGACTTCTTCCCATATTGTTTGGAAGCGGAACGGGGAGCGAGATCATGAGCAGGATCGCCTCCCCCATGGTGGGCGGCATGATCACTGCCCCGCTTCTTTCCATGTTCGTCATCCCTGCGGCGTACAGGATGATGCGCCGCAAATAACTTCAAAAAAGCAGTCATTATCGTCAGCATGTGCATACAAGTCCGGACTGAACGGTTCCGGACTCAGGCAGTCTGTATTATCATATTCATGATATAGACAGCCTCCCATGGAACAGATCATCGTATATGCCTTTCCCGTCTTCAGCCTGTTCATCCTGGCTGAGTACGCCTATGGCGCAGCGAAAGGCCGCAACACCTACCGGATCAGCGACGCGATCAGCAGCCTGAGCCAGGGATTGCTGAGCCAGATCACTGTCGTTTTCACGCAGGTTTTCACGATAGGCATCTACACGCTGGTCTTCAAAAAAGTGGCGCTCTTTCATCCCGCGCTCTGGAACACGTGGTACGGCTGGATGCTGACGCTCGTGCTCTACGATTTCTTCGATTACTGGTATCACCGCTATTCGCACGAGAAGGCGATACTCTGGGCCGCCCACGTCGTTCATCACCAGAGCCAGCATTTCAATTTCACCACCGCATTGCGCCAGGAAAGCGCCTACCCGCTGCTGGGCTGGATCTTCTACCTGCCGATGGCGATCCTCGGAGTGCCGCCCGACGTCTTTGCAGTTGCGGGGTTAGCGGTTCTGCTCTACCAGGTCTGGATACACACCGAGCATATCGGCAAGCTGGGATGGTTCGACCGTTATTTCTCTTCACCCTCTAATCACCGCGTGCACCATGCGGTGAACGACGCCTACATCGACAAGAACTACGGCGGCATGCTGATCATCTGGGACAGGCTTTTCGGAACCTATGCGGAGGAAGGGGAAGAGAAATGCGTCTACGGCACGCGGCCCCCTCTCGACAGCTGGGACCCGATATGGGCGAATCTGACCGTCTACTGGAAACTCATCAGGGACGCATGGCGCATGGAGAACTTAGCCGACAGGCTGCGCATCTGGTTCATGCCGCCAGGATGGAAGCCGGATTATCTCGCGAAGCGCCATCCCGAACAGCCTTTCGATATATCCAGCGTGATCCTCTTCGATCCCACGGTCAGCAAAGCCATGCTCTGGTTCGGCGTCATCCAGTTCGCGCTATTGCTTCTCGCGTCCGCAGCCTTTCTTTGGCACATGGATGATCTTCCTTTCGGAAAATCCTCGATGCTCGTCGCATCCATCTCTTCCGGGCTTTGGGCAACAGGATGGACGCTGCAAGGCAATGTCAGGCGCGCGCTTCTTCTTGATGCGCTTGCGATCCTTGTAGCGGTGCTCGCCTTGCAAATTGTCTGATCGCTGCCATAATCTCTGTTCAACACACAGGAGCAATGCAATGAAATTGATCTTAAAAACCCTTTTCCTCGCGGCATCCCTGAGCGCTCTTTCCGGCGCTGCGCTCGCTGAAGACGAATCGTTCGCGCCCGGTGGCACCGCAATTGACAAGCATACCGAGCAGTACCGCGACCTGAAGGTCATCATGGACATCAAGGCCAAAGATGTCGAGACGGTCAAATACAGCACCATGGTCGCATCCAACATCATCGAGCATCCGGGTGCCCGACTCGCGGTCGTGATCGAAGGACCGTATGTGGCCATATTCGCGAAGAAGAATTATCTCGACCATCAGGGCATCGTCGATCAATGGGTCGCTCTTGCCGAAAAGGGCGTGAAGGTTGAATACTGCGGAAGCTCCGTCCACGGCGCACATCTGACACCCGCGGACATGGAAGGGCTCACCGAGAAAAATCCTGCGGTCGTGAATCCAGGCGCCTACCCCGCCCTCGCGCACTACGAACTGGAAGGCTATGCGCTGGTCATCCCCATTCCCTTGTCTTCCCCCGAGAAGAAGTGAGCGCTTGCGCCTCATCGCATCCAACATGAGTGACAAAGGGTTCCGCTCTTGAAGTGCGGAGAGGCAAGGTGAAATAGACTGATTTTCTATACAACAAGGTTTTGAAAAATGACTAAGCTATTAATGCTGTGTGCGATTTCTATTTTATTTCTGCAAGGATGTGGTACAGCAGATGTGTACAGAGATACAAATACCGGGACGTATAAAGTTTCTGCGCAGTATGGAAGTCTCAACGGTAGCTGGGAAAGAGCAAGCAGGGATGCGACTGAGAAAGCTGTAGCGTATTGCACGTCCATGAACAAGAAATATCACTTTATAAGTGAGGAGAAGAATGGGATACAAGGCTGGTCACCACAGCAATCAATCATCACGTTTGAATGCTTATAAATATAGATTATCTTGTGGAAAAGGGAAGCGTCCACTTTACCACCCGCAATGTTTGAGGTAACCGAATGCAGGAGCAGCGAAGCCGCGGAGGGAACCTGCATACTCAGCTTGCAGGTGGTTTGTATTGTCCAACAAGTTAGGCATCGTCTTCACCTTTCCTCCCAACTTCCTTTGCAGACCCTCGGCCTGTGTGGTCAGTAAGGGGATGATCGACAGACCGCAAAACTTTCCCCGTCTCAGAATTGACGACCTCTTCTTTGTAGTGATTGTTTTGCCGATCAATGACGCGACGGAGTTTACTCCACAGGCCAGTCTTTCGGTGTAGGTCGTCTCCGCTTACTTCCTCGTAGATTGGCTTCTTGAATCCCGGACGCTTATGTTTCAAACTGAGCTTTTCGCGGAGTGTTATTGTCCCATGGATTTCCACGTTGAAGATACGGGTTGTGGAGCCGCAGTTGGGACAAGGAGAACGGTGCTTCGGCAGAAACTGAGGATTTTCTTCGAGCTTCTTCCCGCAGGAACGACAGAGAACTGAGTTGGTCGACGCGCACATAGCAGGATTCCTCAATGGTTTTGAAAAACCGAAATCCGTCTCATACCCATCATCAGCGCAATTTTAGCGCATACCAAATATTAAGAGCTCGAAACCGGATGTATTCCGGAACTGTACCACTTCCCCAATACATGTGGGAAAAACTATATATTCTGTTCTTCCAGCAGCCTGTTGATCACAGCACCCGCCAGCATGTAGCCGAAAAGCGGCGGCATGTAGCTGATGGTGCCGTTCACCGCGCGCGGACGTCCCTGTGATGTGGGCTCGGGCGGCCTGGGATCGCGCGGGTGCTCGTCCGAATATACGGTGAGGATGCCGCGGCGTATGCCGTGGTGCTTCAGAAGGCGCTTCCTCATCTGGCGCGCAAGCGGGCACATCTCCGTCTGACTGATGTCGGCTATCCTTATCTTCGAAGGGTCGAGGCGGTTTCCGGCACCCATGCTGGAAGCCACTTTCAGCCCGCGCTTGTAGCTCTCCGCGACCAGCGCCTCCTTGCAGGACAGGGAATCTATGCAGTCGATCACATAGTCGCAATCGGGCACGATGTCGTTGACGTTCTCGGTGGTCAGAAAGACTCTCAGGATCGTCACCTGGCAATCGGGATTGATGTCCGCGATGCGCGACTTCATCAGCTCCGCCTTGGGCTGCCCGACGGTCGACAAGAGCGCGGGCAACTGGCGGTTGATGTTGCTCAATGCCACCACATCGTGATCGAGCAAAGTAAGCCTGCCGACTCCTGCGCGCGCAAGCGACTCTGTGCAGTAGGAACCCACGCCGCCCAGCCCCGCGACGAATACATGCCTGTCTGCGAGGCGGGATACGCCTTCTGCGCCTATGAGTATATCGGTGCGTTCGAATTGCGGGGGGATATGCATGGCGCCTCAGAACTGCTCGTTTTCACCCAGGTAGCGCCACTGTCCGAGAGGCAGCTTGCCAAGCTTCACTCTTCCGATGCGTATGCGCTTAAGACCCGTCACTGTCAGCCCCACCAGTTCGCACATGCGGCGTATCTGGCGCTTCTTCCCCTCGCGCAGTACGAAGCGCAGCTGATCCTCGTTCTGCCAGGTGACCTTCGCGGGCTTCAGATATTCTCCGTCCAGCTTCAGGCCCTGGCATAGCAGGGCGAGCCCGCTCTCTTCCAGCCTGCCCTTCACGCGCACCAGGTATTCCTTGTCCACCGTGGAATCCTCGCCTATCAGCTGTTTGGCTATCCGGCCGTCCTGGGTCAGCACCAGGAGTCCTTGGGAGTCGATGTCGAGGCGTCCCGCAGGGGCCAAACCTATGAACTGGCTTCGGTGGAATTTGATCGGCGAAGGATCGTCGGCCCAGTGCGTGGAAGCTTCGAGCAGCGCGGAAGCCGGTTTGTAGCCGTGCTCGGCCTGTCCCGACACATAGCCTATCGGCTTGTAGATCAGTATGGTCACGCGCTGCTGCTGGGCAGTCTGGGCTGCAGCGCGCAGCACTACCTTCTGGTCTGGATAGACCTTGTAACCCAGCTCGCTGACGGTCTCGCCGTCGACCTCGACCAGTCCCTTTTCGATGTAGCCATCCGCCTCGCGGCGCGAGCACAGTCCCAGTTCGGACATGCGCTTAGAGAGTCTGATTTTTTCCATGTGTGAATGCTGCGGTAGTATCAAGGCGCGGATTTAAGCACAAAGCGGGGCGGAAGGCGAATGCTAAAGGCACAAGACCGACCCAATCAGTCTTGCGCCTTGGTTTGCAGATGCTGGTCAGGCGATGCCTTCGTTGCCTTCAATGCCCACCAGCTTCGGCAGATTGAGCTTTCTCGGCGCAACGGTCTTCTTGTCGCGCAGGTAGCCAGACACCACATCCCAGATGGGCTCGCCCTGCACGCCTTCTGCGACGGGCGCCCAGCCCGCGACCTTGTATTTCCTGTTCGGGTCGAGCGCCTTGCCGTTCAGCATCATGTTGTTGATGCGCGAGCCCATGGTCTTCGTGAGATCGCAGGTATAGCTGATGCCGCCGACGCGCACCATGTCGCCGCCCTGCTGCTTGTATGGGTCCGCGTTGAACAGGTTGTCGCACACGTCCTCCATGATCCCCTTGATGGTCGCGCCTGTCATCTCGGTCAGCGTGCTCTGCGGATAGGTGATCGCAGTCTGATCCATCAGGTGCTCCATCGTGATGGTCTCGCCGGGAAGAAGCGAAGTGCCCCAGCGGAAGCCGGGAGAGAACGCGGCCTCGGCGCCCTTCACCTCCATCAGCGCATCGAGTATCAACTGGTCGAAAGTGCCATTGAAGTTCCCGCGGCGATACAGCGTCCCCTCGGTAACCGCGAGCTTCTCGGCAAGTTTGTCCTCAAAGGGCGCGCGCACCTTTTTGATCAGCGCATCCATCTCGGCATCCGGCGTTATCAGGTTTGCGAACACCGGAAGCAGCTTGTATCTGAAATCGGCGACCTTGCCGTTTCTGACATCGAAATCCAGCACGCCGAGGAATTTTCCGTTCGATCCCGCATTGGTGACCAGCGTCTGCCCGCCCGCATTCTTCACGACGACGGGCTGAGGCACCCCGTCATGGGTATGGCCGCCCATGATCGCATCTATGCCGCTCACGCGGCCTGCGAGCTTGATGTCCACGTCCATACCGTTGTGCGAGAGCAGCACCACGACCTGCGCGCCCTTGGCGCGCGCGCTGTTCACGATCTTCTGCAGGTGGTCCTCCTGGATGCCGAATGTCCAGTCAGGCGTCATGTATCCCGGATTGGCGACAGGCGTATAGGGAAACGCCTGGCCTATGACCGCGACGGGAATGTCGTTGATTTGCCTGAGCGTGAAGTCCTCGAACACAGGGTCGCCGAAATCGGACGTCTTGATGTTCTGCGCTACGAAGTCTACCTTGCCCTTGAAGTCGTTGTCCACCACATGCTTGACGCGATCCGCGCCCAGCGTGAATTCCCAGTGGCCCGTCATCACGTCCACACCCAGCAGTTTTCCTGCATCCACCATGTCCTGCCCCTTGGTCCAGAGCGCAGTCGCAGAGCCCTGCCAGGTGTCTCCGCCGTCGAGCAAGAGCGAACCGGGACGGCTCGCGCGTACCTTCTTGACCAGCGTTGCGAGGTGCGCAAATCCGCCTACCTTGCCATATGTCTTCGCTGCATGTTCGAAGTCGAGATAGGTGAACGCGTAGGCGTCACGAGAACCCGGCTTGATGCCGTATGCCTTGAGCAGATATTCACCGACCAGATGCGGTGGCCTGTTCCTGCTTGCACCGAGGCCTATGTTGACATTGGGCTCCCTGAAATAGATCGGCAGAAGCTGCGCATGGCAGTCGGTGATGTGCAGCAGCGACACGTTGCCGAAGGATGGCAGATCGTAGAATTGATCGGCATTACCGGCAAGTGCCGAGCGGCTGTTCAATGCGAAGCCTGAGGCGGCTGCAAACGCCAGCAGCTGCATGAATTCTCGGCGGTTCATGGACATGAGGACTCCTGAAGGATTATGTTCTGCTATTTTCGGTAGACCGGGGTCTGCATCGGCAGGCCATTGCTCATGAAAGTCATGAAATATTCCAGGTCGTTGTATGTTTCGCTGTTCAGAGCCTCCGGCGCCGCATGCATATTCCTGCCGCACTGCATGAAGCGCTGTTGCAGCGTGGTGATGTCCGACCCGCCCAGAAACACTGGGTAATGCGTCGCCTGCCCCACCATCATCGAAATGTGTTCATCGTTCAGGATCTTGCCTGCATTGTCTATATGGCAGCCGGCGCAGGATCCCTTTCCGTGTTTCGCGTAATAGTAAGCCTTGCCCTTCTCATAGGCCGCGAGCGCGCCCTTCCCCTCGACCTTTATATCAACCTTCATGCCATCCGACAGGCTCTTCGCATAGGCAGTCAGAAGACCCAATCCGGCGCTGCCATAAGGCAGCTCTTTCTCGCCGTTTTTCTCAAGGCACGCATTGATCGCGTTCTCGAAAGTCACGACGCGATTCGCAACCTCATCGAAATAAGGGTAGTTTCCGGCGACATTCTTCCCGCCGTTCGGGAAGCACGATGCGAATTTCTTGCCGTTTGCAAAGGGCTTTTCCCATGCCTTCTGCCCTTTCTCAAGATCCATTGAATAGGACGGAAACGACATGAAATCGTCGTACTGGCTTTTCGCCCCGGGGTTCATCGAAAGGGAACCGTATACATAGTTTTCGAATCTGATGTCGGGAAGGATCTTTTTGTAGTGGGCGAGCAGAGACTCGCGATCCTCCATCGGGCCCGCAAAAGCCGCCAGGCTTGCAGCGAGCAGGCCCAGCGCGAGTGCAAGTTTTCGCATGACGGTCGGCATGTCAGGCCGCAGCCGCTATCTCGACTTCGCCGTCATAGTGTGCATCGAGGTTGTCGACCGCGTGGACCGCGATCTTGTCGCCCGCCTTGGCACCCTTGACCCTGAACTCGAAAAACGGATTCTTGGCAACACCCACGCCCCACTGCGCCTCAAGCACTGGCGTGCCGTTCAGGGTCGCCGTGACCAGGTTGATGAAATGGGCCGGGATGAACTTGCCGGTGTCCTTGTCCTTGCGCAATCCTGTTTCCATGTCGTGCTGCATCAGTACCTTGACGGTGGCGACATCGCCATCCATCGTCGCGCGCATTCTCATTGCCATGCTGTTGTCCTTTTCGAATGATGTAAATTCTGCAATCGTGCGAGCACGATCAGCCGCCGCACCCGCCCGCTGTAACTTTGACATCGCGGCTGTTGGTATAGACCTTGCCGTTCGCCTTCACCATGATGCGCACAGGAGCCGTCTCGGCCATCTTGATGCGCACGGAGATGAAAGGCTCGGCGCCGTTCATGAAATTGAATTCGGCAATCATGGGATTGGGATTCTTGTCGGAAAAGATCGCGATCGAGGTGGTGCCTGGAATGTTGCTGGTCGCTTCCACAGGGACCAGCGCGCCGTTTTCCGCGATCTCCGGAACCTTGATCAGGATGTCGTCGCTCGCTGCAGCACCCTCATAGCCGGAACTCTTCAAGGCCTCATCCAGCTTCTTCGCGGTAAAGGCGGCGCTGTTCCACTCGAGCGCGAATGCCTTGCCGACTTTAAGCACCCCTGACAGCATCGCGACTGCGACGGCCGTGCCCTTCAAAAACGTTCTTCTTGCCTGATTCATTTAATGCCTTTCATGTTGATTTAAACTTTACGCAATCGCTGCGCCATGCGTCACACCCTGACGTAGTCCCACCCCTGCTGCAGACGCCTGCTGATCTCGTCAAGCGCCGAAGAGGCGATGCGCACATTGGGCAGCAGCTTCACGACAACGCCTTTCTTCTGCAGCTCGGTAATGCTCTGGTTGCAGCCCACGACATCCAGATTCGGAAATTCCTTCTGCAGCGCGCTGATGCGCTCCCTGTAGCGCGTCACATCGGAACGCAGAAGATCAAGGCCGCCGCCGTTAGCGATGATCTCTATCTTCAGCTTCTGTTTTGTCTGCCTGTAGCTCTTCAGCAGATTCTCGGTCTCGTCCAGCGCAGTCTTCAGCCTCAGGGGATTGGCATCGCTGACCTGCACGATGATCTTTCCTGGCTCCTGTCTGATGTCGTTGTTCTGGATGATCTGGAACAGGCTCAGCACCTTGTGATATTTCGACGCATCATGCTTTTCCGAGACGTTCCAGCCGAACAGGCCTCCAAGCATCAGCAGGAACAGGGTGGCCGCGAGCGTCTGCACATAGCGCGACCAGTCGCGGCTTTTCGGCAGGCTTTGCACATGGGTGCTCTCATGCTGCTGATAGGTGTGTCTCACCATCTCCTTCAGCCCGCGCAGCTCGCAGACGCGCATCTTGAGCGCATCATCCTGCTCTATGGAGCTGAAAAGCTCGTTTTTCTCCTCGGGACCGAGCTCATCATCGACAAACGAATTCAGCAATTCATCCGAAACAGTATGCATCATATGACCCTCCTTATCTGCCTTGCCGGCTGTTCAGGAGCAAACTCCTTCAAATGCAATTTCAATGACTGGCGCGCGCGGCACAAGCGGCTCATCACGGTCCCGACCGGTATGTCGAGGATGCCCGCGACTTCGACATAGGAAAATTCCTCCAGATCCACCAAGGTCAGCACCTGACGCTGGCCGACCGGGAGCCGTGCCACCGCCTCCAGCACGCGAGTTGCGATCTGGGACTGCGCATGATCCCTTTCCGGATCGGCATCGTCGACGCAGCAAAAATCCTCCAGCTCGTCTATGTCCTCCATCGCCCTGTTCTGGCGAAAATGATCGCGCCAGCAGTTCGCGAGTATGCTGAACAGCCAGCCAGTCGTCTTTGCCTCGTCGCGCAACTGGTTCCTGCTCTTCAGCGCCTTGATCAGCGCTTCCTGAACCAGATCGTCGGCAAGCGCGGAATTATGGCTCCAGGAAAAGGCTACCCGGTAAAGCTTGGGTCGAATCTGCTTCAGCCGTTCCTGGAACGCATCCGCATGGCAGAACAAGGAAAGAATTTTCATTTTTTACCCAACAGTCGAAACTAACGTTTAAGACGCATTTGCCGCCCAGAATATTCCATGGCGCGTGAATTATCCAGAAAAAATCCCTGGAATAAAACCGGACCGACTTGCGTCATAATCTGAACGCGCAACTCACAATCCGAAAAGGAAAGCTCAGAATGAGACTTCAAACACTTGCAACAGCACTCCTGCTTTCTTTCGCCGCGCTGAACGCAGCAGCAGACCCTTCAGCCCCGGAGCACGAAAAGGTGATCCTGCAAGTCAGCGATTCCATCCCGTCAAAATGGAACCTGACGTTGAGCAATGCAAGCAACCTCCAGGAATTGCTTGGCAAGGACAACGTCGAGATCGAGATCGTGGCCTATGGGCCAGGGATAGACATGCTGAGGATGGAATCCGAGGTGGGAGACAAGATAGACAAGGCGGTCAGCAGCGGCGTGAAAGTCGTTGCATGCCAGAACACCATGAAGGCCAAAAAGCTGACCAAGGATGACATGCTGGGTTCCGTAAGCTATGTGCCGGGCGGCGTGCTCGAGATCATGCGCAAGGAAAAGGAAGGCTGGTCCTACGTCCGTCCATAATTTTTAACACAGGAGAAAACGATGAAAAAATTACCACTCGCGGCTGCCATGCTGGCTGCCGCCCTCACAGCAACAACAGCGTGGGCCGATGCCACCCCGCCACAGATACACGTCGACGTACCCGTGACGCTCAAGTCAGCAAAGATCGTCTTCAACATGGATCACGCCGCGTTCAACGGCGACATGCCCATAGGCATCAAGCACATGCAACTGGTGGTGCAGCGCTTCCACAAGATGGGCGCAGAGCTCAGCATGGTAGGTGTATTCCACAGCGATGCCGGATACATGCTGCTGAACGACGAAACCTACAACAAGGTGCGCAAGACCAACACCGGCAACCCCTATGCGCCGCTGATCGCGGACCTGATCAAGAACGGCGTGCAGATCGAGGAATGCGCAGTCACGATGCAGGGCAACGGCTGGGGCAACGAAAACCTGCTGCCCAATGTGAAGGTCGATTCCGGCGCGATTGGCCGCATCGTCCAGTTGGAACAGAACGGCTACATCATGATACAACCCTGATTCTTCCAGGGTTCGAAAAAAAGACCGGCAGAGCCGGTCTTTTTTGTGTCGCAGATTCAACAATCCCCAAAATACCAGGCACTGTCGGACTTGCGCCGATCAAGCTAATTCTTTGAGGAAGGCTTTTCCTCGGATTTCTTTTCGGCAGATTTCTTCTCTGCGGATTCCTTTCTGGCTTTCACCTTGGCCGCATGCGCCTTCTTGGCCGTCTCATGCTTGGCTTCGGCAGCCGGTTTGACATCGGCCTTTACTTCGTCCGCAGCGCTGGCTGCCATAGAAACGGTTGCAAATGCGGCTGCGACAAATACTGGCAATAACTTGTTCATGACTCGTCCTCCATATGTGTTTGAAATTAGCCTGCAAGGCTAGCCTTGCCCGGCACACACATACAAGCAATCACCATGCCAGGATATGAAACCCGTGACAAAACAGAAACCTAAGTCATTTCATGCGGGCAGCCAAGGCTGCGACCGTCGCCATTCTGAGACAGTTTCCCAGGTGAACATTTCAACATATTGATATTCAAAAGAAATTGATGTCACCGGAAAACGACGCTTGAAGTCGCTGCGGGAATCAATGCGTGAAAAGCGTCGTCGCCTTTCCCTCGACGGCCTGTTCGATTTGAGCCCGCGTCAGCGGGCCTTCGTGCTTTCCAACCAGTTGGCCGGCGGGTCCATAAAGAAGAGTTGTGGGCAATGCGGCGATTCCGCCGAAATCTCCCGCAGTGTCTTCATCTCCCAGCACGACGGGATAATTGATCGAGAGGTTGCCCGCCATATCCGTCACCTCGCGGCTGTTCTTGTACATGATCGCAACGCCTATCACGTCTACCTCATGACCGCTCTGAAGCGCAACCAAGTCGGGTATCTCCTGTATGCAGGGCGGGCACCAGGGCGCCCAGAAATTGACCAGCACCCACTTTCCGCGCTCCCCAGACAAGGCATGAGTGACGCCCGAAACATCCTTCAACGACCAGCCGTCAGCAAAGACGCTGAAAGACAACAGCATCAGCAGCAAACCCGCAAAAATGTTTCGTGATTTCATGGTTCCTCGTCAGTCCAAAGCCTGTCGCAGGCCTATCGTCACCGTGTATTGTGGCACAAGTTGCAGCGAGTTGACGTTCTGGTATACAGGAATCTGCACGAAACCGTATACCGACATGCCGCGCCCCGCCCTCACCGACAAACCCGGCGCAAGATAGGCGAGCGTGCCGCCGCTGACCGGAATGCCGGTGAACACGTCCACTGGCACGCTGGTGCCCGAATCCGCCTGACGCTTGATGACGTTGAGCTGCAGCATCGGTGACACTTTGCTTCCGAATGCGGCGGATCGTATGCCGGCATTGAACGAATAGGCATCACCCGGGCGGTAGGTCAGGCCGCCCAGCGCAGGTTCGGTTGCGAACGCATGCTGCACGGTCCCCTGCAGAAACCAGCCATAGGTGCTGACTAGCCCCGATGTGAATCCGCCCAGAATGGCATCGGTAGAGCCGGTGCCAAGCTGCAATCCCGAATCGAGCGCGGAACCTGCGCCCACGCCTCCGTTGAAATAGGTTCCGGTGCCGCCCGTCGGCAGCTTGATTCCGACTATGATGCCGGACGACCCGTCCGATGAAAGCCCGGTATAGCTGCCGATGATGCGCACATCGCCCATGCCGCGGTCCGAAGACGTGGTGTAGTTGAAACCCAGCGGCGCATTGGGGCTGTTGATCACCCCGTCAGTCGAATGCGTGCGGTAAAGATAGGGCACCTGCAGCATGACCCCCCCGGACTCCCCGGTGTAGTTGAGCGAGGCGGTCACCATCTGCGTCTGCGTGAGCGTCTCTATCTCCTGCCCGTTCGCATAAAGGCTGGCGATCTGCGCACCGGAGGCCCTGCTTGAGCCGTATATCATCCTGTTCTGGTTGACATAGGAATACGTCACGTCGGTCGAGAAGCCCTGCTTGGTGCTGATCTCCTGTCCTGCTCCCTGATTTCCCCAGTCGGTGGAAAGCGTGCAACCGCAAGCCGCACAGGCATGTGCATTGCCGCCCGTGATCAGCGCAGCAAATGCAATTGCGAAAATACTCCCCGGCTTTATGGCGCTTGGCATGTGCATCTATCCAAATGAATTGCTTTTAGCGCATTTTATAGAAACGCGCCGCACAGACCCTGCGGCATATTGTCGCACCCCGATGAAACTTCGAATGAAGCGCCGGATCGGTTATGCTTGCGGTTTGGCATGCAGGCAAGCTTATGAGATTTCTGAATCAAGGATTGTCCATGCTCGCAGGATCGCTCTGCGTGCTTGGTTTCTCTCCATTCAACATGTACCCGGTTCCGGTGCTGGCGCTCGCCGTGCTCTTCGCACTGTGGAGCCATGCGAGATCGCTGCGCGCTGCGGCAGGTCTCGGATTCTCTTTTGGACTCGGGCTTTTCGGGGCCGGGATAAGCTGGATCTATGTCGCGCTTCACGATTACGGCGACATGAACATGTGGCTCGCAGGCCTTGCCACCTTATTGTTCGCATCGTTCCTTGCGCTATTCACCGCGCTTGCAGGCTATCTCCAGGCGCGCTTTGCAAAAGGTAAGCTCCGCGTCGCGCTTGCGATGCCGGCCATATGGGTGCTGATGGAATGGGTTCGAGGCACCATATTCACCGGCTTTCCCTGGCTGACTCTGGGTTATGCGCAAATCAACAGCGTGCTCGCAGGCTATGCGCCCATTCTGGGAGCCTATGGAGTGTCGCTGATCTCAGCCGTATGCTCAGGCCTCATCGCGCTCGCGTGGCAGGAGCGTTTGAACAGAAAAAGAGCGATCCTTGCGCTTGCAGCCATTCTGATCGCAGGCACATCCCTGCGCGCCGTATCGTGGACTCATCCGCAGGGTCAGCCTTTTTCGGTGGCGCTCGTGCAGGGAAACATCCCTCAGGACATCAAGTTCAATCCCGATGTCCTGAACGACACGCTCAACATCTATCGCAACCTCGTGCTTCAGCATCCTGCAAAACTGACCGTACTGCCTGAAACCGCATTCCCGATGATGGAAGACGAAGTGCCGAAAAACCTGATCGAGGATCTGCGCGACCACGCGCGAAAAAACGGTGGCGACATCCTGATAGGCTCATTCGAGAAGGAAGACGGCAGCTATTACAACAGCGTGTTTTCTACAGGCAGTTCAAACGCCCAGCACTACCGCAAGCACCATCTGGTGATCTTCGGCGAATTCATTCCGCTGAGGCCGGTTTTCGGCTGGCTGATCAACGACGTTCTGAACATCCCGATGGGAGATTTGGCTCGAGGATCATCGACGCAGCCGCCGCTTGCCGCAGCAGGCCAGCGGATCTCGGTGGACATCTGCTACGAGGACGTGTTCGGCGAGGAAATCATCAGGGCATTGCCCGATGCGACTCTGCTCGTGAACGTGACCAATGACGCGTGGTACGGGGATTCCTTCGCGGCAGCGCAGCACAAGCAGATGTCGCAGATGCGCGCGCTTGAAACAGGGCGCATGATGCTGCGCGCGACCAACACAGGAGAGACGGCCATCATAAACGCCGACGGCCGCGTACTTGCAAAACTGCCTCAGCATGAAAGAGCCGTGCTGCAAGGCATGGCCCAGGGATATGGCGGAGAAACGCCCTATGTGCGCTTCGGCAACGCTACTGTGCTGCTCGCGATCGCGCTGCTGCTCGCGACCGCAGTACGCCTCTCAAGAAAATCCTAGTATTCGGCTTCGCGAACGACGGGCAGCCCTTCGGACTCCCAACGGGTATAGCCGCCGTCCAGATTCAGCACGTTCTTGTATCCCATTATCTGCAACACCGCAGCAGCCATCGCTGAACGTCCGCTGGTCGCGCAATAAACCACGACCTGCTGGTCGCGCGCGCCGGACAGAGGCGGATAATGCTTGGGGTATGCGGTATCCGCTGCCGCTTCGATGATGCCGCGCGGCACGAGATGGGCGCTGCCGATGTGACCGTGCTCGAACTCGGCGGACTCGCGCACGTCGACCAGCAGAAAGTCATCCCTGGCGTCCAGCTTGGCCTTGAGCTCAGAAGGCGCAATCTCCTTCACGCAGGATTTAGCGGCCTTGACGAAGTCCATAAGGCCTACCGGGGTTTCGGGTTTGAATGTGTTGTACATGTTGAATCTTCCTGTTTGGGATTATCGAAAATTAGCAAAGGCCTATTTCAGCGCCTCGTCGGTGAATCTGTCTATGGTCTCGTCGATGTCCTTAACGGCCTTTGCCGCACCCTTGATCGCAAAACGCTGATCGAGATAGGTGCCGTCGGTATAGCTCAGCCAGACCTTGCCGTCCGCATCCTGCCATGCCACCGCCTTGAACGGAATATCGAGAGATGCAAGCGGCGCTTCCTTGATGATGTAGGGCCCGCCCTTGCCGCGACCGAAAATCAGGAGCTCATTGGGTGGAATTTCCACGCCTACCTTCCGGGACATGGCCTGCCAGTCTATCCGGCTGAAGATGGTGACCCCCACCGCCTTCGCCGCGGCCTCGACGCGATCCATGGTCTCATGAACCGGGTATTTGCTGGCCTTGGTGACGATGCCCGTATTGCTGTCCAGAACCCCGCCCGGTCCTGCATAGGCGGAAAACGATAAGAAAAATGCAAGAACCCCCGTCAGCAGCTTCAAATCCGTTCCTCCTGAATTTTTGCAGGATTGTACCGCAAAACAGTCTGGCCGTTTTGTCGCCACGACAAGGATGTAATACATGCGCATCACATCCTTGCCGATGTGATGATGTGTGATCTGGAGAATGATGCTGCACAGTTCACCGCGCGGCCATATTGGACATTCCCAATCAACCATCCGAAGCACCGTAAACAATGCTTGACGGGGTTCCATTATTTGGCACCATTTTGCAATGATATAGTGCGCATCGCAAATCCCTTTCTGCTGTATATACCGATCCCGTTTCGGCAACGCTTGAATGGAGGCGCACCAAAGCTTTACTGATAGTGCCGCCTAATTGAGGGCAACGGGTCGCGAGTGCGTTTTGAGAAAGGCGGGCAGATTGCCACTTTTCACAGACCGCACCCAGTACAAGAGGCAAAGCCTTATCAAGTGCGGGATGCGCGGCAATATCTTGAAAATTTAGGAGTAACACCATGAGTACGATGAAATATAAGGGCTTTGCCGCCCGTGTCGAATACAGTGAGGAGGATGGCTGCTTTATCGGCCGTCTCGCCGGCATACGTGATGTGATTGGCGTTCACGGTGAAAGCGTTGCCGAATTGCGCGCAGCCTTTGAAGAGGCCTTTGATGACTGTCTGGCGACATGCAAAAAAATTGGGACAATTGGCGATTCGACATTGGCGGAAGCCATTCTGGACAGGCTTGTGCACAATGCTCACAAATCACCCTCAACGGCGAATCGATGAGAAAAAGAAAATCAGTTTGACGAAACGATCAGATCAGGAGTAAAAAACACACCCCGCGTCGCTACGCTTCGACTGTCCAGTTTGCCGTGGACTGAGTGTCCAATTTGCGTGGAATATGCAAGCCCAAGCCGCAATCGACCCGAGCTTGCATCGTTTCGGTCACGAGTGACGGGAAAAAATTCTAATGGATTTTTTGGGATAATTGCAGCCGGCTTTAACATCGAACGAAACGCCGCTGATTTTCATCCGTCTGATACTCACCGTTCCAAAGTACTTCGAGGAGATAAAAAATGATCAAAGCATATGCAGCATTCGAGCCCAAAGGCGAACTCAAACCTTTCGAGTATGACCCCGGCGAATTGAAACCGCTGGAGGTGGAGATCGACGTTCACTATTGCGGCATTTGCCACAGCGATCTGAGCGTGATCGACAGCGAATGGGGAGCAAGCACATACCCGGTGGTGGCCGGTCACGAAGTGGTGGGCAAGATCAGCCAGGTCGGCAGCCATGTCAGGGATCTTGCGGCAGGCCAGATCGTCGGCCTGGGCTGGCACGCGGGCTATTGCAACAAGTGTTCGCTTTGTCTTGCGGGTGACAACAACCTGTGCGCCAACTCACAGGCCACCATCGTCGGCCACCACGGCGGCTTTGCGGACAAGGTGCGCGCCGCTTCAAACAGCGTGGTGACTATCCCCGATGGCATCGATCTTGAATCGGCCGGACCGCTATTCTGCGGCGGAATCACCGTGTTCAATCCTCTTGTGCAATTCGGCATCAAACCCACCGACAAAGTGGCGGTGATCGGCATCGGCGGCCTGGGGCACATGGCGCTGAAATTCCTCAATGCATGGGGCTGCGAAGTGACGGCTTTCACCTCGTCTGCAAAAAAGAAAAAAGAAGCGCTCAGTCTGGGGGCGCACCATACGCTGAACTCCCGCGACGAGAACGAGATCAGGGGGGCGGCAGGCCGATTCGACTACATCCTGTCCACGGTCAACGTGAAACTGGATTGGAACCTTTACCTTAGCACACTGGCTCCGCGCGGAAGATTGCACTTCGTTGGAGCGACGCTTGAGCCGCTGGATATCGGCGTGTTCTCACTCATCGGCGCTCAACGTTCCGTGTCCGGCTCGCCGGTGGGCAGCCCCGCCACGATCGCGAAGATGCTGGATTTCGCCAACTTGCACCAGATCAGGCCGGAGATCGAGAAATTCAAGTTTACCGACATCAACAAGGCGATCGAAAGGGTGAGGAGCGGCGAGGCGCGCTATCGCGTTGTACTGTGTCGATAATGATGACTTGAAGCATGAGATCAGCAGCAATGTGCTGGTTTGCACAAAGGCAAAACCGAAAGAGGCAGCAAGCAAGGATAATCCCCCCATTTTTAGTTGGGGTCAGAAGTAGAGCTGGTTAAAAAAGTTAATTTTTGTTTCGGGGTGATGCCGCCGAGCGCCATGTGCGGACGCTCGTGATTGTAGGTCCACATCCACTTTGTTGCATCACTCTTGTCCAAAACAGGATTTCAAATCAGCGTGACGTTGGGTCATCCAAAGGTGTAAGGTAATCGTGTATCGCCAAACACACCATGCCCATCCAAAGGAGACCCAACGTGAAAGCATCATGCA
>JAJXTH010000040.1 GCA_021783995.1 Pseudomonadota bacterium
GCTGCATGATGCTTTCACGTTGGGTCTCCTTTGGATGGGCATGGTGTGTTTGGCGATACACGATTACCTTACACCTTTGGATGACCCAACGTCACGCTGATTTGAAATCCTGTTTTGGACAAGAGTGCTGTAAAATATAATTTTCAAAAAACAATAACAGTTCATCATAATGAAAAACGGGGTGTTGCATTATAGGGGGATAATGCAGCAGCTATGGATGCTCTTCATGGCGGCTGTATTCATGGCGGATGCCAGTGCACTGGTGCTCGGGGATGATATCCGGGTGAACAGCGCGTTGGGAATGCCATTCAATGCGCGGATTGCGATTTCTGAGCTCACTGAAGCCGAGGCGCAGCAGCTCAAGATGCGTCTGGCCGCGAATCAGGATTACAAAAAACTGGGCCTGATATATCCCGACAATCACAAGTTCGGCTTTCAACTGATCAGCGAGCAAGGGAGGCAGCTTTACATACAGGTGACAACGCAGCGCCCAGTTCTGGATCCCTTTGTGGACCTGTTGATTGAAGTCACTTCTGTCGAGGGTAGACTGGTCAAGTCATATACCGCTCTGCTTGATCCTGCTCCCAATGCTTTGTCGGAGGGTTCGCATGAGGATGTGCAGCATGGGCATGCGTCCTCGGAAACGACACCGCCATCAGTTCAGCCCGATGTGTCGGCGCGAGTTCCTGTCAAGGCACATGCTACTCTTTACAAGAGGCAACATCGCAAGCCTTTGCCAGCCAAGGCTGTGCAGGGCGCTGAACATCGTCAGATGAAACTTTCCATGTCTTTGTCGATATCCAGATACGATCCTTCGACGTCTGTAAGCACGAGCAACGATGCACTGCAGGAAGAATTGATCGCTAAGGAAAAACTGCTCAACGATCTCAAACTGCAGATTGGCGAAATGCAGATGGTGATCAAGGATCTGAAGGAAAAACAGACGAATCAGGCGATCGTTATGGCGGCAAGCGGGGTCGCTGAGGCAGTGCCTGCAGCGAGTCAGGTGGCAGCGAGTCAGGTGGCAGCGAGTCAGGTGGCAGCGAGTCAGGTGGCAGCGAGTCAGGTGGCAGCGAGTCAGGTGGCAGCGAGTCAGGTGGCAGCGAGCCAGGTGGCAGCGAGCCAGGTGGCAGCGAGCCAGGTGGCTGCTGTCTCTTACGCAGAATCAGGAAAGAATGCATCTGTCGCAACCATGCCTGTGCATGATGCATGGAAGAAGCCAGTATATACGCTGGTTTCGCTTTTGACGGTCGTGTCTTGCCTGTTCTGGTTCCGCGGGCGCATGAACAGGTCCAGGCCAGGTCCGTTTGATGATCTGCATCGTGATGAAGCAGACAGGCTTTCGGACGATGCGGACTCAGTCGTCCATGTTGAGGATTCCGCTTCTCCGCTTGCATTGAAACAGCCTGCGTCATCGAAATCCGGCGCCAGCAGCGAGCAGAAAGCGCAGTCCGTGCCACCGGAATATGCTGTCCTGATGGAAGCAAACAAGCACTTGCGTGCCGGTAACGAGGAGCTGGCCAAGGAAGCACTGCTCCGCGCGATCGGGATCAATCCGAACAATGCGTATGGATATCTTGCGTTGCTGAAGATCTATGAAAAATGCGGCGACAAAACAGGTTTCGAGAAAATAGCCAGGCAGCTCCAGCTGGCGGGTGACACTGCATCCTTCAACGAGGCGGCTGAGATGGGAAGCAGGCTGGATCCCGATAATCCGCTTTATGCCACTGGGAAGAAAGGTTGATGCTGGGTTTGTGGATTCAGCAGCGCTGTCACAATCGCATGGTCGTTTTTCAAGGCAAGCGCATAAGGCGTGGCTCCGTCGATTGCGCGAAGATTAGCGGCGGCGCCATGGGCAAGCAGCGATTTGACGATCTCGATATGACCTGAAGCGGCAGCCTGGTGCAAGGCGGTATATCCGTCGTCAGCCGTCGTATCCAGATCTGCGTCTGCTGAAGTCAAACGCGTGACGATGTTCAGATGGTTGTGTGCAGCTGCCTGCATCAACGGAGTATAGCCCGAGACGTTCTGCTTGTTTATTTTTGCATGTTGTTCGATGAGGCTGAAAACACACTTGAAACATGTCCGTTAAAAGCGGCCCAGCATCCTGAGCATATGCTGATTCATGGCATCTGAGCTATGTTGTGTTTGGACAATGCAGGATTCTTCGAGAAATAGCGTTTGATGCCATCCAGGATGGCGCTCGCCAATTTTTCCTGGTAATCCTTGTCGTTCAGGCGAGCTTCTTCGCTGGGGTTGCTGATGAAGGCTGTCTCCACGAGTATCGATGGGATGTCGGGAGATTTGAGCACCGCAAATCCTGCCTGGTCGACATGACCGCTATGCAGATCATTGATGTCATTCAATTCTCTGAGCACTTGTTTTGCGAGGCGCAAGCTGTCCGTGATGGTCGCAGTCTGCGAAAGATCGAGCAGGGTGCGGGCAAGATAGGGGTCTTTCACTGCAATGTTGACGCCGCCGATCAAATCGGCCTCGTTTTCCTTTTTGGCCAGCCAGCGCGCAGCACTGCTGGTTGCACCATGCTCTGAAAGCGCGAAAACGGACGAGCCATGCGCATCGGGTCTGATGAAAGCATCGGCGTGTATGGACACGAACAGATCGGCCTTGGCTTGGCGAGCCTTCGCGACACGCCCCCCCAATGGGATGAAATAATCGCCATCGCGTATCAGCAATCCATGCATGTTGGGGGTGTCATCCACAAGCGCACAGAGACGGCGCGCAATAGACAGCGTGATATCCTTTTCATGCGAACCGCGGCTGCCCCTGGCGCCGGGATCTTCGCCGCCGTGGCCGGCATCGATTGCGATGATGAGCGTTCTGGGGCGCACTTCGGGTGATGATTTCTGCACCGTGTTTTCCGGGATCGCTGATTTGTCTGCGGTTGCTTCGCCGATTGGCGCCGAAGCCGGCATGTTCTTCTCATGCCCAAGAAGCGCCATCATGGGATCCGCAGGCACTGAGGGATAGACATCGAGCACCAGTCGATAGCCATACTCCCCCACTGGATCAAGATCGAACAATTGCGGTTTTACTTTCCCTTTGAGGTCGAGCACCAGGCGCACGATACCTGGCTTGTAATGGCCCATGCGGATGCTCTGGATATAGGGATCGTGACCGTCAATTTTCGCAGTTAGATCGCTCAACGTTTCGTCAAGCGCGACATCTTCTAGGTCGATCACCAGGCGATCCGGATTTTCTACGGAAAACATGTGATGATGGATGGGTTGCTTCGACTCCAGTGTCAGGCGCGTGTAGTCCTGAGCAGGCCAGATGCGCGCAGCCGTGATCGAAATGGCGGCCTGGGTTGGTGTAATCCAGAGGCCGAGCATGGCGAGCAAAATCGTCTGGTAAAGAAGATATG
Source organism: Pseudomonadota bacterium (assembly GCA_021783995.1). Lineage (GTDB taxonomy): Bacteria > Pseudomonadota > Gammaproteobacteria > Burkholderiales > Gallionellaceae > Gallionella. The sequence continues at coordinate 3,383 of JAJXTH010000040.1, forward strand.
CGGCGGTCTTATTTATAGCTGTTTTAGACATGCTTTCCCTGCTGCAGTATTGCTTTTGATGATAGCACGGCGGCCCTGGTGCAAAATGATGAGATCGATCACGATGTCGGCAGGCGGAACAGGCGCTTTTTCCGGCCATTCGATGAAGAGCACATTGTTTCCGTCAAATTCATCGCGGAATCCGGCCTGCTCCCATTCGCTCTCATCCCGCAGGCGATAAAGGTCGAAGTGGCGCAAGTCTAACCTGCCGGCATGGTAGGGTTCAAGCAGGGTATAAGTCGGACTTTTCACGCGTCCCGTATAACCCAATGCATTCAATATGCCGCGCACCAGGCTGGTTTTTCCGGCGCCTAGATCGCCATTGAGATGGATGACCATGCCAGGCTTGATTTGCAGAGCCAGACGTTTAGCCAGCGCATCGGTTGCATTTTCATCAGCGAGGACAAGGGTGATTCGGCTATCATCGTGGTCATGCAAAATATAAATCCTCAGTCAGAGAGTCATGAAGAACTGGCTGCCAATATACGTACCTGGGCGCATGAACTCGGTTTTCAGGCAGTGGGCATCGCGGATACGAATCTTGCCGAGGCAGAAACCGGACTCATGAACTGGCTGGCGCAAGGCTTTCACGGGCAGATGGATTATATGGCAAAACATGGCGCTAAGCGCAGCCGTCCTGCAGAACTCGTGAAAGGCACGCTGCGGGTGATCAGTCTGCGCATGAATTATTTGCCGCCAGAAGCGAAAGACAGTTGGGAGGTGTTGCATGAAGGAGAATCCGCGTACATTTCGCGCTATGCACTGGGACGGGATTATCACAAGCTGATTCGCAAGCGCTTGTCGCAGCTTGCTAAAAGGATACGCATTGCAGCCGCAAAATTCGAAGGAAGAATATTCGTCGACAGCGCACCTGTGATGGAAGTGGCGCTCGCAAGCAAAGCGGGACTGGGCTGGCGCGGAAAGCATACGCTGCTGCTGTCGCAGGATGCGGGCTCCTGGTTTTTTCTGGGCGAGATCTATGTCAGCCTGCCGCTGCCGGTGGATAGGCAGGAGCGCGAACATTGCGGAAGCTGCACGCGCTGCATCGATATCTGTCCGACGCAGGCCATCATTGCGCCTTATCAGTTGGATGCGAGGCGCTGCATCTCCTATCTTACCATTGAGCTGAAGGGAAGCATTCCAGTAGCGTTACGCCCACTGATTGGAAACCGTATATATGGTTGTGATGATTGCCAGCTGGTGTGTCCGTGGAACCGTTTCGCAAAGATGACTGTCGAGCAAGATTTTTCAGTGCGCAATGGCTTGGATGACGTGAGCCTCATGGAGCTTTTCGCATGGGAGGAGAGCGAATTCAGTGCAAGACTATCAGGCAGTGCAATTTATCGCATCGGCCATGAGCAATGGCTGCGCAATATCGCGGTGGCGATGGGCAATGCACCGAAGAGTGCCATGTTCGTTGCAGCACTGAAAACCCGCGAGAATCATGCATCGGAATTGGTTCGAGAGCACGTCAGTTGGGCGCTTTCCTGCCAGGGCGCTCAACCTTGAACCACAGGGCATAGAATGCAGGAAGGAAAAAAAGAGTCAGCAGCGTTGCGATGAGCAGACCGCCCATGATAGTCATGGCCATCGGCCCCCAGAAAACACTTTGGGTCAATGGTGTCATCGCAAGGATTGCGGCAGCGGCTGTGAGCACGATTGGACGGAAACGGCACACGGTGGATTCAACGATGGCATCCCAGGCGCCCATCGCTGCATTACGGTTGATCTGATCGAGCAGAATGATCGAGTTGCGCATGATCATTCCGGAGAGGGAAATGGTGCCCAGCATTGCAACGAACCCGAATGGCACGTGAAACGCGAACAGGGTTGCGCCTACGCCGATGATGCCGAGAGGGGCCGTGAAGAGGGCCAGTGCGACAGGTTTGTATTTCTTAAGCTGGAGTATCAGCAGCGTTACGATGATGAAGCTCATCAGCGGCAAAATGGCAACGATCGAATTTTGTGCCTGATCGCTTCCCTCCATGGCGCCGCCCATTTCGATGCGATAGCCTGGTGGAAGGTTCGCGCGAATCGCGGCGAGTTGCCGGTCTATCGCAATGCTTACGTCCGGCGCGGAGACATTATCAGGCACATCTGCGCGCACCGTCACCACAGGCATGCGGTTCATGTGCCAGATGATGCCTTCTTCCTCGGATTCGCTGATTTTGGCAATCTGATCGAGCCGCACCGATTTTCCTTGGCCGGTGTAGATGTTCATTTGACCTAGCGCGTCTGGATCATCGAGATGCGCTGCGCGTTCGACGACTTCGATGCGCTGATCGCTTTCGGCAAAACTTGTAACGGGAATTCCCGACAATAGCGCTCGCAGACTCCTGGAAACCACGTCGGAAGACAGGCCGAGTTGAAGGCTCTTCTGCTGATCCAGTGCCACATTGAGGATGCGTATTTTTTCGCTGGAATCCAGATTGACGTTCCTGGTGTTGGAATTGCGCCTGACTGCGGCGGCCATCTCTCTGGCGATGCTCTGCAGTTTCCCGGTATCTTTTCCGGTCACGCTGAACTGTATGGGAAAGCCGACTGGCGGGCCATTTTCCAGCCTAGAAATGCGTATGCCGAGTGCGGCATAATTCTTTTCCAGCATGTTGCGCATGCGTTTGAGCACGGCCTCGCGCGATTTCATGTCGCGCGTGTTGATGACGATTTGCGCTTCATTGATGGCGGGCAACCCCAGTTCCAGGGGAAGATAGAACCTGGGTGTGTTCCCGCCGATGTAGCTTGTGTAATTGACGATGTCAGGATCGTTTGCCAGGTCCTGCTCCAAGCCTATCGTGAGTCTCTCTGTGGTGGAAAAGCTGGTGCCCTCCGGAAGCCAGATATCCATCAGAAGCTCAGTTCGTTCGGAAGGCGGGAAAAAATTGTTTTGCAGCATGGAAAATCCATACAGGGACAGTGCAAAAACGATCAGTGTCAGTAAGACCACGCTCTTTCTGTAATCAAGGCACCATTCGATCGCGCGTCTGAAGTGCCGATAAAAAACGCTGTGGTATTGGTCATCCTGAAAAGCGGGAGGCGTGTTTTTTTTCAGCAGATGAAAGCCTATGAACGGGATATAGATCACAGCGACCAGCCAGGATATCAACAGGGCGATGGTCACAACGGCAGAAATTGAAAAGGTGTATTCGCCAGCGGCAGACTTCGCAAGGCCTACCGGCATGAATGCAGCTGCGGTAATGAGTGTGCCTGTCAGCATCGGCCATGATGTGCTGGTAAAGGCAAAGGTTGCCGCATGCAATTTGCTGCAGCCTTGTTCCAGTTTTACCTTCATCGTTTCAACGGCGATCATCGCATCGTCTACCAGAAGCCCCAGCGCAATAATCAACGCACCCAGAGAGACGCGCTGCAGATCGATGCCAAACAGTTTCATCATCAGGAAGGTGCCAGAAAGCACCAACGGTATCGAAATGCTTGCCACCAGACCCGCACGCAAGCCCAGGCTCAGAATGCTCACTGCAAGCACGATTGCGAAAGCTTCGAGCAGCGCCTGCATGAATTCAGCGATGGATTTTCTGATCACCTGGGACTGATTGGAAATCTGGTGAATCTCGATTCCTGCCGGCAGCTTCTTCTCGATGCTTGTAAATTTCTGTTCGAGATGCTCACCCAATTTGGTGACATTGCTCTGTGGCGACAGGGCGACCGCAATTCCAACTGCTTCCTGACCCTGGGTGCGCATCTTGAATGTGGCTGGATTTGCATAGGCTCGATATACGTGGCTGATGTCGCTTAGACGGTAGTTTTTTTCGTCTGACTGGAGGAGCGTATTACGTATGCTGTCGACGGAATCGAAATGGCCGCTTACGCGAGGCCTAATAACGTCGAGATAAGTGTTTATTTCTCCAGAAGGCGCGACTTCATTCTGTGCTTTCAATGCTGATGCGATTTGCCAGGGGTTGATGCCGGGCGCAGGTGTTTCTGGAAGATCGATATATACGATTTCTGGCTGGATGCCGATCAATTTGACGTTGCTCACACCTGAGATACCGAGCAACTCATTGCGCACAAGCCGCGCCTGATGCGCGAGCTCGGCATTGCCGAGCGTTTTTGAGGTCAGGGCATAGATGGCCGCGTAAGTCTGGCCGAAATTGTCGTCAATGACAGGCGGAACAGCGCCATCTGGCAGGTGCAAGTCCGATAGTTCTTGGCGAACCTGATTCCAGCTTCGTTCAAGCTGGGAAGGAGGCATGGCGTCCTTGAGCGTGAGGTAGATTCCCGCTTCACCTGCTTTGGAATAGCTTCCGATGTTGTCCAGCCAGGGAGTTTGTTGCAATTTGCGTTCGACAGGCGCGGTGAGCTGTTGCTCGACTTCGGTTGCGCTTGCGCCTGGCCAGGACAGTCTGATGCTCATCACGCGAAAGGTGAAATCAGGGTCTTCATTTTGTGGCAGTCCTTTGTAGGAAAGAATGCCGGAAAAGAGCAGCGCGCACAGCGTATAGAGCATCAGCGCCTGGTGCCGGAGAGCCCATGCAGAAAGATTGAATTCCTTCATGGGGTGTTTATGTTGAGGGATTAAGGCTGGTGACGTTTGGCGATCAGCACTGCATTGCTGCCGCCAAACGCGAACGAATTGGACATCACGGCGTTGAGTGGCACGCCTGTTCTGCCCTGGTTGGGTACATAATCCAGATCGCATTCAGGATCCGGCAGATGCAAGTTTATGGTGGGTGGTATGGCATCGTGCTGCAGCGCAAGCACCGCGGCCATGAATTCTACGGCGCCGGTAGCGCCCATAAGATGCCCGTGCATGGATTTGGTCGAGCTGACAGGAACCTTGTATGCATGCGCTCCAAAGGATGCCTTGAGCGCTTGCGTTTCTTCTATGTCGCCAGCCAGCGTGGCCGTGCCATGTGCATTCACATAACCGATGTCTTCTGGCTGCAGTTTGGCATCCTTCAGTGCGTTGAGTATGGTGCGGGTCTGACCTTTGGCATCCGGTTTTGTGATATGGCTTGCATCCGATGAGCAGTCATAGCCTGCAAGCTCTGCATATATCTTAGCACCCCGTTGCTTCGCACGTTCGGCCTCTTCCAGCACAAGCACCGCAGCGCCTTCACCCAGCACGAGACCACTGCGGTCTTTTGAAAACGGTTTGCATGAAGCACTTGGGTCATTCGGATCTTCGTGAGCTACCGTGCGCAAGGCCTCCCAGGCTTTCATTGCGCCCAGCGTCAGCATCGCTTCAGCACCTCCCGCCAGCATCACATCGGCATAGCCGTGTCTGATCTGGCGGTAAGCTTCGCCTATCGCAATGGCCGAGGATGAGCAAGCTGTAGCGTAAGTAATGTTGGGGCCCTGAAGCTGATATTTGATGGACAGATGGGAGGCTGCGGCATTGTTCATGCTGAGCAGCACGCTGAGCGGTTTGATGCGCGGATTGTGGTTCTTGAAGACCTCGACGTATCCGTCTTCCAGTGTGCCTGCTCCGCCCAGACAGGATCCCATGTATACCCCGGCTCGCTGGTGTTCAGTTTCGTTCAGGGCCAGCTGTGCGTCCTGCATTGCCTGCTCTGCTGCAACCAGGGCCAACTGACTGAAACGTTCGATGCCGGTGAGCTGTATCTTGGAAAAGTGCGCAGCAGGATTGAAATCCTCCACGGGTGCGGCAATGGGTATCGAAAGCTGGTCGACAAAAGGACGATTCAGGCGTCTGATGCCGGAGCGGCCAAGCATCAGGTTGTTGAAGAACTGCTCTGGCGATGATCCTGTCGGAGAGACGATGCCTAATCCGGTGATGACAACGCGCCTGGACATGCGGGAAAGTTACGCCGATTGCTCGGCGACGATCCTGTCAACAAGGTTGGTTACGTCTTGAAGTGTTTTGAGCTCCACGCGTTCGTCGGGCAGCTTGATTTTGAGTTCGTCCTCAAGATTGAACATGAATTCGATCACCGACAAGGAGTCCAGCCCCAAGCTTTCCAAGGTTGAGTCCGGCGTCAAATCTTCGAGTTTAAGGTCAAATTGCTCGACCATCATGCGCTGTATAGTTGGTAGTGAACTCATGGTAACGGGGTATAAAAAAACACTCGTTTTGCATTATAACCGAATCCGTGCCGGAATGATGCGCTTTCGGAACGGTGATCAAACTGGCATCGTGCAAAAATTAAGGTAGAGATGCTCAAACGCAGAGCGGTAATGCTATGCTTGAAATATGTCATTGAAAAAATCTATGGTTGCGCTCGCGACCTGTTCTCTGTCGTTGTCAACCGTGATCATGTGGTAGCTGTTATGCAGCATGACAACCTTCACGACCTTGGATCCGATGTTTTCTGACACGAAACGGGCATTGCGGGGGGAGGCGATTTCATCTTCTTCAGCATGTATGATGATGACAGGTGCCGTGACCCTGCGCATGGATTTCTTTACCGATGCAATCATTCGTTCGGCTTCCTGTATCGCGGGCAGATTCAGTTTACTGGCGCCGACGATGGTCGAATCCTTGTGGCTCATTTCACGCGCGATCCACTTGCGTAGCTGTTTGTTTTTCAGCCCGAACGGTTCGCGTTCCCGGTAACTGTAAACATAGCGGAACGGCGAGTAGTAGCCGATGTGGCGCAAGGAACGATACCAGGGAATTCCCCATCCGTCATACCAAAGGGTAGTCGAAAGCAAGGTCAGCGCTGACACTTCATCACCCAGTTCCGCAGCAATGCTCAAAGCCAGGGTTGCGCCTATGCACAATCCGCCCAGAGCGACGCTTCGATATTGCTGCTTGAGCTCGCGAAATTCATGCAGTGCACGCGCATGCCAGTCATGCCAGGGCGTAACCGAGCGCGGCGTATCGCCATGGGTGAAACCGTATCCTTTGATGTGTGGCGCATGAACTGTGTAGCCGGCCTGTTGGAGTCGCTTGGCGATCGGCTGTAGTTCGGCAGGGCTGCTTTGCAGGCCATGCAACAGAAGCACGGCATGCTCGCCCCCATGTAATGTGATGGCATCCATTGGTTTAACCCGGCACGGGAATTAGATTGGCAGCTGATACACGCTGGTTTTGATATGACGCAATCTTGGTATTATAGTTCATATAACAAAATTCCCACAGATGTTCATGGGCGGGCTTTAATAAAAGAACCGGTCGTGCAGGCTTTCCAGATTCAACTCGTGCAGGAGATACTCCAGTCTCGTATGAGCATCCTTGCGCGGTTGATCCGTATGGCGGGCAAGGATCAGTTCATTTTTCATCGAGTGCTCCCATCCAATCAGTTCCGTCACCTTCACCTGATACCCTTTGGATTCCAGCAGAAGACAACGCAGCACATTTGTCAGATGGCTTCCAAATTCTCGTGTATGTATGGGGCGCCGCCATATTTCTGACAGTGCTGTCTTGCCGAGAGACTGATTTTTCTGCTTGTTGAGTACGCCTGCGACTTCGGCCTGGCAGCAGGGAACGAGCACGATGAACCTGGCCTTCTTGTGCAGGGCGAATTTGATGGCATCATCGGTGGCGGTATTGCATGCGTGCAACGCGGTGACGATGTCAATTGCATCAGGTATCAGCGCAGAGCTTGTGGATTCCTCAATTGAAAAATCCAGGAAGGACATTCTCGAGAAGCTGAGCTTGGAGGCAAGTGCACGTGATTTTTCCACTAGTTCCTGACGTGTTTCGATGCCGTAAATGTGGCCGGTTTCACGTAATTTGAAAAACAGATCATAGATGATGAATCCCAGGTAGGACTTTCCTGCACCATGATCGGCCAAGGTCAGCTCCTGCTTGCTTGCCAGAAGTTCTTCAAGCAGTGGTTCGATGAAATGATACAGGTGATATACCTGCTTGAGCTTGCGCCGGCTGTCCTGGTTGAGCTTGCCATCGCGCGTCAGGATATGCAGTTCCTTGAGAAGCTCTATGGATTGGTGTGGATCGATTTCTGATATATGAGTCATGGGGCAGGCTTATGCCTTAAATTAAAGTGGCCTTTCCTTGGTGTTTCGTCTTTCAAGGGGCGAGTTTCATGCTGCCAGTTTTTCAGATTCTGGATGATTGGATTGGTCCCGCAAGAATGAGGCAAGCTTTCAAATAAGCCTGTCTTTCCAGTGTCCCTTGATCGGATTGCGGTTGATGAAGATTACAGGTTGATAAAGATTATTGTCAAAGATTATTTGACGGCGTCGAGTCGCTTTGCTATAGTTCTACTTCCGACGCGGGGTGGAGCAGCTCGGTAGCTCGTCGGGCTCATAACCCGAAGGTCATAGGTTCAAATCCTGTCCCCGCAACCAGATTTTAGTAGTGGCTTGACAGTAATTTTTTGCTTGCTATAATGCGCGGCTCTTCGCGGTAGCAGCGAACGTTCTTTAAAAATGGATTGAACAATCGACGAGTGTAGGCGCTTGGTTTTTGGGGCTATTTCGTTCAATAAGTTGGATGAGATGGTATCTTTGAAAATATAGAAGTG
>JAJXTH010000003.1:0-29349 GCA_021783995.1 Pseudomonadota bacterium
CAACACTCAACACTGGGCTACAAGTCACCGATTCAGTTTCTGGATGACTGGTTTATTGCTCAGCAGAAGGAGAAACTGGTAGCATGAACATCGCCCCTTGGAAGACTAAAAACCGGGGGAACCTCACTCGCCTCTCCGGATTATTGTTCAGTTCTGGGATTTTGGCATACGCAAAGGTCAAAACTGTTGACCATTAAGTAATATGCCGCCAAAATCCAGCAACAAGTTGGCTTGTTTAAATTAACCAACACTTTTCTGGTTCGGAAAACCTGTTATGAATAACGCAATCGTCGTATTTGCTGCGATACCAAACCAAGAAACAGGACCGGATTATCTCTACGCTTCGGATTGGCAGGATTTCATTTCTAAGAATGCAGAACCTTGCGGCTTCTGGATCGCGTCCTCCCTTGTGAAAGACGCCTCTGATCTCGTTAGAAAAATACGCTCGTCCCCATGGTGGGATCGCCTCGTCTTCACCGAAGTCCAGACGAATGCCCTGACAGACGGGATTCTGCAGGTAAAAGATGCACTGCAAAGAGGCCTCAAGGCGGAAGCTACCAAAGCCAGCCTGAAGCTCGACCCATCCTCGATCGATCAGGTCGAGAAGCTGATGCTCTACCTCTACATCCGGGGAGAATACGAGCTCATCCCGGAACTTCAGCCTGAAGCCAAATCGCTCTACACCTACCCTCTACTCTCCCTGCTCGGAATGGAGAAGGACGCTGAAAACTGGCTTGCCACCCTTTCCAGACGCGGAATTCTTGAGCCCGCCCGCCTCGTCGATCGCCTGAGGCTCTGCCTCCACTGCGGAAGCGCACATCTCTATTTCGTCGATATCTGCCCGAATTGCTCTAGCATAGAAATCAAGGCGACTTCATCACTCCACTGCTTCGCATGCGGCCATGTCGCCCGGGAATCCGAATTCGAAGTCGAAGGGGGGATGATCTGCCCGAAATGCCAAGCCACGCTGCGCCATATCGGCGTCGATTACGACAGGCCCATGGCGCAATATGCTTGCGGAGCCTGTCATCACCTTTTCGTGGAGCCATCTGTGGTCGCGCGCTGCCTGCAATGCGGGTCAAAGGATAATCCCGAGAAGCTCGACGTTGTGGAAATCCACACCCTGAAACTGAGCTCGCACGGGCGTGAAATGCTGCGAATGAAACAGATTCACGAGTCCTTTTCCGCTCTCGAGAACGCAAACTATATCGTCACTCCCTTCTTCAGGCAGATGGTTTCCTGGGCAGTTGTCACACAGGAGCGACATAACGAGCTCTTTTTCAGCCTGATACTTGTGCAATTCCTGAATCCCGGGGAAATCGTGGATAGCTTCGGTGCCACACATGCCTATCTGATGCTCGACGAATTCGCAAGGAGACTTCGGGAAATGCTGCGCGCATCGGATGTCACGACGCGCACCACGGAAGAAAAACTCTGGATCTTCCTTCCGTTCACTCATCCAGAAGGCTTTGCAGCGCGCCTCAAGAAGCTGGTGGAGGAAGTCCAGCCTGACAGGGGGATCAGGCTGGAAATCGACTTCAGTGTTTTTTATTCCCCGCGTGACTGCCGAAAGGGAGACACGGCGGATTTGATCATGCAGCGCATGTGAAATGTGGCATACCGCTCAGCTCACCTTCCAGTCGATCATTCAGGCGATCTTCGGATCCTCCTCCTGGATGGATCTTGCGATGCGTTTCGTGCCTTTCGTGCTTTTCTTCGAACTCCCGGTCATGCTCATAATCACGCTTGGCATGATCAAGTTCGCGATCAGGCAACCCTATATCCAAAGAGTGCCGAGCCACTTCAGGAGCGTCTCCTGCATCGTGACCTGCTATTCTGAAGGACGGGACGTAGAACAGGCGCTCTATTCCCTTGCCCATCAGATCTATCCGGGAAGGATCGAGATCATTGCCGTAATAGACGGGGCCATGAAGAACCGCGAGACGTTGCTGGCAGTGAAAGCCTGCTCGAAATCCATCAACAGCATGCCGAACAGACGTCTCATCGTTTTGCCAAAATGGCAAAGGGGAGGAAGAGTTTCATCGCTCAATGCCGGGCTTTCCATCGCCACCGGCGAGATCGTGATGGCACACGACGGCGACACTTCCTTCGACAACAACATGGTACTGATGGCAACCCGCCACTTCGATGACCCGAATGTCGCCGGTGTGGCAGGAAACCTGCGTGCGAGAAATGCATCGCATACGCTGGCGACAAGGCTGCAAGCCCTCGAATACATGATTTCGATCGGGGGAGGAAAGACGGGACTTTCAGAGTTCAATACCGTCAACAACATATCCGGAGCATTCGGTGTTTTCAGGGCGAATATCCTGAGGCTCGTTGGAGGATGGGACAGCGGGACTGCCGAAGACCTCGACATCACCATGCGCATCAAACAATATTTCGGAAGAAAAAAGGGGATGCGCATCGTATTCGATCCTTATGCGGTTGGACATACCGATGTTCCCGAGAACTTTTCCGGCTTCTTCAGGCAGAGGCTGCGCTGGGATGGCGATCTCTTTTATCTTTACATCCGTAAATACCAATACAATATCCGTCCAGCCCTTCTGGGATGGAAGAATTTCTTCTTCACGCTGGTAGGCGGACTCTTTTTCCAGCTCGTCCTGCCCTTCATCATTCCGACCTACACGCTCTATCTCTTCTTGGCGTATGACCCCGGGATTGCGCTCGGCGTCCTGTTTTTCGTCTATCTCATTTATGTCTTTGCACTCGCGGCCTTCTTTTCGGCATACTGGCTTCTCGTCTCGGAAAGAAAAAAGGAAGATGCGTTCTATTTCCTTTACCTCCCGATTTTTCCTCTTTTCGCCTTCGCGAACAGGATAAACAGCGCAGTCGCCCTCCTGCATGAAATCGTCAACCACGGTCATCTCGATTCAGCCATGGCACCCTGGTGGGTGCTCAGAAAGACCAAATTTTGATGCGCCTCTTCTTCCTGGTTATTCTTTTCTTCTTTTCTGTCGAAACATGGGCAGAAACCTATACGATCGACCAGATGGAAACATGGGTCGATGCAGCGCCCGCCATGAGGGAAGCCGGTGAATTCCAATTGGCGGCCGAGGCACGTGCAAGAACGGCTGAAATACAGATGTCGCCACAGCTCTTTGGGAACGGCGCGATCGGACGTTACACAAACCCCGTTTTTGCCGAGCAGTATTACGTTCAGCCAGGACCATCGACCCCCTACACGCAGGTCTATACCCCCCAGCCTTATCCATACACCAATGTGTACGGAACCATAGGGCTTCGCTTTCCGCTTTTTGGAAGCAGGGAAGAAAACAAGAGAAACCTCATCAGCGCAGATTCTGATGCAAAATCCCAGGCATTAAAATTGGAAGTCGCACGCTGGCAGACCCTGAAGGCGTTGCGATACGCCTATTCCCGCTACTATTTCCGATTGGCCCAGGAAAATCTCGCGATTGCATTTTTAAAAAGTGAAAATGAAGCAACGCACATACTGGACGAGAGGGAATCCGCCAGACTCGTGCTTGACGCGGACAAACTCGAATTCCAGACGATGTATTTCGCAGCAAAGCGCAACGAAGCGGCCGCTCGAACTGAAAAAGAACAGAACCTTTCGATACTTCGCGCTCTTACAGGAAAAAGTCTTGAAAATTTCTCGCCCACTCTTCCCGTTCTGAAATCGAGCTGCATTAGGCCCTCAAGTATCGACGCCGAATCCCACCCTCAGATCAAACTCGCTGAGTCCGTGCTCGAAGAAAAAAAACACCTGCTGGAGACGACCACTTCCAGCCTTGCAGCTGGTGTGAACATAGCCCAGGGCATACAGAAGGACATGGGCGGAAGCAGCGGGCGGAATACAGCAATCTCTTTCGATTTCACAATGCCGATATTTGCATCCGACTGGCTCAAGTCCAAGCGTTCCTCTGCCCGCGTTGAAGTGGAAAAGGCGAATATTGCGCTCGAAACACAGAGGGACGAGTTCACAAGCACGGCATCAAACGCGCTCGCCGAAATCGCTTCGAAACAGGCCAATCTGGAATTTGCGCAAAGAAGGCTGGATGCAGCACGGGAAGCCTACAGAGAGGCAAAAGTCCGTGCTGAAGCGCTCCCAGGCGACGTTCTCGAAAAACTCCTGCAAAAAAAGTTTACCTTCTATCAGATTGTAAATGACGAAATCGAAGCTCAGCTACAACTCACGCTTGCAAAGGTCGATCTGTTGGGACTTGTTGCAGGATGCAATGATGGAGATGCGGAATCGCTACCGGAATTCGAGTCCATATTATCTGAGGCGCTCCTGATGCCAAGTGCAAAAATGCAGTCAAGCAGGACGTTGAAACTCGATTTCGAGATACCCGAGTTGAGAAATATCGAACTATCCTGGTATGCATGGGACGGGGGAAAACTTATGCTCTCTTCGAAATCAAAAAAATTCTGGGACAAACTTCCACATACTTCGCGCATTCTGATTTCATTCAAAAAGAGCGAGATGAACGAACTTCTGCAGAAAAGAGGGCGTCTTGATTCATTCATCTCGGATGCAAACTCCCACGGAATTAAAGTCGAACTCCTACTCGGCGATCCATCCTGGGCCCTGCCTGATGGCGCCGAAGACCTCGCCAAACTCGTCGCCTCCTTTTCCGTATTTCCTTTCTCCGGAATCCACCTCGACATCGAGCGCAGCCAACTGCCGCAAAGTAAACAGCCCCTGTGGGATAACGGCATTGTGGAAGCTGTCTCATCGATCAGAAAGATCAGCACCCTTCCCATCACACTCTCCCTCCATCCCAGGGACGCCAACCCCAAGCTCCTGAGCCGCCTGAAAACGGCAGGGCTGGACGAGGCCGCCATCATGATTTACAAGACTGACCGAGACAGAATCCTTGAGGACATTGACTCCATATTGCTCAAGAATCCCGAGCTTACCTTCAGCCTGTCCCAGTCCGTCGAGCCTTTTCTTCCAGAAACGGAGAGCTACAGGACAAGGACTCAGGCAAACTCCTCCTGGCGCATGCTCGACAAAAAGCTTCGCGCAGCACCCAATTTCAGAGGAATCATCGTTCAATCCCTGGAAAATTACGAGATCATGAAACCATGAAAATCCATTTCAACTCCCCTCCATCGAAGCCGGAAGAATCACTCGGGCTTTCCGTACGCTATGCTCCTGCGAAGAGGGCGCTCTCGAAATGGCGTTGGCGCTTCATCGTTCTGCTGCTGATATGGCCCCTGCTGTTCTATCTCGGAAAATATCTCTACAGCACGATATGGGCCAACATGCCGGGTTATGTCGAGATGGAGGAGACTGTTCTGAAGACGCCCGTTCCCGGGAAGATTTCCCATGCTCTCAACGTTGGATCGAGTGTTACAAAAGGCGAGATCATCGCCCAGCTAGAAAATGGAGAGCTCAATGCGGAATATTCCGATCTCATCGCAAAGAAAACTGAAAGCAGAGAGAGGAAGGCTGGGGGCACGGAAGCGCTAGTCGTTGCAAGCAAGCTCAGAGACTACAGAAAGGAGCGCTATCTTACCATGGTGAAGCTGGGGTCGAGAGGTGCTGCGACCGAAGCTGATGTGGCCGATTCGTTCGCTGCACTGCAGGCTGCAGAAAAGGATGTATTGAATGCCAGGGCCGATATCGATGCGCGGCATGTCGAAAAGAATGCAGAAAATACAGCAGAACCGCGTCTTGCTGAGCTTCAATGGAAGATAGAAAGCCTCAAAATCAAGGCTCCTTGGTCAGGTGTCGTCGCACAAGTTTATGCAAAACCTGGGGAATGGATTCCTGGTGGCGGGGATGTGGCATCGATCCGTTCGGAGAATCCGCCATTCATCCAGGCCTATGTCGAACCTGCCATGGCGAAATATGCAACTGTCGGGCACCTTGCGACGATCCGTTTTCTCGACGGAGGAAGCGTGCGCGCAAGAGTCACCTCTGTAGGACTCGCAACGCATCGCATGCCATCCGATGCCTATAATCCACTTCTCTCAAAAGGGGAGTCCATTGTCGTCGTGCTCGAGACCGCATCTCTTCTTCCCAGCAAGTATCGCATAAGGGGATTGCCCGTGAATATCCACTTCGATCTGTTCTAGGACCAGTCACTTGCCAACCGGGTCTGAACGCTACGCTCATTCAGCACCAATGCAAAAGCCAGGCCAGTCAGGTCTTGCGCTTGAGCGGCTCAAGCAGCCCCTTCAGGCCGTTGTGGTCGATCTCCTGCATGAGCTGCAATAAGCGCCCGATCTCGCCTTCCGGAAAACCCTCGCGCGCAAACCAGTTGAGATAATGGCCTGGCAGTTCGGCGATCTTGCGGCCCTTGTACTTGCCATATGGCATCTCGCGAGTGAGCAGCAGCTCCAGTTGTTCAGGATCCATGTCGTGAAGTTATTTATTCCGGCCCAGCCACTGCGTATAGGAGATGCGCGGCACATCGAAGCGGTCACCGGTGTGGCAGTACACCGAAGGCGAGCCCAGCCGCCCGATCGGCGCAAAACCGTTGATGTGCATGCGCGGCCCCACCAGATGGTCAGCCACATGGAACATCACCACCTCGCCGATCACCAGCGTGTTTTCGCCAAGGTTGACCGTGGAGTGCAGCCTGCATTCCATCGCCGCCTGGCATTCCGCCACGCGCGGCGGTGCAACCGCGACCGAGGGCGCGGCATGCAGGCCGGCAGCGACGAGCTCGCTCTCGCCAAACGGGAAATCAGCCGCCGACACATTCATCGCATCGAACAATTCCTCCGTCACCAGGTTCACCACGAACTCCTTGCTGGCGAGGATGTTCCTGGCCGTGTCCTTCGTCCCGCCTGCGTCATTCGTGCCTATGCTCACGACCAGATAGAGCGGATTGCCGCATACCGCGTTGAAGAAACTGAACGGGGCCAGGTTCACCCTGCCCGCGTCGTCCACCGTGGACACCCACGCGATCGGGCGCGGCACCACCAGATTGGTCAGCAGCTTGTAGTTGTCGGCAGGGGCCTGTTGGGTGGGGTCGATTTGCATGATGCACTTCGGTGAATGGTCAGACGATAAAGTGCCTATTCTATCCCCAGTCGAATCCAAAAAGTCGCGGGAACAAAAACCGGATATGACGCTCCATCCCCTGTGCACTCTTGAAAGCGGACCATGCTGAACAAACTAAACCACTTCCTTTCTGCGATGCTTCTCCCGGAAGAGGTGCGGTCCGGAAACACCCTCCAGCTTGCCGTTGCCGTGCTGCTGATCGAGGTGATGCAATCGGATGCCGAATGCGCTTTCGAGGAAAAAACAGCGATCCTCAACATCCTCAAGGAGCGGTTTCACCTGTCTGATGCTGAAGTAGCACAACTGGCAGAACAGGGACAGCAGACATCGCAGGCCGCCAACGATTATTTCCAGTTCACCTCTCTTATCAATCGCGAGCTGGAGTTGCCAGAAAAGATCCGGATCGTCGAATACATGTGGCAGGTTGCCTATGCGGACGGGAAAATCAGCGCGCATGAAAACCACATCATGCGCAAGCTTGTCGACCTGCTGCACATCTCCCTGGGCGACAATGCCGCAGCAAAGGCGCGGGCAAGAGCTGCAGCAGTTGGGCCGCCGAAACAACTGCGCTAGAATGGACGTGCATCACCGAAACCGTGGCACCCCATGAACGAAGATCGCACAGCAAACATAGAAGCCAGGCTCGCATTCCAGGAAGACCTGATCGAGGAACTCAACAGCACTGTGTATAAGCAGCAGGAAAGGATGGAGCAGATGGAAGCGGCCCGCGAAGCCTTGGCCAGGCACATCGCTACGCTTGCGGAATGATGAGCACGAACTAGCCATTGGACGAAAGACCGCCGCACTATTAGCCAGATGCTCAAACCCATCCTTTATTCCTTCCGCCGCTGCCCCTACGCCATGCGTGCGCGTAGCGCGCTCATCGCAAGCCGCACCGATATCGAGCTGCGCGAGGTCGTGTTGCGCGACAAACCGGCCGAGATGCTTGCAGCCTCCCCCAAAGGCTCCGTGCCTGTTCTGGTTTTGCCGGCAGGCAAAGTGATAGACGAAAGCTGGGATATCATGCTTTGGGCTCTCCGAAGGCGCGACCCGCTGAATTGGCTGGGAAAAGGCGAATGCTGCGTTGCTGCATCCCTTTCCTGTGTGGAAGAAAACGACACAAGCTTCAAGCAAGACCTGGACCGCTACAAATATCCGGAACACCATCCCGAACAACCGCAAAGCTTTTGGCGCAATGCTGGCGAGCAGTTCCTGCAGAAGATCGAAATGCAACTGAACGCTGCGCCATTCCTGCTGGGAGAGCATTTCTCGATTGCCGATGCTGCGCTGCTGCCTTTCATCCGCCAATTCGCGGCCGTGGACAAGGACTGGTTTGCAGGTTCCCCCTACCCCGCGCTGCGTTTCTGGCTTGATCGATACACTTCTTCGGAATTGTTTTCACAGGTGATGCAGAAATTTCCCGTATGGAAACCGGAGCCCTGACACTGGCCGGCATAAGGAAACATGGATACCGCAAGCATAATCCTCCTGCTTCTTTTTTCCGCGCTGGCATGGTATTTCTCCGACAGCATGCGCGCCCTCGAAAAAGCCCGAGAGACCGGGAAAAGGCTTTGCATAGAACTGGGCCTGCAATTCCTAGACGATACAGTCGCCAGGGTAAAGCTGGATCTGGCGCGTGACAAGAACGGACGCAGGGTTTTCCGCCGCACCTACCGCTTCGAATTCAGCGAAACCGGCAACACCCGCCTTGAAGGCCACCTCGTGATGCTGGGCGACAAACTCGAAACAGTTGCGATGGAACCTTACCAGATGCTGCCTTGAACAAGGCTCCCTTTATTTCAGATCGGCATCGTCGGGCAACGCGAAAAGTCGCCGCGGAAATGTTTTGCAAGCTCAAGAGGGTTGACATTCTTGTCGTGCATCGGGCCTGCTGCACGATGAAATATCAAGCCGGTTGCATTTCCTGCCCTGCCGACCCGACCTGAAGGGCGTAGCCAATTCCGGAATCCCGTGTTAAATTCTGTCCAGACTGGTCAGAATATACGGAGGACATCATGCACAGCGAATGGCAGCTGCAGGAAGCAAAGAGCAACTTCAGCCAGCTCGTAAAACGGGCGGCAGGTGGCGACGCGCAAGTGGTCACTGTGCATGGCAAGCCCACAGCGGTAGTGGTATCGGCGGAACAATATGCCCGCCTCACGCGCCACAAGAGCAAGCTCTCGGCAGCACTCCTCAATCCCGAAATCGGCATCGAAGACTTGGACCTTGCACGCAGTTCTGACACCGGGCGCAACCTGGAACTATGAGCTGGCT
Source organism: Pseudomonadota bacterium (assembly GCA_021783995.1). Classification (GTDB taxonomy): domain Bacteria; phylum Pseudomonadota; class Gammaproteobacteria; order Burkholderiales; family Gallionellaceae; genus Gallionella. The sequence goes on from JAJXTH010000003.1 coordinate 9,278, forward strand.
GCTCGATACTTGCATCATTTCCGAATACGCGAAGCGTGCTCCCGCCAAGCAGGTGATCGCCTGGCTGGACGAACAGGACGAGGCCAGCCTCTACTTAAGCGTGATCACCATCGGAGAAATCGAAAAGGGCATCTTCAAGCTGCGTGCGACAGACCCCCACCGCAGCCAGAAGCTTACCGCATGGCTTGGCAAAGTGGAGCAGCGCTTCGCAGGACGCATCCTGCCGATCGACACTGCGACGCTGCATGCCTGGGCGCAGATCACCGCGCACTTGGAGATGGCGGGGCAGCCGCTTCCGGTGATGGATGGCCTGTTGATGGCCACTGCGCAATGCCATGGCCTTACGCTCGTCACGCGCAACATGCAGGATTTCGAGCCCTACCCGATGTTGCTCAATCCCTGGACTCTGTAGCCCGGATTTCGGCGGTCCGTTTTCTTGTGCGCACAAGACCGAAGCCATGAATCACTTCGCGATTCCGGATCTAGAGAGGCTCATTGCGCAAAGAAGAGATAGACGACCAGGGCTACGCCCAGCAATGCGACGATCTTGTTGGTCACAACACCCGCATGGACGTTGTAGCCGTCCGGTATCTCGACGGGCTTCAGGCTCTTCAGCACCCTAAGATATTGCGACGTTGCCGATGCTGCGCTATAGGCGCCCAGCATCACGAAGGCAATGCCCACCCAGAAGGAGACCCCCTTACCGGCCGCACCCAGCTGCTTGGGCAGCAGGAGATGCATGAAAAGCCCGAAGCGCTCTATCACGAATCCGAAAGCCATCAGGGTCAGGCTGGTCCGGTTCCATGCGAGCAAGGTGCGCTCTGCTGCAAAGAACACTCTGGGGTCATTGAGATCTGACATGCATACTCCTTCCGGATAGAACTCCCGGAAGCATATCACCTCGCGGCACCTCGAGACAGCTCTGTCCGATTTTAATCCTGCTCATGCGCGAATCAGGCGCACCAAATGCCCATCTCAAGCGTCATTGGGGCCAGGCAGGCACCTTCCTTTGTCGAGCATAGTCTCGAGCTCCTCGACCTGTATCATCACTCCAGAAATCAGGTATAACCCATGAATCAACATGTAAAACCCCTGAATATTGGTGCGCGATTAAGCAACAGCGATAGATCTTCTTAATGTGGTTTGCATTTCGAATCTGGACATGCGGTGTATTGCCTGAAGAATACCCGAATGGATGCAGAAATTACAACCTTGGCATCACGTCCGACATGGGCAATGTTGCACGCACTGTCCCTTGGCGCAGACCAGAGACGCGCCACATGCAGAATGCATGTGGTGAGGCCGATGCCAGGTCAGGGCTTCCCGATTGCGCTATAATTGCCGCCTTTGAAACGCCAGACAAGACATCATGGAAGCAGAAAATATCAACGCCATCAAGAACCAGTTGCAGGACCTGGAGTCGCGCAGCGCCGAATTACGGAGGTATCTTTGACTACGATGCCAAGAAGGAAAGACTGACCGAGGTCTCCGCGCTCTCCGAGGATCCTGCAATCTGGCAGGATGCGAAGCGCGCCCAGGAGCTGGGACGCGAGCGCAAGACGCTCGAAGGCATCGTCCTGGGCCTTGGAAAGATCCAGCAGGACCTTTCGGACGCAGCGGAACTCCTCGAGATGTCAGAGGCCGAGGGCGACGAAGACTCCTTCATGAGCACTGCAGAAGACATCAAGGACATAGAGCGCCGCGTCGCGAAAATGGAGTTTCGCCGGATGTTCAGCCATCCGATGGATCAGAACAACTGCTTCATCGACATACAGGCGGGATCGGGCGGAACGGAAGCTCAGGACTGGGCCGCGATGCTGCTGCGCATGTATCTGCGCTATGCGGAACGCAAGGGTTTCCAGGTGGAAATCCTCGAGCAGTCCGACGGCGAAGTCGCCGGCATCAAGGGCGCATCGATCAAGGTGATAGGCGAATATGCGTTCGGCCACCTGCGCACAGAGACCGGCGTGCACCGCCTGGTGCGCAAGTCGCCTTTCGACTCCGGAAACCGCCGTCACACCTCATTCTCCAGCGTATTCGTATATCCGGAGGTGGACGAGTCGATCGAGATCGAGATCAATCCGGCCGACCTGCGCATAGATACCTATCGTGCATCGGGCGCTGGCGGACAGCACATCAACAAGACGGATTCCGCCGTGCGCATCACCCACCTGCCCACCAACATCGTGGTACAGTGCCAGAACGACCGCTCACAGCACAGGAACCGCGCAGAGGCGATGGCGATGCTGAAGTCGCGCCTCTACGAGGAGGAACTGCGCAAGCGCAACGAGGAGAAGCAGGCGATGGAAGACGGCAAGACAGACATAGGGTGGGGACACCAGATCAGGTCCTATGTCCTGGATCAGTCGCGCATCAAGGATCTGCGCACCAGCCACGAGGTTGGAAACACCCAGGCGGTACTGGACGGCGATCTGGACGATTTCATTTCGGCGAGCCTGAAACAGGGAGTCTGATATTCCCAAATGAATTTGTCGGGAATAGAATTACTACCCTTGGGTCATCCATAGAGAAAAGAATATGTCAGTGTCCATCAAAACACCGCAGGAAATCAAGAAGATGCGCGTCGCCGGTCGCCTGACCAGCGAGGTGCTTGACTACATCGGGCCTTTCGTCAAGGCGGGTGTGACCACGAACGAGCTCGACAGGCTTTGCCACGAGCTCATCGTCAACGTGCAGAATGCAATACCCGCGCCGCTCAACTACGCCCCCGGCGGCCACACTCCCTATCCCAAATCCATCTGCACCTCGATCAATCACCAGATCTGCCACGGCGTGCCCAGCGAAAAGGCGCTGAAGAACGGGGACATCGTCAACATCGACATCACGGTGATCAAGGACGGATATCACGGGGACAGCAGCCGCATGTACTATGTCGGCGAGCCTTCCATCCAGGCGAGGCGATTGTGCGAGACGACCTATCAGGCGATGTGGAAAGGCATCAATCAGGTGAAAGCAGGCGCATATCTCGGCGACATAGGTTATGCGATCCAGAGCTTCGTCGAACCCCTGGGATACAGCGTGGTGCGCGAATTCTGCGGCCACGGCATAGGCGCGAAATTCCACGAGGAGCCCCAGGTGCTGCATTACGGCCGGCCGAAGACAGGGCTGAAGCTTGAGGCAGGGATGGTGTTCACGATAGAACCCATGATCAATGCCGGAAAGAAGGAGATCAAGCAGCTTGGCGACGGATGGACTGTCGTGACAAGGGATCATAGCCTTTCTGCGCAGTATGAACACACAATACTCGTGACTGACACCGGCTTTGAGGTGCTGACAGTCTCGGCAGGAACACCTCCCTCCCCCTGATCATGCCCGAATGCGACAGCGCCGGATTGCGGGAATCCATAAGGCTAGCCAGGCAAAGCCTGGAACAGGGATTTCTCAAGGACGGCAATGCGGCGCGCCTCTTGAAGGCGCACAGCAACCTGATAGACCGTTACCTTTGCCAGATCTGGCATCAGCTTCATCTCCCGGAAAACCTGGCTCTCATCGCGGTCGGCGGCTACGGACGCGGCGAGCTCTATCCAAAATCCGACATCGACATCCTGATTCTGCTGGAACAGAATCCGGACGATGCGCTCAAGGCCAAACTGCACGAGCTGGTCGCACTGCTCTGGGACATCGGCCTCGAGGCCGGCCACAGCATACGCACCGTGAACGAGTGCCTCATGGAATCCTCCGACATCACCGTGGAGACCAATCTGCTCGAAGCGCGTCTGCTCTGTGGCGATGCAGGGCTCTTCGACCGCATGAGCAAAGCCTTGCATCAACGGCTCGACCCCAGGGCCTTCTTTGAGGCCAAACTCAAAGAGCAGCAGCAGCGCCATCACCGCTTCAACGACGCCGATTTCAACCTCGAGCCGAATCTGAAAGAAAGCCCGGGCGGCCTGCGGGATCTGCAGACGATCACATGGATAAGCCGCGCAGCAGGTCTGGGCACGAAGTGGTCAGAACTCGCCGACGCCGGCCTGATCAGCGCATCGGAAGCACGCCAGATCGCAAGGCACGATACGCTATTGAAGACACTGCGCACGAGGCTGCACTATCTCGCGCATCGCAGGGAGGACCGCCTGCTGTTCGAATTCCAGACCGCGCTCGCAGAACAGATGGGCATCAATGCTTCCGCGAGCCGCCGCGCGAGCGAGCACATGATGCAGCGCTATTACCGCACCAAGCTGGCCGTGCGCCAGTTCAACACGATACTGCTGCAGAATCTGCATGACCGCCTGATTCCGGAGAAGCCTCCGGCGAAGACGCTCAACGAGCGTTTCTGCATCACGGGCAACCTGCTCGAAATTCACGATGAGCAGCTATTCGAAAAGAAGCCCGAGGCGATCTTCGAGCTCTTCCTGATCCTGCAGAAGAATCCTGAACTGAAAGACATCACCGCAAGAACGCTGCGTGCGCTGTGGCGCGCGCAAACGCGCATCGACCCTGCATTTCGCAAGGATCCGGCAAACCGCGCGCACTTCATGGAGATACTGCGCCAGCCGCAGGGCATAGTCGACGCGCTGCGCCGCATGCGACAGTACGGCATACTCGGCCGCTACATACCGGCCTTCGGACGCATCGTAGGCCAGATGCAGCACGATCTCTTCCACGTGTACACGGTGGACGAGCACATCCTGATGGTGGTGCGCAATCTGCGCCGCTTGACGCTTGAAAGATACGCTCACGAGCTACCTCTGTGCCACAAGCTGATCAGCGAATTCGCACGGCCCGAAGTGCTCTACATCGCAGGCCTGTTCCACGACATCGCCAAGGGCCGCGGCGGAGACCATTCGAAGCTGGGCATGAAGGACGCGCGCCTGTTCTGCAGACAGCACGATCTCGATGCTGATGATACCGATCTCGTCGTATGGCTGGTCGAACAGCACCTCACGCTGTCCGCCACCGCGCAGAAGCAGGACCTGTCCGATCCGGACGTGATCTCTGCATTTGCGGAAAAGATCAAGAACGAGCGCTATCTGGTCGCGCTCTATCTGCTGACTGTCGCTGACGTGCAGGGAACCAGCCCCAAGGTGTGGAATGCCTGGAAGGCCAAGCTGATGGAGGACCTGTTCCAGATGACGCGCCGCTATCTCAAGGAGGGCGCTTCGACCGATCATCTGGCCGAGATACGCTCACAGGCTGCAGTCACGCTGAACCTGTATGCGATCCCTCCCGAGTCCTACCGTCTACTCTGGGCGCAGCTGGACGACAACTATTTTCTGGATCACGAGGCCCATGAGATCGCCTGGCATACGCGTCTTCTGGCCTACCGGGCAACGCCCCCCTCGCCCATCGTCAAGACCCGGTTGAGCCGCGCCGGCACAGGGTTGCAGGTGATGGTGTATTGCCGCGATCAGCGCCAGTTATTCGCGCGCATCTGCGCCTTCTTCGCACGCATGCATTACAACATCGTGGAAGCGAAGATACACACGACGCATCACGGCTATGCGCTGAACAGTTTCCAGGTCATGGAGATCAACAGGGGCGAGATGGCTTACAGGGATCTGATGAACTACATCGAGTTCGAGCTCACGGAAAGAATCGCCAAGGCAAAACCGATAGACCCCGTCGCATCGGGGCGCGTGAACCGCCAGCTCAAGCATTTCCCGATCGAAGGCAAGATCAACATTGCAAAAGACAATCGCGGCCTTTACATGCTGTCCCTGATCGCAGGCGACAGGCCCGGTCTGCTCGCACAGATCGCGCAGCTCATGGACCAGCACGACATACGGCTGCACCGTGCGAAGATAAACACGCTGGGCAGCCGCGCAGAGGATGTATTCTGGATCAGCGGTCTGGTGCTGGATAATCCGCAGGATGCCAGCACATTCCTGAACGAGCTTCTGGAAAAACTCTAGGGCTGAGCAAGCTCGGTCGAGAGCTTCAATGCAGGCATGTCCAGATGCCTTGCTTCCAGAACCACAGGCTTGGGACTGACGGCCTGCGCCGTGTGTGTTCCCAGATACGCGCAGCCGTAGCCCGCGAGCAGGACGGCCGAAAAGAGCCCCGTCACCTTCAATGCAGAATAGACATATCCCATCCTGCGCTGCCTGATTCTTGGCGCAATCTGCGCGTGCGCCTCATCGACGGATGCGCCCAGCCTCCGGACCTCCTCCTCTTCGAGCCTGGCAAGCTCCAGCGCCTGGCTTGCCGCCTTCTTTTCGAGCTTCGTTTTCTCACAGGCCAAATCAAGCGCCATCTTCTCTGCGGTGATCTGCCTTTCTGTTTCCTTCTGCGCTTTTTCTTCCTCGATGCGGCGTTGCTCCTCGATTCTCAGCAGCTCCCGATCACAGGAAAGCTTCTGCTGTTGGCGCTCGAGCAACTGCTGCTGCACGGACTGCCTTTGCGCTGCGACTTGCGCTGCGCGCTCGGCCGAAGCGGCAAGCTCGGCTGCTGCTTCCCGTTCGCGCTTTACTGACTCCAACCTTGCCGATTCTGTCTCGGCAAACCGCTTCTGATCAAGAGTGCGCTCCAGAACCACCGCATCGGCGCTGCGCACGATCTCATCCGTCGTTCTTTTGATAGCAAGCAGCGCCTCGTCAGCGCGCTGCTGCAATGACAGCTCTGCAGCGATCTTTTCCCTTTCAGCTTCGATTGCCTGTCGCTCCGCCGCGAGCCTCGCCTCAAGCACGGATTTCGCCTGCGCTTCGAGCAGCGTGCGCTGCTCGATCTCGGTCTGCAATTCGCGCTCTTTTTCCAGCCGCCCCTTTTCCATCTCCATCAATTGCAGACTGAGCCGTTTGTTGTTTTCTGCCGCCGCAGCAGCGAGCATGGTTTTCTCGGCATGCTTGCGCGCAGCGACCGATGCGCGCGCCTCGTTGCGCACGCGTTCGCGCTCGGCTTCGGCTGCCCTGTTTTCCTCATCGATGCAGAGCCTTGCCATGTTCTCGGCACGCATCATAGCCTCTTCATGCGCCTTCTTCGCCTCGCTCACTTGCCTCTTAAGGGCAGTTGCTGCGAGCGCCTCCTTCCGAATAAGCTCCTCTTTTTCATCCAGAGCGCGCCGTTCAGTCTCGGCGCGCAATTTTGCGATGTTGTACGCGCGTCTTGCAGTTTCTTCCTGCTTTTTTGCATCGCTTGTCGCGCGCTCGTTGAACTCTGCCGTATCTTTTGCAATCGCCTCGACGCGCGATTCCATTTCGATACGCTGATTGGCAGATTCAATCGCAAGCTGATGGGCGGCCATGGCCGCTTCAAGCGCTGTATTTGCACGCGATTCCGCTTCAGCCCTCTCCAGGGCGATGCGCTTTTCTTCATCTTCGAGCGCAGCGCGGAGCATGGATTCTTCGGCCGCTCTTTCGAGCGCTGACATTTTTTCCCGAACTGCCGATATCAGCGCCTGTTCGGCCTTAAGCTTTCTTTCAATGGCAAGCTTTTCGGAGTGAAGCGCCTCGGCATGCTGCTGCGCGGACTGCAAGGAAGCATTCTGCAGCTGCAATTTTCCAAGCAGATGCTGCTTTGCAATTTCAGCAGCCTGCACCTGTCCCAGTTCAGCTTCCCTGAGCCTGGCTTCCAGCTCTGATTTTTCCTCGGCCGCAAGGAGCGCCTGCTCTGCCGCCGACTTGCGCTCGTTTGCAATGCCTATTGCCTGCGCTTCGGCCTGAACTTGCAGTTCCACTGCCTGAGCTGCATGGAGTTCCGTTTCAGCGCGTTGCTGAGCAAGCAGCAGCAGGCCACGCTCGCTTTCCATTTTCTGAGCGGCCACGTGAAAAGCCAGACTTTCGCATTCCAGTTTTTCCTTCGCATCGTGTTCCGCCTGCAAAAGCAATGCGTGCGCCTCTTCATGCTGAACGGCAGCCTGCCTGTCTGCATCGGCACGACTCTGCAACAGCCTCTTGGTTTCGCGTTCCGCTGCTTCCTTGCGTTCGGCTTCGGCCTTGGCCCTAGTTTCGGCTTCCGTGCGCTGCCTTGCCACATCATAGGCAAGACGCTCGTTCTGCAAACGCTCTTCGGCTACGGCCTGCGCCTGTTCCTCTGCCTCGCGGCGCTTCATCGCCATCAGGGCAGCGGCCTTGTCCGACTCGACATGTTCGAAGGCCGCTTTTTCTGCATCCGCATCGGCCTTTCTTCTGGCTTCTAGCTCGCGGAGTGCTTCGGCTTCCGCCTCCACTCTTGATTTTTCGGCATCGAGCGCGGCCTGTTCGGCAAGACGCTTTGCGTTCGCCGCATCCAGCATGCGCTGCTGTTCGGCGAGCCTTTCTTCCTGAAGCCTCGCGACCGTATTGTCGGAAGCCATCCTCTCCTGTGCAAGCGCTGCCGCCTGCTGTTCTATTCTTGCGCGATTATCGGCCGCCTTTGCAGCCTCGCGCTCCGCTTCGAGGCGCTTGCCGATCTGCTCCATTTCATACTGTTCGCTGTCGGCCCTTTCACGGGAAAGGCGCAGCACTTCAGCCTCGCTCTCCAGACGCAAGCGTGCCGTCTCACTGAGTGCCGCCTCCAGCTTCAGCTTTTCCTCGGCCATATTGCGCTGCTGCTGTTCGATCGCCAAGCGCTCAGCGACAGCCAGTTCGGCCTGTGCCTGCAGCCTTTCCGCCTTGATCCGTATCGCGCGTATCTCTTCATCCGCGCGCTGTGCAGCAACCTGTTCCGCATGTTGCTGCTGCCCGAGCAGCTCGAGCAGTTCGCGTTCTGTATTCGCCTTCCTTTCCGCAGTCTCGCGCGCGTCCTGTTCGGCCTGCAGGCGCCCCTCCAGCGCTTCCCTTGCCTTTTCCTCGGCCAGCAGCCTTGCACGGTTCTCCTCAGTCAACTGCCTTTCCAGCCTTTGCTTTTCCGTGATCTCCTGCGACAGACGCTTCTCGGCCTCCATACGTGCCTGCGCCAGTTCAAAGAGCCTGGTCTCTTCCTGGCACTTGAATTCGAGCTGCGCGATCAGCTCCATTTCCATCTTTACGCGCGCCTGGGCAATTGCACGGGCATGCGCCTCTGCACGGGCTCTGGCCTGGGCGGAAAACCCCGCCTGAGTCTCCGCTTCCTGGTGCGCGCGCGCTTCCTGTATGGCCTGCGACTGGGCGATGAACTCCTCGCTCTCCGTGTCAACTAGACGTATCTTTGGATTGGGTAACATGCGATTGCCTCGATGTGCATTGGCGACAGTCGCAAAATATCACATGCGCCGGCAAGCAAAACGATGAACAGATGTGGAAATACGGGCTATTTATCGCCTGTCTAGCATGAAGAATTCAAAATCGGAGACATTGAGAGGCTTGCTGAAATAATACCCCTGAACCTCGCTGCATCCCTTCATGCGCAGGAAATCGAGCTGTTCCACGGTTTCCACGCCCTCGGCGATCGTCCTGAAGCCCAGGCTGTCGGCAAGCGTGATGATCGCAGTCACGATGGCACGGCTCTCGGGATCATCGAAGATGCTGCTGACGAAGGACTGGTCTATCTTGAGCTTGCCGATCTTGAACTTCCTGAGGTAACTCAGGGATGAGTAGCCCGTACCGAAATCGTCTATCGACATGCGGATGCCGCGCTCATGCAGCTCCTCCATCACCGCAATAGCCGCAAGTGGCGCCTCCATCGCGACGCTCTCGGTAAGTTCGAGCTCGATATGCTGCGGCGGCAGTTGCGCCTCGTCCAGTATCTGCATGATCTTCTGCGGCAGGTTCACTTGCCTGAACTGGACTGCGGAAAGGTTCACCGCGATCGTGAGCTCCAAACCCAGCTCAAGCCATGCCTTTGCCTGCTGCACCGCCTTCTTCAGCACCCACTCCCCTATCCCGAGGATCAATCCGCTTTCCTCTGCCACGGGAATGAACTCCGCAGGAGAGATTGCGCCCAGTTCAGGATGCTGCCAGCGCAGCAAGGCCTCCGCACCCACCATGCGCCCGTCCCCGATGGAAATCTGGGGCTGATAATAAAGCTCGAACTGTTCGTGCGCGAGCGCCTGGCGCAGCGCATTTTCAAGCTGCATGCGTCTTGCGGAACGTTCCTGCATCTCGCTGGTGAAGAAACGGTAGCAGTTGCGTCCATCCTTCTTCGCCCGATACATCGCCACGTCCGCGCATTGATAGAGCTTGTCGAAATCGTTCCCGTCTGAAGGATACATCGCGATGCCGACAGAGGGTGTCACAGACAGTTCAAACTGCCGGATTTGATAAGGACTCGCAACCGTCTCCAGAAGCTTTTCCGCCACATGTGCTGCGCCGTCGGAATCCGTCCCTGGCAGCGCCAGGATAAACTCGTCGCCCCCGAAGCGCGACAGCGTATCCTCCTCGCGCAGCAGACTCTTCAAGCGCTGAGCCAACTGAATGAGCAGCTCGTCTCCTATCCTGTGGCCCAGCGTGTCGTTCACATTCTTGAAGTGATCGAGATCCAGAAACAACAGAGCCATCTGGCTCTGGTTGCGCTCTGCCATGCTCATCGCATAAGCGACCCTGTCCTTCAGCAGAGCCTGCTTGGGAAGGCCTGTCAGCGCATCGAAATGTGCAAGCTGCACGATGCGGGCCTCGTTATGCGCGCGCTCTATCGCGAGGCTTGCCAGATGTGCGCCGCGCTCGAGTGCGGAGAGCTCGGAGGGCTGAGGACTGCCGGGCTCGGAATAGTAAAGCGCAAAAGTGCCCAGCACCTGTCCCCTGGTCGAAACAATCGGGATGGACCAGCAGGCCTGAAGTCCGTGCTTCAGTGCAAGCTCCCTGTATTCATTCCATTGAGGGTCGGTTGCGATATCCGGGACGATGACCGTTTTCCCCGTGTGCGCTGCCGTGCCGCATGAGCCCGAATTTTCCCCGATCTCCATGCCGTCTATCGCGTCGCTGTATGCTTCGGGCAAGCTGGGCGCGGCACCCCTCAGGAGGCGTTTCCCGTCTGGGCTTATCATCAGCACCGAACAGTACATGCCCGGATACATCGTTTCATAGCTTCTTGCCAGAAAATCCAGCATTTCCGGCAACGACTGTCCCCTGGCCAGAAGCTCGAGCACGGCCCTTTCATTGTCGCTCTGCAATTCGAGATTCTTGCGCATGGCCTCGCTCTCGAAGTTATTCATCGCAAAGCTGATGTCTGTCGCCATCTCGAGCAGTAGATTGCGCGAGGGTTCGTCAAATGCATCGATGTCCTTCGAATAAAGCGTGAAAGCACCGACTGCAACACCGCTCTTCACAAGCGGAAGAGATGCGGAGGATTCCCAACCGAAACGCCTGGCTCTTTCATGCCATGCTGTAGTCGCGGGATCGTTCAAGAAATCCTGGCACCAGAAAGGCCGGTTCTCGCGTATCGCGACACCGGTAGGTCCTCTCCCGGAAGGAAGCGCAGCGTCCACAGAGATGTCGATGTCGGCGAGATATTCAGAGCCCTCCCCAAAAAACGCAACAGGCTTGACCTTTCCGCTCGCCTTGTCCAGCATGCCTACCCATGCCATCTTGAGCCCGCCAAATTTCACTGCATCCTCGCAAACCTGCGGAAAAAGTTCGGCCTCCGAAGTGGACCTCACGATGGCCTGATTGCACTGACTGAGCGCGGCATAAAGTTGCGTCAGGCGGTGGATGCGGGCCGCATCGGAACGCCGCGCGGTGATGTCGCGCGCGATGCCCAGCACCCCCATCAGCCGTCCCTCCGCGTTGTACATCGGCGCCTTGATCGTCTCGATAAAGATGCGGTGCCCGTCGTCGGCGAAAGCAACCCAGCGCTCGCTGATGTCTATCTCTCCCGACTGCATTGCCATGAGGTCGTGTTCGCGAAAGGAGTCCGCCAGTTCTCGATCGACGAAATCGTAATCCGTCTTGCCGACAATATCCTGTTCGGCTGCGCCGTAGAAACGCTCGAACGTCCTGTTGCACGCAATGAAGACACCGTTCTCGTCCTTCAGCCAGACGAGATCGGGTATCGTTTGCAGGATGGCGCGCAGCAACGAGTCGGAACGCTCCTTGCCTATAAGCAGCGTTTCATTGATCTGTTCTGGCAGCCCGTCCATCAGGATTCAGCACATGAAATCATATCTGAGTAGTTTACTGCAATTTCCATCGTTCTTCACATGCAGGAACAATCGGCAAAGCAGAAACATCATCGTCATGATATTGCAGTATAATTCCACGATTTTACTTCCGGCAACATCATGGCCTCAACCAGACGAAACCCAGATATCAGGACAGCCTGCCTTTCAGCGCTGCTCGCCTGCATGGCGCGCACTGCAATAGCAGAAGACTCCGGCAATTACGGTGTCTACGGTCAGGCGACCTTCGTCAACCAGTCCCACTCCGGATTCAATTCGCCCTATCAGGGACAGAACAGCCTGAGGCCAGACAACAACAATGCCGAGACTGCGGACCTCACGCTGTTTGCCGGCATGCGACTGGGTGGCGGTGAACTGTGGATCAACCCAGAGGTGGATCAGGGATTCGGCCTCAGCAACACGCTGGGCGTTGCCGGCTTTCCGAGCGGAGAAGCCTACAAGGTGGGTGCGAACACCCCCTATCTGCGCCTGCCGCGCCTGTTCTACAGGCATGTCTTCAATCTGGGGGGGGAGGAACAGAGCATTGCCGCTGCTGCCAACCAGATCGCACGCACCCAGACCGCAGACAACGTGATACTGACGGTAGGAAAATTTTCCGTCGTGGATGTCTTCGACACCAACGCCTACGCGCACGACCCGCGCTCCGACTTCATGAACTGGTCCGTCGTGGATGCTGGCGCATTCGACTATGCCGCGGATGCATGGGGCTACACCAAGGGCATGTCTCTCGAATGGACGCAGGACTGGTGGACGGCGCGCGGCGGATTCTTCGATCTTTCGACGATACCCAACACCACGGTGCTGGACCACACTTTCGCCCAGCACGAATGGGTGGGCGAAATCGAGGAGCGCCACCATCTCTTCGGGCACCAGGGAAAGCTCAAGATTTTGGGCTTCGTCAACAAGGGAAACATGGGCAGCTACACGGATGCGTTGCAGCTTGCCATGCAGACCAACAGCACGCCCGACACCGCCCTTGTCAGGCGCGGCAGCTCGAACTCCGGATTTGTATTGAATCTCGAACAAGAAATATCCTCCGATCTGGGGGCCTTTGCCCGCGCGAGCGAGAACCAGGGCAGCAAGGAAGCCTTCGAATTCACCGAGATCAACGAGTCCATCTCGGGAGGCCTGTCTCTCAAAGGCAATCGCTGGGGGCGCAGCGACGACACGGCGGGGCTCGCCTTCGTCGCAAACGGCCTGTCCAATGCCGCGCACAGCTATTTTGCGGCAGGCGGCATGGGCATACTGATTGGGGATGGGAAGCTGCCGAATTACGGTTATGAAAAGATCATGGAGAGCTACTACTCCTACGCCGTGCCAGGCACGGAACACCTCTTCCTGAGCGCAAACTACCAGTATGTCGTCAACCCGGCCTACAATCATGACCGCGGTCCTATCTCGTTTTTCGGAGTCCGCCTGCACAAGGATTTCTAACCTGCATTCCATGCAAGACAAGGTTAGAATATCCGGAACTCGAATACGGGAGCGATCATGGAATACAGGAGACTGGGCAGCAGCGATCTTATAGTGTCGGCGCTTTCATTGGGCACGATGACCTTCGGCGAACAGAATTCAGAGAAGGACGCCCACCAGCAGCTCGACATCGCGGCAGAACATGGGGTCAACCTCATCGACACGGCGGAGATGTACCCTGTCCCGCCCAGAGCAGAAACTCAGGGGCGCACGGAATCCCATGTCGGCTCCTGGCTCAAGAATCAGCCGCGCGAGAAATTCATCGTCGCCACCAAGATCGCGGGTCCCTCGCGCGGATTCGCCTGGATACGCAACGGCCCGCGAGTAAATCGCGAACACATCAACGCCGCAGTCGATGCGAGCCTCAAACGCCTGCAGACGGACTACATCGACCTCTACCAGATACACTGGCCTGACCGGTATGTGCCGATGTTCGGCCAGACGAGCTATGACGTCGAACAGGAACACGAAAGCACCCCGGTTGCCGAGCAGTTGATAGCGCTCAACGATCTCGTGAAAGCCGGCAAGATAAGACACATCGGATTATCCAACGAGACGCCCTGGGGCGTTCTTGAGTTCGCGCGTTCAGCCGAGCAATCCGGACTGCCCCGCATAGTCTCGATCCAGAATGCCTACCATCTGATGAACCGCACCTTCGAAACCGGCTTGTCTGAAGCATGCCGTCATGCCGAAGTCGGCTTGCTGGCATACAGCCCTCTGGCCTTCGGGCATCTCACCGGAAAATACCATGAAGACCCGAATGCGCAAGGACGCATCACGCTATTCCCCGGTTTCGGTCAGCGCTACCAGAAGACCAATGTCCCTGCCGCAACGGCTGCCTATCTGAAAATCGCTCAACAGGCCGGAATCAGCCTGGCCCAGATGGCGCTGGCATTCGTGCGCACGCGCTGGTTCACATCCAGCGTCATTCTGGGTGCGACGACGAAAGCCCAGCTCGTGGAGAACCTTGCAAGCAGCGAGCTTGCGCTCTCTGCCGATCTGATCAAGGAGATAGAAGCAGTGCACAGCCTCTATCCCAACCCTGCTCCCTGATTGCAATGTCTGCCCCCGGCCTGGAAAAAACCCAGAAGCTGAAAGAACCCGACGCGCCCTCGATCGAGGAGATAAAGAACTACAAGATCATCTCCGTGCTGGGAAGAGGTGCCACCAGCGATGTGTATCTCGCCATCGACGTCAACACCAAAGAGCGCGTCGCCATCAAGAAGATGCGGCCCGAATGCAGCATAGGCATGCAGCACAAAATGTTCGCAGTCGAATCATCCCTTTGCGGCATGTTGAATCACCCCAACATCGTCTCGCTCATCGAGGCCAACAGGACGGATTCGGACAACACCTACATCGTGATGGAGTATGTGGAAGGCGAATCGCTGGACAAGTATGCCTCGCCCGACAAACTGCTTCCCGTCGACAAGGTCGTCGACATCATGAGACAGGTCGCAGAGGCGCTGAATTATGCACTGCAGATGGGCGTCATCCACAGGGACGTCAAACCCGCGAACATCATTCTGCGCGTCGACGGACAGGTGAAGCTGGCCGATTTTGGCTGCGCGCTGCTTTTCAATTCGGAGACCACGCAGATCTCGGGCGCCGGAAGTTTGAGCTACATGTCTCCCGAACAGATTTCAGGCGCGAGCCTCAATCACCAGAGCGACATCTATTCGCTGGGCGCGGTGCTTTATCGCCTCCTGACCGGGCACAACACCTTCAATGCGACTGAAAATTACGCGGCGATCAACCAGATCGTCAATCATCCCCACATACCCATGGAGATTCGCCGGACCGATCTGCCCAAGGAACTCATCCGGATCACGGATCGCGCACTGCAGAAAAGCCTTGCAGACCGCTACCAGGACTGGAAGGAATTCCTGAGCGATCTATATGCCGCGACGGGCATCATACGCGAAACGAGTCAGAAGGATGAGCAGGCGATGTTCGATCTGATGAGCCACTGCATCTTCTTCAAGGATTTCCTGACCGTGGAAATATGGGAAGTGCTGCGCGCATCAGTGCCGCGCACATTCGGACACAACGCAGCCATCATCCAGGAGGGAGAGCACGGCTTCTCGTTTTTCATCCTGCTCAAGGGCAGCGTTGCAGTCACCAAGCAGAACCGCATGCTCAACGTGATACAGGCAGGCGACTGCGTCGGAGAGAATGCCTGTCTCTACAACGGCAGCCCGATCAGGGGGGCAAGCGTTGCGGCGCAGGGCGAGGTCGTCGCGCTCGAAATCTCCAAGGAAAGACTGGAGGCTTTCTCGAAAGATGTCGGCATAAGGATGGATCGCGCATTCCTGCGCTCGCTCAACGAAAAGCTTGCCGTGTCCAATGCGCGCCTGCTGCAGTTGATGGGCATCCGCTAAAACGCCTCACTTTCTGGATGCCTCGACCTTCAGGTTCTTCTCGTGCAGCATGCCGATCAGCCGGTTCACGCCGCCTTCGGAGAGCGCGTCGCTGAAGTTCGAATGGTATATCCTGATCACGCTCATGTTATCGATGTCCACATCATAAATCAGCCAGCCCTGATCGGTTTTTTCCAGTTTGTAATCGAGTTCGGTGGACTCATCCCGAGGATCCATGACGACGGTCTTGACCTCGGCATCCCTGGCGTCTGGCTGCATCCTGAAAGGAAGGTAAAGTATCGTCTGGTCGGTATACTGCGCGATCACGTCCGAAAAGGCATGGAGAAGAAATCTGTGGTACTCGCCCATCAGCTGCGTCCTCTCCTCCGGCGTGGCCTCTTTCCAGTTTTTCCTGCCGACAGTTAGCTTGCTCAGTCGTTCAAGATCGATGCGTGCAAAGACGCGCGCATCGACAAGCTCATCCATCCTCTGAAGATCGCGTGTCATGCCTGTGTCCTGCCTCAGGGGCGTCAGGACATCATCGACCATCTGCCTGACCACAACATCCGGAGATGTTTCGGCCGACACGCTCGCCGAGAACAAGAAAAATACAAGGAACAGCATCCGTCCAAGCATGATCATTCCTGACTGGATTGCCAAATCACTCCATCAATCATGGCCTGGGATGCATGTACATGTGATTCCTGCGCAGATCTTTCATCTGCGCCTGCTGCTCCGGCGTCAGAATCGCGTCCATCTGGTTTTGCGCTGTGAGATACGCCTCTATCATCTGGCGCTTGAGATCGAATATCTTCTTGTACTCTTCCCCTATCGCAACCGGATCGCGCTTGTCTGCCTCGTAAAGATCGCGCAGTTTCGCCGCTTCGTCGTTGATCGTCCCCTGCCTTGCCCAGTTGTCGTGATTGATCTGATCGGAGATCTTGCCTATTTTCTCCTGCTGGTCCGCGCTGAGATTCAGCATGCCGTATATGCCTGCCCCCATCATCATGCCTTGGCCGCCCATACCATAACCGCCCATACCACCATAGCCGCCCATCATGCCATACCCGCCGCCGTGATACACGGCGTGATCATCGCACTGATCAACGGACTTTTTGGGGGATTTTTTAGCCGGCGCATCCGCCGCAAAAACCGAAGATGTTGAAAACACCAGAAGAAGAGCGACTGCAAGCATTTTTTTCATGATTTAATTTCCCTAGTATTAAGTTTCAGAACAGGACACCAAACAGTATACAACGTTGCATCTTCTATTTCATTCTCGATGGCAGCGTCATAACTTCCCCTGCCACCATGAATCTTCCCATTCCCTGATGATGTATCGTGCGGTGATCCTTACTATCAGCATCTATCCACGCCTTGACCACCTGAAGCACATGGAAATTATATCTGTCGACCAGCCCGTCATCGACGAGCCTGCATTCGAGATTTGCATAGCATGCGTCGATCATGGGTACGGCAACGCGTGTTGCGTCGACCGCGGCAAGATCAAATTTCTTGAACTTGTCCACCCTGCGCCCAGAGCAGTTGCCGCATCCCACCACCTGCTTCGCAAGCTCGACCGTCGGAATGTTGATCACGCACTCGCGGGTTTCATTGATGATGCCAAAACTGTAGTTCCGGTTGCTGATCACGCAGCCGATCAGGGGCGGCTCGAACTCCATCATCGTATGCCACGACATCGTCATGATATTTGCGCGCCGCGGTCCCATGGTCGAAACCATTACGACGGGTCCGGGCTCCAACAGGCGATAGACGCGACCCAGGGGCAGAGATTTCTTCTTCATGGCAAACCTCACGTAGCGGTTTTAATCGATTCTACGCCCGTCAAACAGCGCTCACAACCAGCATCAAAAAAGGTAGAATTCGAACCACACGGATTCAGAACCGCATGCGGCATGAACATTCAGGAAATAGCGGGACAGATAGCTCAGCGCGGCTACATCGTCCTCGAGAAACCGCTGGACGACGTCTTGCTTGACAGGCTTTTGGCGCGATGTCAGGAAGCAGACCCTGCCAGATTCAATGCTGCCCACATCGGAAGAGGCACGGATAAAAAAAGAATCACCTCGGTGCGGGGAGACACCATCTCCTGGCTGACAGACACGCACACCACGGATGCAGCTTACCTTGCACTGATGGAAAATATCAGACTGGGGCTCAATGAAAGGCTCTTTCTCGGGCTGTTCGATTACGAAGGCCACTATGCGATCTACGAAAAAGGCACGGGGTATGCGAAACATACCGACGTGCTGTCAGGTAAAAAGAACCGCGTGCTCTCAACCGTGCTCTATCTGAATGCAAACTGGAATGATGGCGATGGTGGCGAGCTTGTGCTATACGATACCGATGATGCAGCGCTTGAGAACATAGCACCCGAATACGGCACCATGGTCATTTTCCTTAGCGAGCATTTCCCGCATGAAGTGCTGATTTCGCAGAAAACCCGGCGCAGCATCGCCGGCTGGTTTCGCGTGAGCGGAAGTTAGACATGAGCCTGCCCGACTCCGCCATAGACGAGGCGGAAAAAAATCTGCGAGACATACTCGAATTCGCCATTCTGCACACGCAATCCGCACTCGTGATCTGGGACGGTCAGTGCGATCTCTCTCGCGCGCTGACCGCAGCCTACCAGCGTTGCCTGCCGGATGCGACCTTCATCGATTTCGACAGCACCCCTGTGGCTGCCATACTCGCCGCATTCGGACAGCTTTCCCAGGGTGATCTGGTCGTTCTGATACAGTCCACGAGCTTCCGCCTGGATGCCTTCCGCCTGCGCGTCGAGCTCTTCAAACGCGATCTCAAGGTGATCGAACATCCTCATCTTTCGCGCATGCCAGGTGCGGAGGCGCTGATCTACATCGAATCGCTGGCCTACGATCCCGTTTATTACCGCGGCGTCGGCAGTGCGCTTAAGGCGCGCATAGACAGAGCCCATACAGGCACCATCGAGAGCGGCGGCGAGAAGCTCATCTTTTCTTCAGGCTTTGAGCCCGCCAAGCTGAATGTGGGCGACTATAGCCAGATGCACAATGTCGGAGGACAGTTCCCCATCGGCGAAGTCTTCACCGAATCCAGAGATCTTGAGGCAGTCAACGGGCGCATTCGCATCTCGATCTTTGGCGACACCACCTTCTCGGTCAACAAGCCTGCAAAACCCATCACGCTGGTCGTCTCCAAGGGGCGCATCACCGAGGCATTCGATTCCACGCCCGAGTTCGACCGGGTGCTTGCCAGCATACGCGAGCATGAAGGCGAAGTCTGGTTGCGCGAACTGGGTTTCGGTCTGAACAGGTCCTATACTCAGGACAGGACGGTCAGCGACATCGGCACATTCGAGCGCATGTGCGGCGTGCATCTTTCGCTGGGCGCCAAGCACGGCAGCTACAACAAGCCCAACATCAGGAAATCGGCCGCCAAATATCATGTCGATGTGTTCGCCGCGACAGGTCCCGTTTTTCTTGACGACGAGATGGTCTATCTGGATGGCCGCTGGCTGGTGTGATGCGCTCTGTGATGCGCTCTTGACAATGCAATGAAACAGGAATAGGGTTTCATCGTCCGGTTAGTCAGCAGCGGCAATCATGGATATCTCGCCCGTCACAGCAGCCAGCCTGAATACCGTTGTCGCCATCGGCACAACACAGGCCGCCTCTGTGCCCATTTCCCCTCTGGCCACAGACACCGTCAGCATCTCTCCCGCAGGAAAAGTGCTCTCGGCCGCCACGTCGCTTGGAGTCAACCAGACAGATTACACAAACGTTGCAGTTGCAACCCAATACTTCTCGGATGCATATAACGGCTTTCTGGAGAGCACCAGCCTCTTAAGCACGACAGCGGGTTCGCTGAACGATCTCTTCGTTCAGACGCTGACTCTTCAAACCGGCATCGCAAACCTTTCGGCGATAGGCGTCAATATTTCGCCTGTAACCGGACAGATCACCGTGAACAACAATGTACTGCAAGCCGCATTTTCTGCCAATCCTTCGGGCACCGTCGCTCTGCTCGCCCAGGCAACGCTGTCGACAGGACAGCTTGCGGCGCAATTCACGACCCTCGCCGCCCAGCTAAGCAGCCTGTCCCTGCCTGCATCAACGCAGACTGCTGCAACTTCTGCGACCGCAACGACTACTGCGACTACTGCGACTACTGCGACTACTGCGACTACTGCGACTACTGCGACTACTGCGACTACTGCGACTACTGCGACTACTGCGACTACTGCGACTACTGCGACTACTGCGACTACTGCGACT
>JAJXTH010000003.1:29359-132057 GCA_021783995.1 Pseudomonadota bacterium
TACTGCGACTACTGCGACTACTGCGACTACTGCGACTACTGCGACTACTGCGACTACTGCGACTACTGCGACTACTGCGACTACTGCGACTACTGCGACTACTGCGACTACTGCGACTACTGCGACTACTGCGACTGCTGCGACTGCTGCGACTACTGCAACTCCTGCAACCGCTGCAACTCCTGCAACCGCTGCGACCGCAGCGACCATTGTCAATGCAGCCGATCCTGCAATTGCGGCAGCCATCGCCTCCTATCGCATGACCGATGGATGTTTCGACATGGCAAAGCCGCATGACACAGGCACTATCCCCAAGACTCCGTTTTACAGTGAAATCGCGACCATTTCCCCGGTGCAGCCAGCCGTGCTGAACCTGCACGCATAGACTCTCTCAAACTGCTTCCAGAACCTTCCTGAAGAACGCCTGATCCTTGGCCGACAGCACGAAGAATTCTGGATTGTGCAGATCAGCCTTGTTGTAGACCAGTTCCACACCATGCCGGTCGCACACCCTGCCTCCTGCCTGCTTCACCACCGCATGCGCTGCGGCGGTATCCCATTCCATGGTGGGTCCGAGCCTGGGATACAGATGCGCCTTTCCTTCCGCAACCAGACACAGCTTCAAGGAACTGCCCATGCTGATAGCCTGGTGTTCGCCCAGTTTTTGCAGCAGTCCTTCGATTCTTGCATCGCCGTGAGAGCGGCTGGCGACTACCCTCAAAGCCTCTCCCGGCAATGGATTCTGAACCTGTATCGCCTGCGCTTCTCCTTTGCCGCGCTTGACGAAAGCCCCTGCACCCTGTGCTGCGAAGTAGCAGACGTCAAGGACGGGCGCATAAACGACACCCAGCACGGGCTCGCCGTTCTCGACGAGCGCGATGTTGACGGTGAATTCGCCATTGCGCTTGACGAACTCTTTTGTGCCATCCAGTGGATCCACCAGCCAGTAACGTTGCCAGTTGCGGCGCTCTTCATAGGCTGTGCGGGCCGACTCTTCGGAGAGCACAGGGCCAAACGCCAGCCTTGCAAGGCTGGCACCTATGACTCGGTCAGATGCCATATCCGCCTCGGTCAGCGGTGAGCTGTCCGGTTTTTCCGTCACGGCAATCTCTGGACTAGCATAGATTGCCATGATCGCAACCCCCGCATCATGGGCAATGTCAACAATTTCTGGAAGCAGTTCTTCAAGCATTGGCATATCCTTGCGCAAATTCGTTGCTGTATTCTATCAGCTAAGCACTCAGACTAGTCTCATTGAACTCCGCTAGCAAAGCAGCTGTCGAACTGCAGTAGCAGATCAACGGAAAGGATGCATCATGAAAAAGCTATCGGCATTGCTGCTCGCGCTGCTATCGGCGACGCCAGCTTATGCAGACCATGGAGGGGGTGGACACGGCGGATGGGGTGGACGCGGCGGATGGGGTGGACGCGGCGGAGCGTGGCATGAACGCGGATGGGGCGGCGGATGGGTAGGCCCTGCGCTGATAGGCGGCATGATAGGCTACGACCTCGCCTACCCGTATCGCTACTATCCCTACCCCTATCCGTATGCCTACCCTTATCCGGTGTATCAGCAGACATATCCCGTCTACACCCAGCCCATACAGGTTCAGCCTGCAGCTCCCGTATGGTATTACTGCGACTCTGCAAAAGGATATTACCCTTATGTGCCAAGCTGTCCCGAACCATGGCGGTCCGTGCCATCACAGCCGCCTCCCTCACAACAATAGCAATCAGCCGGCTTACGCCGGCTGAATTTCTATTTCAGTCTCGACCAGATCTGCTTCTTCACGAGATAAAGCAAGCCGGACAACAGGACAAGGTAGACCATGACATAGTTGCCGAGCTTCGTGCGCTCTCCTGCATGGGGGTCAGCCGCCCAGGTAAGAAAAGACGTGATGCTTCCGGCCGTCTTCTTTATCTCCGAGCGCTGTGCAGCGTCTGAAGCCGAACTGATGCCCAGCGGGTCCGGCATCTTGGTCTCTGGAAAGACATGGTTGCCAGCCGTGCCGTCAGGCTTCAGGTAGTAGCCGATCAGATAGGAGTACATGTAATTGGGACCGCCGTCCCGCGCCTGCGCCATCAGGCTCAGATCGGGTGGCACCCTGGCGAATGTCGCCATGTCATCGGCCTCTGACATCTGCGCGATCACCGGTGTGTCGAGGGATGCCTCGCCACGCCAGCCATCCACCTTTGCCTTGTCTATACCCAGGTTGAGAAGGTCACGGTATTTGACATACTTCATCGTATGGCAGGAATGGCAGTTGTTCATCCAGTCCTCAGCACCGCGTGCCAGCGCTGGCTTATCGGTCGCAACCTCTATCTTTTCAAGTTTTGCTTCTTCGGCATAGGCCGACATGCTGAGCAGACCCAGCAGCATTACCTTCAGCAGCGTACTCATACCGTATCCCCCTTACGACGACGATGTTCTTGTTTGCGTTCTTCCAGATCGCGCTTCTCACGCTCCATCAGTTCCATGATGCCTTGAGGCAGGCCGCGCTTGATCAGCCAGCTCTCTTCCATCTTGGATACGAACGGCACGACGAAGAATGATGCGAAATAGCAGAAGGTGGCCACCTGCCCCACGACGACGATGCTCGGGTTGGTCGGAGGCTTATAGCCCACATATCCGAGTACCAGCATGTCCAGCAGAAACAGATAAAACTGGATCCTGTAGATGGGACGATAGCGCGCGCCGCCGGGAATCCTGGAGCGATCGAGAAATGGCATGAAGGCAAACATCATCACCGCCAAGGCCATCGCCACCACCCCGCCGAACATGTTGGGCACGGAACGCAGGATCGCATAGAAAGGCAGGAAGTACCATTCCGGAACGATGTGGTTCGGCGTCACCATCGGATTGGCTGGCACGTTGTTCGCCGGTTCGATCAGGCTGTTGGGCATGAAAAACACGAACACGCTGTAGACGATCAGGAAGATGCCCAGACCATACAAATCCTTGGCTGTGAAATACGGATGGAAGGGGATGTTGTCCTTGGCCTTCAGGTCGATGCCGCTGGGATTGCTGCTCTTCACGGTATGCAGCGCGACAAGGTGGACGATCACGGCGCCTATGATCAGGAACGGGAACAGATAATGCAGCGAGAAGAAGCGCGTCAGCGTGTCATCGCCCACAGAATAATCTCCGCGCAACCAGATCACGATGTCGTCTCCGATGAATGGCGTCACCTTGAAAAGATTGGTGATCACGGTCGCTCCCCAGAAGGACATCTGCCCCCACGGCAGAAGGTAACCCATGAACGCGGTTGCCATCAACATCAAAAGCAGACCCTGCCCCGTCCACCACAGCAGCTCGCGCGGCGCGCGGAAAGAGCCGTAATACAGGGTGCGCGCCATGTGCACGAAGATGACGAAGAAGAATGCTGACGCACCGACCGCATGCATGTAGCGCAACAACCAGCCGTAATTCACCTCGCGCATGATGTGCTGGATGGAATCGAATGCGAGCGATGCATCCGCCTTGTAGTGCATTGCAAGGAAGATGCCGGTCGCCACCTGCATCACCAGCACGATGCCAGCCAGGAAGCCGAAGTTCCACCAGTAGCTTAAGTTGCGCGGCGTGGGATAATCCGTCAACTCATGCTTGACGAAGCTGGTCAGGGGAAAGCGTTTGTCTATCCAATTGATGATGGGTCCTGACATGATAATCTCTCCTAGGCTTTGCCGATAATGATCTTGTTGGCTGACTCGAAGTGATAAGGCGGCACTTCAAGATTCTTGGGCGCTGGGCCGCGCACCACGCGGCCACTGTCATCATACTGGCTGCCATGGCAGTGGCATGTCCATCCCGGGCCTTCCTTGGTAGGCACGCAGCCCATGTGCGTGCAAATGCCAATCACGACCAGCCATTCCGGCTTGATGACACGCTTGGCATCAGGCTGAGGATCGATCACGCCGTTGGTAGCCTCTGCAGCTGCAATCTCTTCGGGCGTGCGATGCAGAACGAACACAGGCTTGCCCTGCCAGGCAACCGTATGCACGCCTCCTGGAGGAATGCCGGAAAGATCGACCTCGGTTTCTGCCTTGGCCAGCACATCCGATGTCGGATTCATGCTCGCCACAAAGGGGACACAGGCTGCAGCAACTCCCGCCCCTCCCACCACCGAAGTCAACTTGATCAAAAAATTTCGACGGTCACCGCCATCCTTTACGTCATCTTCCATCTTGACCCCTCCTTAGTTTATTAATGCTTACCGACCATGGGGGATATCTTACGCTCACACAGCACGGCTTCACAACAGATATTACGGGAGGTATTCGAAGGAATTATTAAAATCCGGAAAAATACAAAAAAGAACTAGCACCCAGGTATCACAACGACATAACCTGTTCGGGGGAGTGGTTTTTATCCCGTGATTGTGCACTGGCCGGTTACCCCGCCTCGAGGGGGCAGCCAGCGTATTGAGTTAAAGTCAGGTGTTTTGCACGACGATCTTGGGGAACACCGCACTGTGATCCTGCGCCATTTCGGCAACCTTGACCGCGATGCGGCGCGCGATCTGCTTGTAGACGCGGGCTATGTTGCCGTCGGGATCGGCGATTACGGTCGGCGCACCGGAATCGGCCTGCTCGCGGATCCGTATGTCCAGCGGCAATCCGCCCAGGAATTCCGTGTCGTAGTCGGCGCACATCTTCTCTCCTCCGCCCGCGCCGAAGATATGCTCTTCATGGCCGCACTTCGAACAGATATGCGTGCTCATGTTCTCGACGATGCCGACGATCTTGATGCCCACCTTCTCGAACATCTTGAGCCCCTTGCGCGCATCCAGAAGCGCGATGTCCTGGGGTGTGGTCACGATCACAGCACCCGTCACGGGAACGTTCTGCGCGAGAGAAAGCTGTATATCCCCTGTGCCCGGCGGCAGATCCACCACCAGATAATCCAGATTGTCCCACTTGGTCTGGCGCAGCAACTGATCCAGCGCCTGCGTGACCATGGGGCCGCGCCAGATCATCGGCTGATCTGCATCGACTAGAAATCCGATGGACATCGCCTGCAGGCCGTGGCTCATCATGGGTAAAAGGCTCTTGCCGTCGTCCGATTCGGGCTGGCCTGCAATGCCCAGCATGGTGGGCTGAGAAGGGCCGTATATGTCCGCATCCAACACGCCCACACGCGCGCCTTCCGCTGCGAGCGCCAGCGCCAGATTCACGGCTGTCGTGCTCTTGCCCACGCCGCCCTTGCCGCTTGCGACCGCGATGATGTTCTTTACCCCATCGACCAACTTCACGCCGCGCTGCACCGCATGAGGGACAACCTTGCTCGACACGCTGGCGCTCACCTTGCCAACTCCGGGAAGGCTGGATTTGATGTGCGACTCGACCATCTCCCTGATCTCGTTCCACACGCTCTTTGCTGGATAGCCAAGCTGGATTTCAAGAGACACGTCGCTGCCAGTGACCTTGACATTCTTCACGGATTTTCCGCTGACGAAATCCTTTTTTGTATTCGGATCGATCAGGGACTTCAACGCATTCTGCACATCATTTTCATTCAGACTCATGCTTGCTCCGGATTCAGATTAAAAGCCAATGCCGACATTATAAATTATCTCGACTTTATTTGTCGGGTATTTTTATGCCGTCATGTGCAAATTCACCTTCCCTTGTAATTCGCGTTTGCAAGGCGAACGATCTGGGAATAGGGGAAGTCTTCAAGCTCGCCATATTTACGCCCTGCGCTGTCCAGAAGCGCATGTATGTCGCCGACTTCGTCCTGCTCGTCGACCAGAATCTGCAAACCCTTGATGCCGCCACACTGCATGCGCATCTCCTGCGCATGCGGCAAGGGACCATCTATATGCAGCTTGCCAAGCGCGAAAGTGAAACTGTGCCGCAGCCTATCCCTGAATGAGCTGCAGCGGGCATGCGCGTCATCGCTTGCACATACCACGATCTCGCGTTCGGCTATGTTGCGCTTCAGGGACTGCGAACAACCTGCGCATCGGGTCAATATGGTTTTTGCAAACGGACAGGCGCGCTCGTGCAATCCGGCCAACTGCTGACGGAAAGCGGTTTCATCCATCTTCGGTCAGTCATCGCCCAGCTCGGGCGGTCTTTCTCGCACTTCGTTGAGCAGATCCTCGGCCTTGAGCTCCGTCTCCGCGTGTATCATCTTGATGATGGCATTTGAATCGGCAGCCTGCGCCGCACGCAGCTCCTTGACCCTCACGGAAGCATCGCGATAGTTCTCGTGTTCTTCCAGCTTGTTCAAAAGCCTTACGGGGCGTTCCGTGATGCGATAGATGAAATAAGGCATGGTAGCTTACTTGTTTTGGGGTTTCAGAAAGGTGATGACATTGGAGCCAGGCGCATTCTTGCTGCTGCAACTGCCCTCACCCAGCCCGGAAATCTGTTCGGCCTCGTGCAACAGGTTCACCACGTCCACATAATGTTTCTGCTTGACCATCATCAGCGCGGTATAGCCGCCTTCGTTCTTTGCGAGCACATCCGCGCCCGCCTTGAGCAGCGTCTCGACCACCGCTGTCTCTCCATAGCCTGCGGCCAGCATCAGCGGACGAACACCGTAGCCTATGGAGGCCTCGATGTCCGCCCCGGAATCAATCAGCGCTTGCACCACATCGGCAAACCCGCGATTTAGTTCTGCGTTGTACACGGCGTGGCTGATCGCAGACCAGCCGCGCCCGTCCTTCGCATTCACATCAGCGCCCTCGGCGATGAGAGACTTCACCATCTCGAGGTTACCAGCATGCGCCGCAAGCATCAAAAGCGTTTCGCCCTCTGCATCGCGAGCATTCACATCCGCGCCGGCCTGCAGCATACGCACGACCTCAGCGACACTGCCTGCCTTGACGGATTGGACCAATTGTTCGCGCATCATGATTCCTTTCTGAACTGTTAAACTATTTCTGTACCGCGTTTTGCAATGCGATGCGTATGGCTTCCGGAGATTTCATGATGTTCATGAAACTGTTCTTGCCCATCATGCGCAAGTCGGGGAAATCCATCGCAATGCGGAAACGCGCGTAAAGCGCATACACCTTGTTTCCGGACACCAGAACTTCATAGGGCAAAAAGGCGGTCGACCTGATGGGCTGGAAATCGATCTCGTTCATGATGAACTGCTCGTCCATGTACTTGTTGTCTCCTCTGCCCTTCATCGACACGCCGAACACCGCCTCCTCCTTGCCGGGAATGTCGACGCGATAGACCTTGGCTACGCCGCCCTTGCCTGCGGTCAGCTTGCTGTCCACGGCCTGCACCGCCTCGTTATAGCTGCCATAGGTCGCAAGCAAACTGGGCTCGTTGAAGTACTCCATGCCTATCATGTAATGATATTTGCGTGCCTGCCTTGCCGTCATGCCCCTGGCCGAGCCGAAATCCTCTTCCTTGCCCAGCGCCTTGGCAAGCTCAGCCGCCACATTACCAAGATCGCCCTTCATCCTGTACATGTTCGCCATGTAAACCGGATTGGTGTAGCTGACCTGGATTTCCTTGCCCACCTCGGTGATCGCTATGCGCTGTATCGCGCCATAGCCGCCGCTTTCGGAGTCGGCCGCATTCTTCTTCAGTTCGTTGTTGGTGACGATGATGATCTCCGCCCCCGCATAGGGTGAATAGTCGCCGACCACGGTGAATCCGCCCTTGACCAGCGCGGACTTCGTCTCGGCCGCTTTCTCAGCTATCGTGCCCGTTCCCTTGGAGGCCAGCACGAAGGGCTTCAACATTTCGTCAGCCTGCGCTCCCATCGCAACCAACATCAGACATGCAGATACCAGCAATTTTTTGATACTCATCACTTCCCCTTTATGTATGAATGAATCTGGTCAATATCTACAACACCCGCTTTTGCAACACACCCTCAAACAACTTATGCAATCATGCGAGGACACTAGCCCTCGATCTTGTTGTGCGACCCGTCGCAAAAAGGCTTCTTCGCGGTTGCCTTGCAGCCGCACAGCCACACTTTGCTTTTTTCAGCCAGCGTGAATTTTTCAGGGACGAACTGGCTGCCCTTGTGGGAGCCGTCGCAAAAAGGCTGCGACTTCGACTTCCCGCAGGAACACCACCAGTAATCGCCAGCGTCCAATTCCAGCGCATAGGGTGCTCGCTGCGCACATACAGGTTTATCCATCTCCACTCCTCCTTTTAAGTCATCAGACTGATCGAAACACGCGTCCTGGGCAAGCCCAGATCCTGAAAAAACTGTTCGGCAACCCGCACCGCCGCTTGGGGCCCCGCAAGATACACATCGCCTTCCAGCAATTCTGCATCATTTTCGGCGATGCCGCAGAGCTGTTTCATGAGGCGCTCTTCCCTGTTGGCCGTCATCGCACGCAAATCGAAACCTGCGACATGTTCCGCATGATGAAAGTTGTCCAGCGCATCTGCCCATGCCCGCACCACGTTGGGCATGTAAATGTTTTCCCTGGAAGATGCGATCCAGTGCAGGCGTATGAATTCTGCATTCAACGACATCGCATGTTCGATCACGCTCTTGATCGGCGCGAAGCCATCGTCAAACGCAAAGAAGTACAACGCGCGCGGTGATCTCTCATGCAGGATGAACTCTCCTTGCGGCCCTTCGATCTCGACTGACTCGCGAGCCTTCAGGCGGTCGAAGACATAATCCGAAAAGAGATTGCCGCTCTGGAGGCGCACATGAAACAGCACATTTCGATCGTCACAGGGACAGCTGGCAATGGGCAATTCGGCGCTGTAGGCCTGCCCTACCCTGAGCGTCACGCTCTGCCCTGCAAGAAAACGCAGGCGCTGGGTGCGCGGCGTCTGCAGATGTAGCAGCAGTATGTCGGCCGCAAGCGGTTCGACAGATTTCACTGTAGCATCAATTTGCTGGTAGGGAATGTCCTGCACGCTGCCGGCAACCGTGGCTTCCAAGGTGACATCGCTCACCGCGGTGTTGCTGCAAAGCAGGATGCAGCCCTGGCTCTTCTCGGCTTCTGTTAGCACATAGTCGTGGTGGCGCGTCTTCTTGACCTGACCCGAGATCACGCGCGCCTTGCAAAGACCGCAGTTGCCCCCACTGCAGCCGTAGTTGAGCGGAATGCCGGCAGACATCGCCGCCTCGAGCAGGGTGTCCTGCCCCTCAAGCAGAAAATCGTGGCCGCTGGGCTGCACGGTCACATGCGCTGCCATCACGCGCAGCATGTTGTCCTTGATTGCCAGGAGATTGCTCAAACCCGGCTCCATCGCTGATTCCGCTTCATGCCTTATCCATAATCTGAGATCGCTCACCGCCTGCTGCGATGCCGCATCGCATTGCGTCTCGTCCAGCTTCTTCAACAACCTGTTGAGCAAGTTCTTCAAATTCTCCAGCATAGCCTGGCTTCGATCCAGCGTCTTGCTGAGTTCCGTCACCCTAGCTGCCAGTACTTCCGCATCGGGCAGTGCACGTTCGAATATGCGCTTGCCAAAAGCCTGCTCCTTGATGCGGGAAATCCGCTGGATTTCCACGGTATCCTCGATCTCCGCATCCGGATAGCAGGCCAGCAGATCATCTACATCCACCATCCCGTCATGTGCATCGAGTTCGCCTGACTGTATCTTCTTCTGCAGCACAACGCGGTTCACACCGACCAGCCTTGCCGCTCTTGTCAGACTCAGAAGCTTACTCATGATATCCAGTGAAGCTCATCTGTCTGCGATTCCTTCAATCAGCCGCGATGCGGATGGAACCACTGCAATTTTTCGCGCAGCCTCACCACGCCGCCTATGATGATCAGCGTCGGCGCATGCAGTTGCGCGATTTCCTGCTTCTGCGGCAGATCCGCCAGCGTGCCCGTGACGACGCGCTGATTCTGCGTCGTGCCCTGCTGCACGATCGCAATCGGCGTGGATTCAGGAAGCCCATGCTCGATCAGCTTAGAGCACAGGGTATCCAGGCCGTGCAGCCCCATGTATACCACCACCGTCTGCCTGGGTCTTGCCAGTGCATCCCAGTCGAGATTCATCGTGCCGTCCTTCAAGTGGCCGGTGACGAACATGCAGGACTGCGCATGGTCCCTGTGCGTCAGAGGTATGCCCGCATAGGATGCGACGCCGGACGCCGCAGTGATGCCAGGCACGACCTGAAACGGAATGCTCTCGGCTGCCAGCGTCTCTATCTCTTCTCCGCCTCGCCCGAAGATGAAAGGATCACCACCCTTGAGGCGCAGCACACGCTTTCCTTCCTTCGCCAGCCTAACTAGGAGCGCATTGATCTCTTCCTGTTGCAGCGTGTGATCTGCGCGCTTCTTGCCGACATAGATGCGCTCCGCATCGCGCCTCGTCATGTCAACGATGGGCTTGGATACCAGGTTGTCATACACCACCACGTCCGCCTTCTGCATCAGGCGCAGCGCGCGGAAGGTCAGAAGATCCGGGTCGCCTGGACCTGCGCCGACAAGGTATACCTCGCCCCTGACCATGTTGTCCTCGTCCCGCAGCATCTGCTGCAGCATGGCCTCTGCGCCCTGTTCGTCGCCTGTCAGCACCTTTTCCGCAACCACGCCATCCAGTGCATTCTCCCAGAATATGCGGCGCTTTGCGGGATTGGTGACGCGCTGTTTCACCCTTTCCCTGAAACGCTCGGCAAACGCCGCGAGCCTGCTGAAGTTCTGCGGTATCATGCTTTCCAGCTTGCCGCGCATCATGCGCGTGAGAACCGGGGATGCGCCGCCGCTTGAAAATGCAACCATCAACGGAGAGCGGTCCATGATTGCAGGCATGATGAAACTGCAAAGCTCGGGGTCATCCACCACGTTCACGGGAATGCTGCGCTCGCGCGCAAGACGGGAAACTTCCGCATTCACGCCGCGATCGTCGGTCGCCGCGATCACGAGCATCACGCCTTCGAGATGATGCGCATCGAAACGCTCACCGATGCTTTCAATCCCGGCTTGTTCAGAAAGGGAAGGCTCTATCTCGGGTGCGACCACGCGCACCGCAGCTCCTGCCTCGAGCAGCACGCCGGCCTTGCGTTTGGCGACCTCGCCGCCACCCACCACCAGGCACAGCCTGCCTTTGACATCCATGAAAATCGGCAGAAAATCCATCGTCCTTACCCTGAGTATTGATACGTCATCTGTTGCTGATATTGAGACCCGCCTCACAGGCCTGCTGCCTTTCCTTCTGCACGCGTCGTATGAAGGCCACGAAGCGCTGAGCCCAGCGGCAACTTCCTATCGTGCGCAAATGCGTGTAGGAGGCGAGCAGGTTGTGAAGCACGAGGCCGTCGTGCTTTCCATTTATGCCATGACCGCGCTCGACTTTGTAGGCATAGCGACTGTCCTCCGGCAGGTTCTCGAGGCTGGAATAATGAAATTCGTGCGCCCTGATTCCGGTCGCAGGCGCATCCGGTCGGGGCCAGGGATGCGTGCATTCTTCCACAAGATGCACATAGCCTCGCCCTACAGGTCTGGCATGCATCTTTACATCGCCCGGTATCGCGCCCACCATCTCGTAGGTCCTGCCCAGGTATTCGATGCCGCGCGAAAGATACATCAGGCCCCCGCACTCTGCATAAGCCGGCATGCCGTCCTCGATGCGCCGTCTGATCTCCGCACGCAGGCTGCTGTTCGCTTCCAGCGCCTCGGCACAGGTCTCCGGAAATCCGCCGCCGATGTAGAGCGCATCCGCTTCAGGCAATGTTGCATCGCGCAACGCATCAAATGGCACGAGTTCCGCGCCTGATGCCTCGAGTGCATCGAGATCGTCCGCATAATAGAACCCGAATGCCTGATCGCGTGCAATCGCGATGCGCACCTTGTCGCGGGCTGGCAGCGATACGACTTCGGCGCTGCGATGCACCTCCAGTATCCGCTTATCTGAAAGCTGAAGCAGCCTGTCGAGGTCTACCTGCTCTGCAATCGCATCGCCGATCTGCTTGATCTTGGCTGTCGCGACATGGGATTCATTGCTGGGCATCAGCCCGAGATGGCGTTCGATGATGGAAAGCCTGTCGTCGTGATGAATGGCGCCTATCACGGGCACATCAGTGTAGTGCTCTATCACTTGGCGAAGCTTGGATTCGTGGCGGCTGCCGCCCAGATTGTTGAGCAGCACGCCTGCGATGTTGATGTCCCGATCGAATGCCTGATAACCCAGGATCAGGGGCGCAATGCCGCGCGTCATGCCGCGCGCATCGAGCACCAGGAATACCGGAAGGTCGAGCATCTTAGCAAGCGCAGCATTGCTGTTGCTGCCATCCAGTGCAAGGCCGTCATACAGTCCCTTGTTGCCCTCGACGAGGTTCACTTGTGCCAGATGGCGTGAAAAGGTGGCGACGATGTCCTCTTCGTTCATCAGATAAAGATCGAGGTTGCGACAGGCTCTTCCCGATGCCTGCGACAGCCACATCGGATCGATGTAATCGGGTCCCTTCTTGTAGGGCTGCACGGCATGGCCGCGCGCTTTCAATGCAGCACACAGGCCTATGCTGACCATCGTCTTGCCCGAAGACTTGTGCGCTGCCGAAATCAGAAAACGGTTCATGGCTGCCTTACGGCAAATCAATCCGCGATGTAGGACTTGTCATGCGGCATGAAATTCAGCACATGCACGCTGACCGTGGTGATGATGAAGGCGATTGCCAAACCGCCGAAGCCCAGCAGGATTTCATAGATGGAAGGCGTATAGCTTCCGATCTGGCCATCGCCAAAGGTGCTGCTCACCTGATATCCGGGGAAGAGATTCAAAGGATACGCCTGACCGCCGATGATGAAAACATAAAGGAATGCAAAACCTCCCAACACAACAGCCAATGAGGCGAGCATTGCTGACTTTCGGGTCTTCATGCCCGGCAGGAAAATCAACGCAAGGGGCAATACATTGCCAATCAGCACATACCCCCACCAGAACAACGCGGGATAGACGCCGCCGTCGAGAAGTATGAAGCGTTCAAATCCCATCCTGTGCGCAAAATACAGATTGGTCATGTGGTAGGCGACGACCATGTACAAGGACCCGAGAACAAATATGCCAAGCAGGCGTTTTTTGCGCTCAAGGATCTCCGGCTCGAGCTCCTTGTCGTTCCAGGCATAGATTACCATCTGAACGATGTGGAATACCGCCATCCCCCACGCGAATGACATCACGATGAACATCGGCGGCAGCACTGCAGAACCATATGCCTCCCGCGCGGTGAGAAAGGCGAAGATCAATCCCGTGCCCGTGGTCAGCACGAATCGCCAGGCGAAAACAGCAACACCCAATGGCTTGCTGTAAACATTCATGCGCTTTTCCATCATGGACCAGAGATAGGCAATCACGAGGCCGAACATGCCGGAATAGAGCACCGTGTTCCAGGCGAAGACCGATGTGATGTTAAAATCCAGCGCGGGCAGCATGAAGCGCTCGGGACGACCCAAGTCCAGCATCAGGACGGCCAGTCCGCCCGAGAGCATCGCGATGCTCAGAAGCCCTGCAAGCGGCGCTCTCGCCTTGTAGATCGCCTTACCAAACACCGAGCCTATGGATGCGACGTTCAGCACGCCCGAGGCCGCCACGATGAGAAAGATCGCAAACACGTGAGGCATGCCCCATACGATCTGGTTGTTCATGCCGGTGATGATGTGTCCTTCTTCTTCCATCAGGCTGACGGCATAGAGCGCAAGCAACACGACCAGGCCCGCACCTGCCAGGAGTGCATAATACAAACGATTTTTTTTGTGCTGCAAAGCAAAGGATGTCGACATCATCAGATTCCTTGATAGCGCACGCCGGTATTGAGATTCAGGTCGGCGCGGACCTGGGTCGAAGCAACGGCGCGTATCTTCTTGGCGATTTCACTGTTCGGGTCGTGCAGATTGCCAAACAGGATGGACTTGTTCGGACAGGCTTCCGCACAGGCCGGCTGCTTGCCTTCATCTACGCGGTGCACGCACATCGTGCAGCTCTCCACCGTGCCCTTGCCTCTTGGCACATCCGGATTCTGATCGTGCAGCGGCGCATGCACAAAGGAGCGCGCCTTGTAGGGGCAGGCCATCATGCAATAACGGCACCCTATGCAGCGGTGCTTGTCCACCAAAACGATGCCGTCATACCGCTTGAATGAAGCCCCAGTAGGACAGACATCCACGCAAGGCGGCTCTGCACAGTGCTGGCACATCATCGGCAATGCAAACTGATGGCCGGTGCTGACATCCTTGATCTCTATCTTCCGTATCCACTGAGAATCCGTCGGCGCAAGGCCTCCTGACAAGCCGTTTTCCTTGTTGCACGCCTTCACGCACTCATTGCACCCTTCGGCGCAATTCGACGTGTCGATCAGCATGCCCCATCTCACCTTGCTGTCATCATCCGACTGGCCATGAGCAACCTTGAACAACAGCAACCCTGGCGCAATTGCAACAGCCGCGACGCCGACCGAAGTCTTCAGGAAATTTCTACGCTGGACGTCACTCATTTCGCATTCCTCTCAAGCCATGCGCTCTTGCGTATGCCGGAGTGGCATTCAAAACAATCGATCTTGACCGCCTCGTAGCGATGGCACGCAACGCAGAAGCTGTCGCTTCTCGCAATCACGCTGTCATCCTTGGTGCTGGCATGGCATTCGATGCAGTTTCTGAGATCGATTTCCTTGTCGCGCTTGCCCTCGCGCACCGTCAGGTCCCGCTGATGGATCAGCAGATGCATGTGATTCTTGCGCATCCAGACGGGATCCCTCACGCAGTGCCCGCCGCGGCCTATGTCGATCTTATAGGGCAAGGCCTGATCAGCCCATACATTCGGAATGCAAAGGCTGATCAATAGCAGCAGCAACAGACGTACGCCAGGCACACTCATCTCGCTTTACTCACCCAGGCCCATCTGTATGTAACCTGTCGGACACACATCCGCGCAGATATGACAACCTATGCACTTGTTATAGTCCGTATCGACATAGCGGCCAAGAGTCGCCTTGGCCTTGGGCACGCGGAACACGGCCGTCTGCGGGCAATACACAACGCAGTTGTCACACTCGAAGCACATGCCGCAGCTCATGCAGCGCTTGGCTTCGGCCACAGCCAGATCCTGCGACAGAACACCCAGCCTGTCCTGGAAGTTGCCCAGCGCAGATTGCGCATCCAGCGTGATCACATTGCGCTTGTTGCGCTCGACCATGTTGAAATGCCCAAGGAACAGCTGATCGTGCGGAATGATGTAGCGGTCGGAACGGTTGTCGAAATTGTGCACAGCCACGTTCGAATTGCAGGTGCCGCGCAAAGGCTCGTGCGTCTCTTTGATTTCGAGCCCCTTCTCCATCATCTTGCGCATCAGGTCAAACTGGTGCGCGTCGATCTTGGGTCGCTTCTCCAGATCGTGTCCTTTCAGGAAGCTGTCTATTCCGTCTGCTGCGATAGAGCCGTGGCCGATTGCGGTCGTCAGAAGATGCGGCTTGATGATGTCCCCGCCTGCAAACACATTCGAGTAACCCGAAACCAGATAGTTCTTGTCGGTCGAAACCAGTCCCTTGCCATTGTTGAATTCTTCAAGCCCGGTGAAATCCACCGCCTGGCCGATCGCGGAAACGATCAGGTCAGCCGGGATGTCGTGCTCGCTGCCTTCGACATTCTTGATATCCAGCTTGGCGCCCACCATCTTTGCCTCGCACTTCGCAACCCGCAGCGCTGTCGCGCGACCGTCAGCACCCCGCACGATGCCGACCGGCACCAGGCCGCCGCGGATGTCGATGCCCTCAGCCAGAGCCTGTTCGATTTCGTGCTTGTTTGCAGCCATCTTGTCGATGTTGAAGATCGAAGTCAGCGTAACATCCGCACCCTGCTTGACAGAAATTTCGGCCACATCGTGCGCCATCTGACCTGCGATCGCCTGCTCGAAATCGGTGGGTTTGGATGATTCGAGATGTCCCAGACGGCGCGCGACGGTTGCAACGTCGATGGAAGTATCGCCGCCGCCGACCACCACCACACGCTTGCCGACATGCTGCAACCGGCCGTCGTTGAACGCTTTCAGGAAAGCGGTCGCAGTCACTACGTTGGGCGCTGCACTGTCTGCCAGCGGCAGCGCGCGCCCTGCCTGCGCACCCATGCCGAGAAACACCGCGTCGTAATCCTTGCGCAGGTCATCCATCGTGACATCTGTGCCGACGCGGCAATTCATCCTTGTCTTGACACCCAGGTCGGTGATGCGCTTGATTTCCGCATCGAGCACATCGCGCGGCGTGCGGAAGCCCGGAATACCGTAACGCATCATGCCACCCAGATGCTCATGATCATCGAATATCGTGACCTCATGGCCCTTCAGCGTCAACTGATAGGCGCAGGACAGGCTGGCAGGGCCGCCGCCGATCACGGCGACTTTCTTACCTGTGGGCTCAGCCGTCTTGTTGTACGCAAGATTGTTTGCAATCGCATACTCACCCAGAAAATGCTCGACCGAATTGATCCCCACATGGTCTTCAAGAGCATTGCGGTTGCAGCCTGTCTCGCAGGGCGCAGGGCAAACTCGGCCCATCACGGAAGGAAATGGATTGGCTTCGGTCAGACGGCGCCATGCATATTCCTGCCATGGCATGACAGGCTTGCCATCCTTGCCGACGGGCGGCTTCTCAGTCTGGCGCACGATCGCGAGGTAGCCGCGTATGTCTTCACCTGCAGGGCAGCTCCCCTGGCATGGCGGCGTGGACTGTATGTAGGTCGGGCACTTGTGCGTGTGGCTGGCCTGAAAGATCTTGTCAGTCCATCTGCGCACTTTGCTGTCGCCATCCTTGAAGCGGCGAAAGGTGACCTTTTGGGGAGTTTCCATCGTTTCTGACATTTTTAGCTACCTCCAGTAAATTGTTACTTGTTTCCCAATTGAATCGCGTTGCTGACCAGCTGATGCACGCCGCCTATCACCTTGCGGTCGAATCCGTATATCGGGAGAACCTTGGTGAATTGCGCCTTGCAAATCGCGCAAATGCAAGCCATGAAGTTCACACCATTTTCATCCTTCACCTGCTGCAGCATTTCCATTCTCGGCAATGCGCCCTTGACTCGCACATCCATCAGATCGTCGGTCAAAAGACCACCGCCGCCACCACAGCAGAATGTTCTTTCAAAGGTGGTCGATGAATCCATCTCGACAAAATTGTTCGCGACCGCCCTGATGATGTTTCTCGGTATGTCGAACTGACCGCCGGGGTAACCACCCATGTTCGAACCACGAGCCACGTTGCATGAATCGTGGAATGTGATCACATATTTGTCATTCTTGGACTTGTCAAACACCAGACGCTCGTCCTGGATCATGTCCCAGGTGAATTCGCAGATGTGTGCAGGCTGCTTGTAGCGGTGATCCAGCTGCTTTTGCAGCATCTGCGCGAAGCGATCGTTGGGATCGGCTCCGTCACCGACGCCGGTCAGCGTATTCCAGAAGCTGTACGCGACGCGCCATGCATGGCCGCATTCGCCGACGACGATGCGCTTGACCCCGAGCTCCAGCGCGGCCTGACGTATCCTCATTGCAATCGTGCGCAACTGATCGTAGTTGCCGATGAATAAACCGAAATTGCCCGCCTCGGACGACATCGAAGACAGTGTCCAGCTCGTCCCCGTCGCATGGAACACCTTGGCATAACCGATCAGGCTGTCGATGTGCGGCTCTGCGAAGAAGTCAGCAGACGGGGTGATCAGCAGCACTTCAGCGCCTTTGACATCAATCGGGAAACGCACGTCAACGCCGGTCGCATCCTTGACGTCTTCTTCCAGACCCGAAAGCGTATCCTCCAGCGCGGGGCCTGGCAGGCCAAGATTATTGCCTATCTTGTGCACCTTGCCGATGATCTCGTTGGAATACTTCTGACCATAACCCACGGAATCGAGTATCTCGCGCGCGGCCATCGTAACCTCAGCCGTATCAATCCCGTAGGGGCAGAACACGGAACAGCGTCGGCATTCGGAACACTGATGATAATAGTTGAACCATTCGTCCAGCACTTCACGGGTCAAATCACATGCGCCGACCAGCTTGGGAAACAGTTTCCCAGGCAGCGTGAAATAACGGCGATACACGCTGCGCATCAGATCCTGGCGCGCAACAGGCATGTTCTTTGGATCCTGGGTGCCAATGAAATAATGACACTTGTCGGAGCACGCGCCGCAATGCACGCAGGCATCCATGTATACCTTGAGCGAACGATAGCGTGACAAAAGATCACCCATCTTCGCGATCGCCTTGTCATGCCAGTCATCCACCAGATGACCGGGAAATCCCAGCGCCTCGTTGATCTTGTCCGGGGCGACAAAAGGCCCCTTCCCTTCCATCGCCCCAGGCTTCAACTCAGGGATGATGGGGAAAGTGCGATAGGCTGGCGGGGCGATATCAGCCATTTATTTCTCCGATTCCATTTTGGCAGCCCAAGGCGCGATATGACGCTTTTCTCTTGGATTGTCTGCCTGATTGCGTGAAGGCGAGAAGAACAAGCCTGGCGCATGAAGAAGCTTGCTCATCGGGAATATGAACAACAGCGTGAATACCATTGTCAGGTGCAGATAGAGCACGAAATTATCTGGCAACGATTCAACGTGCAGATGCATCAGACCGATAAAAAAATTCTTGACCATGATGACGTCGGGATGACCGACGAATTTCATCAGCAAGCCTGACGCCGCAATGCCGATCAGCAGAATCAGCATCAAAATGTCGGAAGGGGTCGAGATATAGCGTATGCGATCGACAAAGATGCGCCGTGCAAGCAAGCCTAAAAGGCCCGCAAGCATGGTGATGCCCGCATAAATGCCGAAAGGCTGTATGAAATCCACCCAACCCCAAACAGGCTCCGTGAAATAACGCAGATGGCGAAATACGACCAGCAGCATGCTGTAATGGAACAGCCAGCCCGCTGCCCAAGTCCACAAATTTCCCTTGAAAAGGCTTTCGAAGAACGCCACCTCGCGCGTCATGCGCAGCACGACGCCGCCGTTTGTCACCGGCGCAGGCGTGGTGGGTATCTTGAGAGGCGCCGGCGTACCGGCATAATTGCGGATGCGTTGCAACAAGCCGACAACGAACACCAGTGTCGAAATGTAAATAAAAATCGCAAACAGTGTGTTCATCGCAGAGCTCTGCCCTCAGTGAATCAGATGCAACCTGTTGGCTTAGGAAGACCTGCGATCTTGCATGCCTGCTTGCCTGGTCCATAGGGGAACAGACCATACAGATATTCGCTGGTGCCTTTCTCGGGTCCGAGCTTCTTGCCGATCGCCTTGGTGAGCACGCGCACAGCGGGCGCAATCTGATATTCCTCGAAATACTCGCGCAGGAAGTTGATCACTTCCCAGTGCTGATCTGTCATCTCGATGTTTTCAGACTGTGCCAGATAATTCCCAACCTCGGGATTCCATTCAGCCAAATCGACCAGATAACCTTCCTCGTCGGTCTCGTAGGACTTGCCATTTACTTCGATGCTCGCCATGTGATTCTCCTTTGTGTAGATTTAGTTTATAGCCAGGATTGGCAGGTTTTGTTGGCAGCAACCAGTTCGACGAAACCAGCATAATCGACGAATGCAGCGCCTTCGACAAGACGGTCAGCCATGCCGCGCGCCTCGAGATCGGGGCGCAGGACACTGATTTTAAATTTGCCCATCGCTGCGCGCAACCTTGCCTCGAATGCATTGCCGGCAGTCGCAGCATAGACCGCGTCCTCAATCAGCAATATGTCGCCGCCGGTCGCCGTATTCAGGCAGTTTTCGAGTGCCTTGTCAGACAAGGGGGATCGATTGATAATATGCAACATCTGGGTATCTCCTTAGAAACTCAAGATCACGTCTTGCTCGTCCATCAGCGCGCCCACCTCTGCGCGTGTCAACACCGTGACATCCACCAGCAAATCATCTTCGGTCAATCCCCGCTCCGCAAGCGACTCCTGATCGACATACAGCTTCTCGATGTCATAGCCTTCAAGCGCGCGATATGTTGGCGAAAAATTCTTGGTTTCTATTCCCTTCGTCTGCTGACCCTTCTTCAGCTGATAAACGCCGTCATCGGTGAACATCAGCGACACGTCCTGATCAAAAGCCGCGGTGATCAGCACAACCTCCAGGGACTCCAGCGCATAGATCGTGCCATAAGGGGCCTTTCGGTTGACGAACATGAATTTTTTAATATCACTCATCCCGCTACTCCTCAATCGCCAAAAGTGACCAGACGGTCAGATTTGGTGCCCGCCTCAACCAACTGTCCCAAACCTGAAATGCGAAAGCCTGTTGCCAGATTTTCCTCCCTGATTCCACGGCGCAGCGCAGCCGCAACGCAGACAACCAGATCAACCTTGTGCTCCTCCGCAAGCTTGCTCCAGCGGTTGACGATATTCCTGTCATCCTGAGGCGGCTCAGTCAGCCTGGACGCATTGTTCACGCCATCGTGATAGAAGAATACGCGCCAAACCTCATGACCCGCCTCGATGGCGGCCTTGGCAAACAGGTAAGCAGAGTCGCTCGCCTGGCGCTGGTAAGGCCCCTCGTTGACAACTATTCCAAATTTCATGACCCAACCCTTATCAGAAACGGATATGCGTGGAAGCGTTCAGGTTTGCACGAGAGCCGCGCCAGTCGTCGATCAGGTACTTCGTGAACGGCAATCCGGTCTTCTCGAAGAAACGCGGCCAACCGATACGGTCTATCCAGTCAGCCAGACGCTCCCAGGGGCGCGCATCTTCCTTGTAGACACCGAGGATGTTCTTCACCACCGCAGCGACTTCCGGCCAACGCGGCGCATTATTGGGCAGACCCGATGCCACCATCTTCATGAATGTCGGCTTGCCGCGCGCATTGGAGTTTTTCCCGCCCACCCAGATCGCGAGCTTGGAGTACTCAGGATCATTGATCTGCATCGGCGGACAGGGAGGATAGCAGGCGCCGCAGCACATGCACTTCGACTCGTCGATCTCAAGGGAAGGCTTGCCATTCACCATCGCCGGACGTATCGCAGCCACCGGGCAGCGCGCGACGACCGTTGGGCGCTCGCACACGTTGGCAACCAGATCGTGGTTGATCACCGGCGGCTTGGTATGCTGAACGATGATTGCAAGGTCGGCCTGACCGCCGCAGTTGATTTCGCAGCAGGATGTCGACAGATGCACGCGATTGGGCATTTCCTCGCGCCTGAATTCGTCATACAGCTCGTCCATCAGCGCCTTGACCACGCCGGATGCATCGGTGCCGGGGATGTCGCAATGCAGCCAACCCTGAGTGTGCGCAATCATGGTCACCGAGTTGCCGGTGCCACCCACAGGGAAGCCGTTTTTCTCCAGCTCAGCAATCAGCGGCGCAACCTTCTTCTCGTCGGACACCATGAACTCGATGTTCGAACGTATCGTGAAGCGCACGCGGCTTTCAGCGTAATCATCCGCAATCTTGCACAGCTTGCGTATCGTGTGCACGTCCATCTGGCGCTGTGTGCCGGCACGCACCGTCCAGATTTCGTCGCCGCTGTGCGCTACATGATGCAGAACGCCGGGACGGGGACGGTCATGATACTTCCAGTTGCCGTAGTTCTTCTCCATCAAGGGATGAAGATACTGCTTGTTCTCCGGCACGCCCGTCTCTTTGGGCTTGCGTTTTGCTGCTGGCTTTTCCGCTACAACTTGATTCATCGTCTTTCTCCTCAGGCAGCTTGTTTCTTGGCATTGATCTTGGCAACTTCCTCGTCCCAGCCATCGGTGCGGACATAAGGATTCATGCGCGGCGAATTGATCATGGAAGGATCGACATCGATTTCCATCGCATCCAGGAAATTGGTCAGGCCGATGCGCTCGATCATCTCACCGGTGCGCTCGTGCTCAAGCGCATTTTCCGCAAAGAAGTCTATGGTGCGCTGCGCGAAGTCCACCAGCTTCTCCACCGCCTCTTCACTATCCAGCTTCATGAAAGGTATGACCACCGTGCCCATCAGACCGCCGATCTTGAGATGACTCTTTCCACCCACCAGTATGGTCGCACCCTTGTCATTTCCGGGAGCCAAAGCGCCCGTCATCACGTTGATGCAGTGCATGCAGCGCACGCAGTCCTGATTGTTGATTTCGATCGCATGCGTATCACTCACCGCCACGCTGGAAATGTGTTCACCGGACTTGATCTTGGAGATTTCCTTGACCTGGAAAGTCTTGGTCGGGCAGCGCGCGACGACATCGTTCACCAGCTCATCCATGCCATGCTTTGCGAACCACTTCTTGGCAAGCGCCTCATCGGTGCGCATATTGTCGCGCCATGTGCCAATCACCGCCATGTCTGCGCGCTGAACAGAGTTCATGCAGTCGTTGGGGCAGCCGGAGAACTTGAATTTGAATTTGTAAGGAAGGGAAGGACGGTGGATGTCGTCGAGGAAGGTGTTGATCACTGCGCGATGCGCTCTCGCTTCATCATAGCAGGACTGCTCGCAACGCGCCGCACCCACACAGGACATCGAGGTGCGCACAGCAGGACCCGCGCCGCCCAGATCGAAGCCCAGCTCATTGATTTCATCGAACGCAGGCTGGACGTTTTCCGTCGTTGCGCCCTGGAACATGATGTCGCCGGACTGACCATGGAAAGCAATCAGGCCGGAACCGTGCTTTTCCCAGATGTCGCAGAACTTGCGCAGAATGTCGGTGTCGTAGTGCATGCCTGCCGGAGGCATCACGCGTAGCGTATGAAACTCTGCCGCATCCTTGTATTTTGCCTCGCCATTCTCGTCTTTCAGCTCGGTAAATCGTGGGATCACACCACCGCCATAGCCGAACACGCCGACCGTGCCGCCCTTCCAGTAACCCTTCTTGGTCTCATAGGAAGCCTCCAGCTGCCCCAACAGATCGACAGCCATGTCGTTGTTCTTTGCCAGATCCTTGAGACCCGTCACAAAACTGGGCCATGGGCCGGACTCGAGTTGATCGAGATGGGGAGTGTCATATAGTTTCTTTGCCATGATATTTTCCTTTCAGTTAGCGTGCCAAGTAGCTTGGACCGACAATTGATCACAATGATCCAGTTTCAAAGATTGGAACTCGCGTTTCAAACGATATTATTGTTCTTGACTCTGCCATCAGCTGGCACGCCATTTTTGTTTCAGGCATGTTACTTGCCTTCATAATGACAGAACATCACCCATTGCGGCTATCAAATATAACCCTAACGGGTTGCTTCACCCGTTCCGCAGTAGCATTTCAAAAACCAGCCCTTAAAGGATATACTCCGAAACAACATATCACAGAGTCATCGGAAATACATTATGGCGCAAATTGAGGAATTAGCAAAATTCAAAATTCCACTGGGAAACCAGGAAATCGAGCTGCAGCAAATCGATCATGTCGAAGGCGGAATGAGCATGATGCGCATCCGCATACGCGAGGCACGGCGATTCACAATTTTCGACGTCGATCCGCATACGGCAAAGCTGTGGGCAAAGGTCATGAACGAATGGGCGGATGCCCAGGAGCAAGGCTGATGGACATCGCACTGATGACAGACGCAGTGTTCGATGTCAGCGGCGACACCATACCCCCGATTTACCAGTTTGCACTATGGGATGCACTGGTGCATCATGTGCCCGAGCTCGCAGAAGATCCGCTGACAGGCGTCGTGCCGTTGCGCACCTCTGCCAGCGAGGCGGGCATGCTGCTTGCCAAACGCAGCAAACTGGTGTTGCGGCTGACCGCATCCCATACTGGGCATTTTGACCGTCTTGCCGGAAAGCGCCTGGAAATAGGAGGATCGGCTCTGCAATTGGGCCAGGGAAAGCTGCGCGAGATCCAGCCTTACCCCACGCTGCATTCTCACCTTGTGGGAAGCAACAAGGACGAGGTGGCGTTCCTGCAGGACGTGGCGGCAAGGCTGGCTGAGCTAGGCATCGGGGGCAAGCTGCTGTGCGGCATGCGCAACAGCCTGAAAGCTGCTGACAGGACCATACATGGCTATAGCCTCGTGATCCACGACCTCAAGCAGGAAGATTCGCTGCGCTTGCAGTACGCAGGACTGGGCGATGATCGCCGCTATGGCTGCGGCATTTTCATTCCCTACAAGTCCATCACCGATCTCGAGTGACGGCCTCACATTTTCTTTCATCAATAATAAAAGGAGCAAAGCAATGGGATACATCATAGCAGGAGTCGAACTTGAAACAGACGCGGACGGTTATCTGCTCGAGGCGGATTTCAGCGAGGAAGCTGTGAACGTGATCGCCGCTGCAGAAGGCATGGAGCTGACCACCAGACACTGGGAAGTCATCAACTACATGCGCGAACAGTATCGCGAACACGGTGCCACGCCCAACTTCCGCAACATGCTTAAGGGGATCAATGAATTCTGGCCCGAGGCGGACAGCAAGGCGCTTTACGACCTCTTCCCCATGGGACCTGCAAAACAGGCAGCCAAAGTAGCCGGCCTGCCGCAACCTTATGGCAAGGGCGGGTACTGAACAAAACCATACGCTGCATACCAACAGGATACTGAACATGAGCCATCAAAATCTGCAAACCAATGTCACTCTGGATATGCGGGGCCTCTCCTGCCCTGCGCCGCTGCTCGGCGTCAAACGCATCATCAACGATCTTCAGCATGAACAGATCCTGATGCTGATGTCGGACTGCCCGGGCACCAGCGACGATCTCTTTGCCTGGTCTGAACAGACAGGCAACCAGGTCTTGAGAACCGAAGCGATCGCAGATGGCGGGACAGCCTATTACGTGAGAAAAGGCACCGGGGAATCGGTAAGAGCAAACGTCGTGCTCGACATACGCAACGTGGTCTGCCCAGGCCCCATCGTCGAGGCGAAGAAACTGCTGAACGGCATGGCCAGAAATGAAGTGCTGAAGCTGATCAGCAACTGCCCCGGCATCCATTCCGATATCGTCGACTGGGCC
This sequence comes from Pseudomonadota bacterium, assembly GCA_021783995.1. Classification (GTDB taxonomy): domain Bacteria; phylum Pseudomonadota; class Gammaproteobacteria; order Burkholderiales; family Gallionellaceae; genus Gallionella. The sequence goes on from JAJXTH010000003.1 coordinate 54,158, forward strand.
ACCGCCACCAATGTGACGATACTGGACACCTCGGAGATTGCGGCAGACGTCTATGCCTTCTTCCTGCAGAAGAGCTGACCCTGCATGCGCATCAAGAGCAACTGGTATCAATCCGGACGCGAGCACACCCCGCAGGAGCTCGCGGGTGCTGTCGCGTTCAACATATCGAGGATAGCCGAAAACGCGCTGAAGAATACCCGCAAGGCGGACTTCGAGATTGCCATCGGCCGTCAATATTTCGATTTTCTGCGCGAGTTCCTGGTGTTCCTGATACTGATCGCTGATCGGCTGGCCTACCGCCAGTTCAGCCATGAAGACCGCGTCCTGTTCACCGGTGCACTGGCCAACCACGTGGCTGCGACCTATGCGGAGAACGAAAGCCGGCTGATGGGACTCGAGCTCGCCTCATGCAAGCAGCAGTTCATCGACGCGCTGAATGCGCGCGCCGGCGAATATGCCGAGTTCGACTACACCGAAAGCGGCCCGGAGTATGCGTTCATGCGCTACCTTGCCTACTGCATGAGCCATATCATGGACGAGAAGGACAGCGGCTGGATCATAGACCAGATCATCAGCATCGAGGCGCCCAATGCGATCGACATGCTGGAGAAAAACTTCAGCGGCCTCATCGACAGCAAGCCTGCAAAGGTCCGCCCCGCGAGAAAGAGTCCCGCGCCAGACGCATGACAGATCCGTTTGATCTTGGGCAGAAAGATGCCTATCTAGCCTGGCGCGAACGAAAACTCGTGCAGGCAGCCACGCGCAGCGCCGATCTGGTTGTCGAAATAGGCGACCCACGCAACCTCACCTGTGACGAGAAAAGCGCAATCGTTGCCCGCTGCAACCGGAGCAACATGGCAATCTATGTCTCGCGCACCCCGATCGACGAGAGCGGCCTGCAGCAGCTGGGGCTGCAGTTGGGGCTAGCGCGACTGGATGCAAACTGGCTGGCTGGCGAGGCCGGCATCACGCGCATCACCGTGTGCAGCAGCGAACCGCGCCAGACCTATATTCCCTATACCGACCGCGCGATCAAGTGGCATACCGACGGATATTACAATCCCGAGGACCGACGGATACGCGCGATGGTGCTGCATTGCGTCAGCGCCGCAGGAGAAGGCGGCATCAACCGCATCATGGACCATGAGATCGCCTATCTGATGCTGAGGGACATCGACCCCGATCACATACGCGCGTTATCGGCTAAAGATGCGATGACCATACCCGCACGCACAGATGAAGCAGGCATAGCACGCCCCCCACAGACCGGGCCCGTATTCTTCGTTGACCATAACGCGCTCTATATGCGCTACACGGCGCGCACCCGCAGCATTGAATGGAAACAAGATCAGGCGACACTTGCGGCAGTTGCATCGCTCGAAGCATTGCTCGCATCCGATACACCGCACATCCACACCGTGAAGCTGGAAGCAGGCATGGGTCTGATCTGCAACAACGTGCTGCACGACAGGAGCGCCTTCACCGACGATCCTAATAACCCGCGTCTTCTATATCGTGCGCGCTATCTGGACCGAATGTCCTCACAATAAACACCTTAACCTTTTGCAAATACTGCCGATATAATTCCAGCACCTCTGATCGAAAACGCCAGAAAGGAAACCATGTCGCATCCATCGATACTCAGGAGACTGAAGTTTTCATTCCTCGGCTTCGGGCTCACCATGGGCTTGATCTTCCCCTTCTATGCCAACTTCTTCGTGGACTGGAAGGAAGGCATGCTGCTGTGGTTCGTTCTTGGCTGCATCATCGCCGGCATCACGATAGGCGTCGTGAACCACCGGCTTCTCGAATACCTCCTGATACGCAAACTGCGCCAGGTGGCCGTGGCGGCCGAACGCATACGCAAAGGCGACCTTAGAGAAGGCTGCGGTATACACAGTGCCGACACGGTAGGCGAAATCACCGAAGGGTTCGACAGCATGGCAAGCGGCCTGCGCAGCACGCTGCGCGAAGTGGCGCAATCGACGGACGCGGTGGAAGCTAGTTCGCGCGAGATCGGATCATCGATGCATCTGCTCGGCAACAGCATGGATGAATTCCGTCAGGACTCGCACGAGATCACCAACGTGATCAACGGCATGGCCGATGCCGCCCGATCCATACTGGACCTGTCCGATGCCGCCGGCAACAGCGCAAATTCAGCTGACAGCCTCGTGAAAAGCGGGGTGTCCGAAGTCAAGGCCACCGAACAGGCCATCTCCGTGCTGGATGGCGCGAGCCACAAGATCTCGGCCAATGCGGAAAGTCTGAAGACCTCCTCCAAGGAGGTCGAGACCGCGGTTTCCATGATACGCGCCATCGCGGAGCAGACCAATCTGCTGGCTTTGAATGCGGCGATCGAGGCAGCCAGGGCAGGCGAACAGGGACGTGGATTTGCGGTCGTCGCAGACGAGGTCAGAAAGCTCTCAGAACAGGCGGCCCAGGCCACCGCACGCATCGATGAAGTTCTGAAGCGCGTCAACATGGATGTCGCATCGACCGTCGCGATTTCCGAAGAGAACGCCAATGCCGTCCGCGATGGACTCAAGGCATCGAAGTCCTCTTCCGAGATATTCGTACAGATAGAACAGGCGACAGCGGCGATGAAAAATACGGTCGACGCGGTACGCGAGGCGGCAGACGATCAGCAGATGCTGGTGGGTATCGTGTTAAACCGCATACAGGAAAATCAGACGCGCACAGAAACGGCCGCGCAGTACACCCAGGCCGGCATCGCAGATGCTGCGCGCATGAGCGAGGTCGCCCGCACGCTTTCCGATACCACCAAGAAATTCATCGTCTGAATGCGGCTGGCCGGTCTCCCGGCCAAGCTTAGCATCAGAACTTGTAACGCAGCGTTACCGAAAAGGCTTTCTGCGAGTGCGTCGTGGTGTTATACAGCGAACCCGGAGCCAATCCTGCAGCATCGCTGACATCCACCGTTGTCGTGACCTTGGGCGCATACATCAAGGAACCCGCCAGTTCATAGTGCTTGTTCAGCATGTAGCCGCCGCCGAAAGTGTATGCACTCTTGATGATGCCCGGGAACATCAGGTTGTTGAACAGATTGCCTATGCCATTCTGGCCATTATGCGCATTCGCCGCAACTCCATTGGCGAATACGCCGATCGGATTATTTGAATTGTTATAGCCGGCACCCAGCCAGTAATCAGTACTTTTGTATTTGATACCGATCGCGGTGACATCTTCATTATTCCAGGCCAAATTACCATAGTCTTGCGCACTCGCCCATTGAATCTGACGATAATCCGCAGTCACCGTAAAACTCTGGTTGAGATCGTAAGAAACCCCCAGCTTGATCTCGGCAGGCTGCGTCAGATTATCCGAATAAGTTTGACCGAAACCCTGCGACGCCGCGTATGAAATCTGAGGCGCATAATTCATCTTGATCTTGGAATTGTAAGCCATACCCAAAGTCAATGCCGGTAAAGGCTTGAAGTATCCGCCCATGGAATAACCCATGCGCGTATCGGAAGTCGCGTTCTGATTTGGATTGATCGTTGTGTTTCCAATAAAAGACATAGCCAGAGAGCCGTATTGCAGCACAGGCGAGAAACCCAAACCGAAATTGGCATCGTTGTAGGCAATGGTCGGTACAACCTTCAGGATGCTCAGCTGCGTTCTTGCATCCATGGTATTGCTTGCAAGACCGCCGGTATAATCCACCCCCATGCCGGCAATTCCCGCCATCGCGATACCATAAGTGAAATGATCGCTGATGCGACTGGAATAGGATACATCCGGAATATAACTGGTATTGGCCGTGCTGCTTTCAGTTATGCCTTGCATACCGCTATTGGTGACCGTTGGCTTGAAAAGCACCACGCCGCCGACCAGCTCGTCACCTGTGGACAGACCCAGCATCGCCGGATTGGCGAAGGCGCTCTCCGCCCCCACGTAATGAGCAACACCCGTGCCGCCCAGCGCGGTATTCTCCGAACCCACCGACATCATCGTGTCGCCGTTCGTGGCATACGCCATAACAGGTGAGAACGCGGCCAGCAGGGATAAAACGATTTTCTTCATGTTGATACTCTTTGATGGTTAAATAAAACTTCGGGCATAAAAAAACCCGCTCTTTTCAGAGCGGGTCCTTGAACCCTTTCAAACTTGCTTAGAGTTTCCAGCTGTAGGCTACGCCCAGCGAATCCTCATACATCTTGAGATTCACATTCGCGCCTGGCATAAGAGGATATGGGCCAGTCACAGTATTCTGGAATGCGTGCATGTAAGCCACAGTCAGCTCGTTGGTCTTGGTGACGTTATAGGTCATGCCCAGGGTCAGGTGATCCTGAACCACACCGGGCGCCAGGATGTTGAACATCACCTGACTTGCGGGGATGGGCTGGGTGTTGTGGCTGTAGCCCGCGCGCACGGTCAAGAGATCGTTGACCTGCTGGCTGATACCCAGCTTGATCGCCTTCACGTCCTGCCAGCCGAAGCCCGCACCGTTAGCGGTACCTAAATTTCCTGGTGTCATTACAAGAGGATTCGCAATAGCAGGCACCCCACTGTATTGAATCACCTTGTAGTCAGCCGAGACCGTCGTGCTGTTGGTGGCTTTCACCGCAACGCCCACGCCATAGTTTGCGGGGATGTCGAAGCTGCCGCCGCCCGCAAACAGGCCGGAATATTTGTCAAAGTTGCTCATGCTCACCTTGGAAGCATAGGTCGCGCCCAGTGTGACGGCTTGGCTCACCTGTCCGGTCCAGCCTATTCGCGCGCCAACACCCGTGGAGGAGTCCGTTCCGTTGTTGGTCAGCGCATTAGCATTACTGCTCATAGCCATACCTGCAAATGGCTGCAATCCATTCGCAGAGAAGGTCTGATAAACCATGTTCAGCGAGATGCCGATCGCATTGTTCTCGTTGATCTTCATCGCATAGGTGGGCGATACGAACAGCTGGGCCAGGTTGACCCCTACATTTTGGTTCCCAAAAGGACTATTGGCATATGCGGTGTTCATGCCGCCATTGCCATATACGGACACACCCAGAGACTTGTTGGAATCCAGCATATGGTTGTAACCGAACTGGGGAATGACGAACATCGGCCTGCTGTTGCCCGAAAAATTCTGAGAGCCGGCAGCAGACGATATCTGTGTACTGCGACTTGGCTCGAACAGGTCCGCGCCCAGATCGACGCGGTTGCCCACCATCACCATGCCTGCCGGATTGTTGGCTGCAGCCAGCGCGTCCTGAGGCAGTGCGATGCCAACACCGCCCATGCCCTCGGCCTTCATGCCATAGCCGTCCGCGAAATAGCCATCCGTCGCATAGGCCGAACCCATCGCGCCTGCAGCGATCATCACAACCAGAATCTTCTTCATCTTCATTCAAATCTCCCCGAGTTGATTAGTCTTCTAAAACACTTTTACTGCAAAGGCTATTTTATTTCAGCTTAAACGAACAGGCAAATGTCCGTCTCGCCCGCAAAGCCGAAGAACATCGATGCGCCACCGTATTCGACGTTGTCGATGAATTCGCTCTTGTCAAATTCGAAAAGATCGACCGTCATCTGGCAGGCGATAAACTTCACATCGGCTTCCAGGCACAGCTCGCGCAGCTCTTCGAGAGAGGCAACGCCGTGCTTCTTCAGCTTCTGCTTCATCATCATCGTCGCCATCGATTCCATGCCGGGCAGCATCTGCACCATCACCGGCATGGGAACCGGCATGGGCATCGCGGGATTGGCCAGCGGACTGATCATCACGCTGGACAGATCCTTGCGCAAGAGCTGCAGGCCATAGAAAGTAAAGAATATCTGCACGTCATAACCAAGGGCCGCCGCTGTGGACGCCAGGATGAACGGCGGATAGGCCATGTCCAGCGTACCCTTGGTTGCGATGATCGCCATCTTCTTAGTCATGCTACTCCCCCTTGTTAGTTGACTGACTTCTTATTTCTTCTTCATGAAGAAGATGAATTTTCCGCCTTCTTCGGTATTCGAGAGCAGTGTATTGCCGGTCTGGTCAGCAAATGCCTGCATGTCCTTCACCGCACCGCAATCCGTGGCGATCACTTTCAGCACCTGTCCAGACTGCATGTCGGCAAGCGATTTCTTGGTCTTCACGATGGGCAAAGGGCAGGACATGCCGCTGGCATCAAATTCTTTGTCAAAATTCATTCTTCAATCTCCTACAAGTTAATAAAACACCGCCAAAACACTGCTTAAGCAGATACGCAATTAGGAACGAGCTACACCCTTTCGTCCATACCCACTTAGGAAAAAACATATAGCCCGCATGGGTTATTTAGAATAAAACGCTTATATTCCATCAAAATCAGCACTCTAAATTTTTTCAATCATAGCGCTGCAGATCGCTGCTCGCCACAATTATTTTCCCGCCACCAGCATGCCGGAAGCGGCAAGCAGCTGAACAGCCAGCGCGCACAGGCAAAGCACCACGAACACCCAGTCGCGTCGCCTGAAATAGATTGGCAGCACCGCGAACAGGCAGAAAAGCGAACTGGCAGACAGCCAAGCGATGCCGATCAGGCTTGCAAAGTCCCCCTGCCCAAGATCGCCAAGCCAGCTCCAGCCCGTAGGCGCACCCGTCTTTTTCAGGTATTCATCCACAGGCAACCCCCACACCGAAGGCAGCTGATCGAGCGGCACATGGGGAGCCAGCCAGCCTGTCACATAGGCAATAAAAGTAACGATGAGCATCACAAGACCGGAGCGGGCCCCCCATTGCAGCCAGCTCGCGTAGCGCTTCTGCTCGTCGGACAACAGGTTTGCAGTCTCCTCTTTCTCACTCACGGCCATATCCCCAGTCCTTTCAGCAATGCACGGATTCCCGCAAACAGCAACAGCGTGATCACCATCTTGCGCACAACGGAAGCCTTCAACACATGCAGGAGGCGCGCACCTATCATCGCGCCCAGCATCATGCCGATCACGGATGGCACGGCGATCACGGCAAGCACGGAGCCTTCGTTGAGATATACCCAGGTCGCGGAGGAACTGGCAAGGGTCAGTATCAGACCCGATGTGCCTGCGGCGAGCTTGATCGGCGCACCCATCAGGAGATTTAGCACCGGCAAGTTGGCCCAGCCCGCGCCCACGCCGAACAATCCGCCGATGAAGCCGATCAGCACGAACAGAAAAATACCCAGCGGCGTGCGGTGCACCTTCCATGCGATGTTCTTGTTCTGCGCGGTATCGCGAAAATAGCCATGCATGGAAAGCGCCATGGACAGCTTGTCCGCAACAGGCACGACAGGAAACTCGGATTTTCTGGCCGTCGCCATCAGCACCACGATGCCCAGTATCGTCACACCCAATGCGATCTGCACCACATTGGAAGGAATGGCCAAACCCACCAGTGCGCCGGCAATCGCACTGGCAGACGCAAGCACGGCCAGCGGCAAGGCGAGCCTCAGATCAGCAAGACCTGCGCGCATCAGCGAAGGGCCTGCCGCAAGCGAACTGGCAAGCGCCACAAGCAGTCCTGCACCGCGCACGAAATCCAGATGAAATGGAAAGAAGCCGCCCACGATGGGCACAAAGAGAACCCCGCCTCCCACGCCCGACGGAACCGCCACGATGCCAAGAAAGAAACAGGTGACAAACAGAGCCAAGGCCCAGCCCCACCAGGGAAGGCTGATCGCAGCCTGAGGCAGCTTATCTGCAGCATAAGCGCCACCGGCAAAGAAGGCCAGCATCAGAAAAGGCAATATCGCCTTGAGCGATGGACTTTGCAGTTTCTGCGTAAACGTTTTCAACATCGGTTGTCGCCTATCCTTAAGTTAAGTGCGCCAAACCCATGGCCGACAGCACCCTGGAACGGCTTGCCCCTATTGAAACGCCTGACCAAAGAGAACGCATATTGCACGATAAACGCGATTATGAACAGCAGAGGGTGCGGAACTGAAGCAAAAAGTGGACGCGCGTGCCTCTCGTCGTTCTCATCCAATGAGAGGCACGGTGTGAGAACAGCGCCGGAAGAGTCGCCGGATTTATGGATTTTCATTCAAGGTTCCGCTGGTTGCAATTCCCGGGCTACCGAATACCCGATCGACATCACCCGCCAACTGCAAACAATATTATTGTATCAGTCAGGCAGATCGTGCCATATGAAAAATCATGAAACAAGACGACTAGCCTTCCCGATCGCATGCGATTATGCCCAATCGCAAACTCATGCATCCATCACCGTGATGAGCTATTCGTCTATAACCCGTAAGAGGGGTCGCGCAACCGCGAAAAATACTGATAATGAGATTAAACATAATTATAATGTGTGTATAGCAGCCCGGCACGTGTACTAGTCTCAAAGCTTCAAATCCGGCAGTTCAACCATTGATCGGGAGGAAGTAGGATGGCTTTAGTCAGACCGCATGGGGGGGGAGATCTAAATCCCCTGTTATTGGAAGGAACAGCACTTGCAGCCGAACTGAAACACGCATCCGGCCTGCCCGGGATCACCGTCACTTCGCGCGAGAAAGGTGACCTGGTCATGATGGGCATAGGCGGATTCACACCGCTCGATGGCTTCATGTCCTACACCGACTGGCAAGGCGTTTGTGCCGGCATGAAAATGGCCAATGGTCTGTTCTGGCCGATACCCATCACCCTCTCCATAGACGAAACCCGCGCAGCAACAATACAAACCGGCAGCGACATCGCGCTGATGGACCCCGACGATGGCAGCATCCTCGCCACCATGCGCGTCACAGAAAAATACACCATAGACAAGGCCCACGAATGCGCGACCGTGTTCGGCACGACGGACATCGAACATCCCGGCGTCAAGATGGTGATGGAACAGGGCAACGTCAACCTTGCAGGTCCCGTGAAGGTCCTGTCGCAGGGCGGATTCGACAAGAAGTATGGCGAGCAGTTCATGTCCCCGCAAAAGACGCGCGAGCTGTTCGAATCCATGGGCTGGAGCAAAGTCGCTGCATTCCAGACCAGAAACCCGATGCACCGCTCCCACGAGTACCTGGCCAAAGTCGCGATCGAAATCTGCGACGGCGTGCTGATCCACTCACTGCTTGGCAATCTGAAGCCCGGCGACATTCCCGCCGAAGTCAGGACGGAAGCCATCTCCACGCTGATAGACAAATACTTCGTTCCCAAGACCGTGATACAGGCTGGCTACCCGCTGGACATGCGCTACGCCGGCCCCAGGGAAGCCTTGCTGCACGCGCTGTTCCGCCAGAACTACGGCTGCTCGCACCTGATCGTCGGACGCGACCATGCAGGCGTGGGCAGCTACTACGGCCCGTTCGATGCGCATCACATCTTCGACAAGATACCCAAGGACGCTCTTGAGACGCAGCCGCTCAAGATAGACTGGACATTCTGGTGCTACAAGTGCGGCGGCATGGCCTCTGCGCGCACCTGCCCTCATGAAGGATCAGACCGGCTGCTGCTTTCCGGCACCAAGCTCAGGAAGATGCTTTCTGAAAACGATGAAGTTCCGGCCGAATTCAGCCGCCCCGAGGTGCTCGCCATCCTGCGCACCTACTATGGCAGCCTGGCCGAGGATGAGAAGGTGGAAGTAAAGCTCAGCGGTCACTCCGGACGCTGAATGAGGCAATGCCCGGGATATCCTCCCGGGGGTTTCATGGTGGGTTCCACGCAGCATGTGGACATTCGTGTTTGATTTTTCAATTGAGGAGTATCAAATTGCCAACATATGTACGTACCGAAAAATGTGACGGTTGCAAGGGGCAAGACAAGACCGCCTGCATGTATATCTGCCCCCATGACCTGATGAAGCTGGACAAGGACGGTTCAGAGACCGGACACGCGATGAAGGCGTTCAACCAGGAACCCGAACAGTGCTGGGAATGCTACTCCTGCGTGAAGATCTGCCCGCAGAATGCAATCGAAGTTCGCCACTACGCCGACATCGTGCCATTGGGCGGCTCCGTACAGCCCATGCGCGGCTCGGACTCCATCATGTGGACCATCAAATTCAGAAACGGCACGCTTAAGCGCTTCAAGTTCCCGATCCGAACGACTTCCGAAGGCTCCATCAATCCCTATGGCGGAAAGCCCATGCCCAAGATGGCCGACCTGACCGCTCCCGGCGTGTACACGAAGGAAGTGATGGGCGGGTATCGCGCAGGCCGCCCCGAAGAACTGATCCGCAAATAAGCCTAATAAAATAACAACAGGAGCAAATTATGTCTGAAGGAACTTTTGGAAATCCAAGTATTGTTCAGGAAGAAGTGGATATCCTCCTGATCGGTGGCGGCATGGCATGCTGCGGCGCCGCTTATGAAATGATGCGCTGGGCGGAAGTCGTCAAGGCAGAATCCGGCATCGATCTCAAGATCAAACTGGTGGACAAAGCCGCAATGGACCGCTCCGGCGCCGTTGCGCAAGGTCTTTCCGCGATCAACACCTACATCGGGTCCGAGCAGGATCCTGCCGACTATGCGCGCATGGTCTCCAACGACCTGATGGGCATCACCCGCGACGATCTGGCCTACGACCTCGGCCGCAACGTCGACGATTCCGTGCACCTGTTCGAGGAGTGGGGCCTGCCCATCTGGAAGACAGACGCGGACGGCGTGCGCCACGACGGCGCGGATTCCATCAAGGAAGGCCTGCCTCTTCTGAAGGATGGCGGGAAACCCGTGCGTTCCGGCAAATGGCAGATCATGATCAACGGCGAATCCTACAAGTGGATCGTCGCAGAAGCAGCCAAGAAAGCATTGGGCCTGGACCGCATCGAAGAGCGCATCTTCATCGTCAAGCTGCTGAACGACAAGAACGATCCGAACCGAATCGCAGGTGCAGCAGGCTTTTCGGTGCGCACCAATACCATCCACATCTACAAGGCAAAGACGATTCTGCTCGCCGCAGGTGGCTGCGTGAACCTGTTCCGCCCCCGCTCCGTCGGCGAAGGCACAGGCCGCGCATGGTACCCTGTGTGGAATGCAGGCTCCACCTATGCGATGGCGGCAGAAGCTGGCGCTGAGCTCACGATGATGGAAAACCGCTTCGTGCCGGCGCGCTTCAAGGACGGCTATGGCCCGGTCGGCGCATGGTTCCTGTTGTTCAAGGCCAAAGCAACCAATGCCTATGGCGAAGACTACATGACCAAGAACAAGGAATTGCTGAACGACTATCCCCCATACGGACAGGCTGCCGTTCCCGCTTCATGCTTAAGAAATCACCTGATGCTGAAGGAAATGAAGGAAGGCAGAGGGCCTATCTACATGGATACCGTGACGGCTTTGGGCAAGCTGCGCGAGACACTGTCTCCCAAGGAAGTGAAGCACCTGGAAGCCGAAGCCTGGGAAGACTTCCTCGACATGTGCATCGGCCAGTGCGGCATCTGGGTGGGCGAAAACATCGAGCCCGAGAAGAAAAATTCCGAACTGATCCCGACCGAACCCTATCTTCTGGGTTCGCATTCGGGCTGCTGCGGCATCTGGGTTTCGGGCCCCACGGATGTCGGTGCGCCGACAGACGAGGAACACGAAGACCGCGACAAGATCCCGTCTCACCTGCCCAAGGGCTGGAACTGGGGCTACCGTTCGATGACCACCGTCAAGGGCCTGTTCACTGCAGGCGACGGCGTTGGCGCATCGGGCCACAAGTTCTCCTCAGGCTCGCATACCGAAGGCCGTCTTGCTGCGAAAGCGATGGTGAAGTTCGCCATGGACAACAAGGACTGGAAACCCGAGATTGCAGAGACGGCAGATCAACTAGCCGAAGAGATCTACAAGCCCGTCAGGAATTTCCTGGAACACAAGGACTACACGACCGCGATCGACGTCAATCCCAACTACATCACGCCCAAGATGCTGCAGTTCCGCCTGCAGAAAATCATGGACGAATACGTGGCTGGCGTTGCGACCTACTACAACACCAACGACAAGATGCTGGCGGTTGCAGAGGAAAAGCTCGAGATGCTGAAGGAAGATGCCCTGAAGATGCGCGCAAAGGATCTTCACGAGCTCTTGCGCGCATGGGAAAACTACCACCGCATCATCACGGCCGAAGCACACATGAAGCACATCCAGTTCCGCGAGGAGTCACGCTATCCTGGCTTCTACTATCGCACCGACAAGAACTTTGTCGACGAGGAGAACTGGCACTGCTTCGTGAACTCGGTCTATGACAGGCACTCCAAGAAGTGGAACTGCTTCAAGCGCAAGCATGTCGACCTGGTCGACAAGTCCAAGCTTTTCAAGCCTGCCGCGCATTGAATTAGCTGTATGATGTGAATACGGGTGCCATAGGTTCTGACCGAACCTTGGTGCCCGCTTTTTTTGTAGCCAGGAAATATACAATGAATCGAGCGACAGACACCTATCCGACAAGTCCCGTGATGCCCGAGATGTTCGAGGGCGACAAGATGATACAGTTCAGCTGCCACAAGGGCATAGCCTGCTTCAATGCATGCTGCAAATCCATAGACATCAGCCTCACGCCTTACGACATCCTGCGGCTGAAAAAAAGACTCTCTCTCAGCTCCACCGAATTTCTGGAACACTTTACATTTCCTTTCGAGATGGAAGCAAACGGCATCGCCGGTGTGAAATTAAAACCCATAGAGGGCGGATCTGCCTGCCAGTTCATGACCGATGAAGGCTGCAGCGTTTACGAGGACCGTCCTACCGCCTGTCGTTACTATCCGGTCGCACTGCTTTCCATGCGCCGCCAGGACGAATATGTAGACCGCAATGCCTATGCGCTGGTCAAGGAAGAGCATTGCCTGGGGCATCTTGAGCCTCGTTCGCTCACGATAGACGAATACCGAAAGGAACAGGGCGTAGAACCCTTTGATGAAGCCTCTCGCGGCTGGCGCCAACTGATACTCAAGAAAAAATCCTCTGGCCCCACCATAGGCAAGCCTTCCAAGCGAAGCCTGCAGCTTTTCTTCATGGCCTGCTATGACATAGACCGCTTCCGCGAATTCGTCACAAGCGATTCGTTCAATACGATATACACCATTTCCGATGAAGAGCGCGCAACCTGGCAATCCGACGAGGTTCTCCTGGAATTTGCATTCCGCTTCCTGCGCCAGGTCTTGTTCGGCGAGGAGAGCATCAAGATGAGCGAGGATACGGTGTTCGTCCGCCGAAAGCAGGTGGAGGATGCGCGCATGCGCCTCGAAATCGAAGCGGCCGCATTGCGCGCGCAGCAGGAAGACGGCCCGCTGGACGAAGACGAGTAATCATCCATGATGTCGCCTGACAATCTGCTCACTCTCTCCCCACAGCACATCGAGGAGGAGCCCTATTATCAGGCGACGAAGGGCGAAGTTGCGCTGTTCGAGGCAGCCTACAAGAATCATTTGCCGATGCTGCTCAAGGGGCCGACCGGCTGCGGAAAAACGCGCTTTGTCGAATACATGGCATGGCGATTGAAACGCCCGCTGGTGACAGTTGCTTGCCATGACGATCTGACCGCATCCGATCTCGTTGGCCGCTATCTGATCATAGGTGGCCAGACGGTATGGATGGATGGCCCGCTGGTGGCCGCCGTGCGCAGCGGCGCAATCTGTTATCTTGACGAAGTCGTCGAGGCGAGGAAGGACACCATGGTGGTGATCCATCCACTGGCCGACGACAGACGCATCCTGACGATAGAAAAGCGCGGCGAAGTATTGCATGCGCCTCCGGACTTCATGCTGGTCATCTCCTACAACCCGGGTTACCAGAGCGTGCTGAAGGAATTGAAGCAGAGCACCCGCCAACGTTTCGTGGCCTGTGAGTTCGGCTATCCGGATTCAGCCACCGAAGCCGGAATCGTGATGCGAGAAACCGGGGTCAAGCCCGAGGTCGCAATGAATCTCGTGAAGTTCGCCGCGATGACGCGCAACCTCAAAGGAAACGGGCTTGACGAGGGTGCCAGCACGAGGCTTCTGGTGCATGCAGGTCAGCTCATCGCAACAGGCCTCTCGCCTGCCGATGCCTGCAATAGCGCGATTGCCGAAGCGCTGACTGACGACGCGGACACGCTCGCGGCCGTTCTGGAGCTTTCATCCTCGCTATTCTGATGAACGACTTCGAGAGAATACTGGGGCAGCTCGAGTGCTGGCTAGAAGTGGAATTCTCGATGAAGGACGTCAGCGACATCGCGAAGGACATCGCCGCCCTGCCCCACATGGACCGGGATTTCATCCTTGGATGGACCAAGCGCCTCTCGGCAGCCCACGTGCAGATCGCAACAATTTTCGCAACCCAGGCGCCCGAGATTGCTAAGCGCATGGACCGAAGGCTGATCGAAGCCTGGGTCATGCAGGCGCTCGATGCGCACGACTGCATCGGTCTGCAGGCTGCAGTGAAGATACTGCGCGAAGCAGACCGGTTTGCAGAGCTGCACCATGAACATGCCGAAGGCGTCGTGCTGGACGACGTACGCGGCATCCTGCTCACCTTTGCCCGCGGCCTCTCGGGCAGGCGCTTGCTGATAGACGCATCCGATGAGGCATGGACTGACGGCGAGACCCTGTATCTTCCCGCAATCGTCGCGCGCATGGAAAATGTCACAAAAAATTTCACTCTGTGCAAGGCACTGGTCGCGATGCTCTGGGCGCAGGGGCATTTCGGCACGATGCGCGTGCTCTTTCAAGGATTGCCTGCAAGCCTGCCAGATCAGGATCGCGCACTCACCTGCTTCAGCAGACTGGAGACACTGCGTCTGGAGGCCTGCATCGCGCGCGAGCTGCCCGGCCTTGCGCGCGAGATGAAGCAGCTTGCAAATGAAACGCTGCCAGCGCTCTGGCAAGGTTATGCCGATCTGCTCTCATCCCCATCCGCCTCGAGCCACGACAGCCTGGCACTGGTTCATGATGCGCTGCAATCTGAAATCCCCTCTCCCGCTCCTTATCAATGCGAGCTGCGCAGGGATGCCGCAATGGCACGCATGGAACGAGAAAAGGCGCTGCTGCGACTGAAACTGTCGGAATTCGCGCAAAGCCTGCCCAAGCAGGAGGATGAAGGCGAACCACGGCAGTTCGAATTCAAGCCCCATCAAAGCGAAGCGACGGGCGAAATGGAGCTCTTGCTTGACGACATGCCCTTGTCGCCCCCAGACGATGTCAGGCAGCTCATAAGCTCTGTCCTGCTCGACTTCGGCGAGATACCTCCGGAATACCTGGTCGCCGCGGGTCCTGGAGAATACGATCCTGCACTCACGCGCGCAGCGCAGAAGGATCCGGATCAGGTCTGGCAGGGCACCTACCATGAAGAAGGCGCCACGCTATATCCCGAATGGGATTTCGGCCGCGCCAGCTACCGCAAAAACTGGTGCGTGATGCGCGAGAGGGATGTGCCAAAGATATATGATGGCTTTGCAGACCGCACGCTTGTCAAGTATGGCCCTCTGGTGCGGCAGATCAGGCGCACTTTCGAAGGCATGCGCGACCAAGACAGGTTGCTCAGGCGACAGCCGCAGGGCGAGCATGTCGACCTGGATGCGCTGATCGAGGCCCTGTCCGAAATGCAGCGTGGCAGCGAGATGTCCGATCTGCTCTATGCCAGGCTTTACCGCGCCGAGCGCAACATCGCGGTTGCCTTTCTGGTCGACATGAGCGGATCGACCAAGGGCTGGGTGAACGATGCCGAACGAGAGTCACTGATACTAATGGCCGAAGCGCTCGAAGCGCTTGGCGACAAATACGCGATATACGGTTTTTCCGGGATGACACGCAAGAAATGCGAGCTTTTCCGCATCAAGCGCTTCGATGAGCCCTACGGGAAAGAAGTCAGGGCGCGCATCGGCGGCATCCGTCCGCAGGACTATACGCGCATGGGCTTTGCGATACGCCACATGAACGCGCTCTTAAAAGAAATCGATGCGAAAACCCGCATGCTGATCACGATCACTGATGGCAGGCCGGAGGATTACAACGACAACTACAGAGGCGAGTATGGCATCGCAGATACGCGACAGGCGCTCATCGAAGCGCGCCGCGCCGGCATCCATCCCTTCGGCATCGCCATCGACAAGGAAGGGCGCGACTATCTGCCGCATCTCTTTGGGCCGGCGCACTATGTGGTGATCGATGAAGCGCGCACCCTGCCCCTGAAGGTTGCAGAAATCTACCGGCGGCTGACGGTATGACCTCTGCACGATAGAGGCAGCACTATGGCTTTATGCTGGGAAACGATATATCCTCTTGGCGATGAAAATCGCCGAAAAGATTTGCTGCGCGCTCAGACCTGCGCGGCCATAGTTGATGCGCACCTATTCGATACGCGCTTACCTGCTGCTTCTGGTGCTTGCCCTGTCCGTCCCGCTCGTGGCAGTGGTCGGATACGGCATCTACTCCGACAGGCAGCAGACCATCGCCCACACCAAGCTTTCGCTGAAAATGCTGGTCAACACGATGGTCACCAACACGGGTGGCAAGATAGACAACACCCGGCTGCTACTCGAACGCTTGGCCCAAAGGCCCATCGTGCAAGAACTCGATCCCAAACACTGCGATCCGATACTGCAGGACCTCTACAGACTTCATCCTGAATATGCGAATGTAGACTATACCAACAAGGACGGGTTGATGGTCTGTTCCGCATTGCCGGAACCTGGCGGAAAGCTGCTCAACATCGCAGACACATCCTGGTTCAGGAAGGTGGTCGCGGAACAGAAATTCGTCGTAGGCAATCCCCATTTCGGCCCGATCAGCGGCAAGTGGGTTTCCGTTCTCACCTCGCCCATCTTCAATGCACAGCATGAACTGATAGGCACGATACAGCTCCCGCTCAACCTGCAGTCATATGACCCCGACATTCCCGCGCAGCTCCTGGCACCCAAGAGCCATTACGGATTCTTCAATGAAGAAGGCATCCTGGTCTGGCGCAACGTGGATCCGGATCACATGATAGGCCATCTTGCAGTATCGGACGCGGCAAGAGCGATCACTGCGATCCAGCAAGGTGAGCTGGAAAGTGTCGCAAAAGACGGGGTGAAGCGGTTCTACGCGGTATTGCCGATACCCGACACAGGCTGGATCGCCTGGATAGGCGAGCCTGTCTCGGCAATCTATGCCGAAGCCGACAGGCGCGCGAAAATCGAAACCGGCATCGTGCTTGCCGCCGTGCTCCTGCTACTTTTCATCACCCTTTACATCGGAAGGCGCATCACCCGCCCGATCGCAATGCTGGAGAAAACTGCGCGTGCGCTGCACAACGGCGACTTCGAGGCCCGAGCCGCGGTTGAAGGACCGCGCGACATCGCCGCCGTAGCTCAAGAGTTCAACACCATGGTCGATGCGCAACAGCTCAATCTGGAAGAGCTGCGCATCGCAGCCACCGCGTTCGAATCACAGGAAGGCATGATGGTCACCGATGCAAACCGCATCATCCTGAAGGTCAACGGTGCATTCTGCAAGACGACCGGATACAGCAGCGAGGACGTGGTGGGAAGAACGCCTCGCCTTTTGAAATCAAACCTGCACGATGCAGATTACTACCGCGCAATGTGGAAGTGCATCAATGACACCGGAGGATGGCAGGGTGAAATATGGGACAAGCGCAAGAACGGCGAAGTCTATCCGGAATGGCTCACCATCACGGCCATCAGGAACAGCAAGGGCATCGTGACCCATTACATCAGCACGCATTTCGACATCACAGAGCGCAAAAAGGCAGAGGAAAGGATCAATGAGCTGGCCTTCTTTGACCAGCTGACGGGACTTCCCAACCGCACACTGCTGCTGGACCGGTTGAAGCAGACCATGACCGTCAGCGCCCGTAACGGCAGCTACTGCGCGCTTATGTTGATCGATCTGGATAATTTCAAGACGCTCAACGATACGCTGGGCCACGACATGGGAGACCTGCTTTTGAAACAGGTTGCAGAGCGGCTTGGCGCATGCGTGCGCGCTGAAGAAACGGTAGCCAGACTGGGCGGGGACGAATTCGTTGTGATACTCTCCAACCTGGGTCTGCAGGAAAAACTGGCCGCCACCCAGTCGGAAACCGTCGGAGAGAAGATACTCGCGGCACTCAACCATCCCTACCAGATCAGGGAAATCACCTTCCACAGCACACCCAGCATCGGTGTGACACTGTTCAAAGGCCAGGCCAGCACCGATGAGCTGTTGAAACAGGCCGATCTCGCAATGTACAAGGCCAAGGATATGGGGCGCAATGCGATGCGCTTCTTCGACCCCGCGATGCAGACGCTCGTGATAGAGCAGTCCATCATGGAAGCAGGGCTGCGCCGCGCGCTGAAGGAAAACCAGTTCGAACTGCACTACCAGCCCCAGGTCACGACAGAAGGGCTCATCACTGGGGCAGAGGCGCTGGTGCGTTGGAATCATCCTGAGCGCGGCCTTGTCCCTCCCGCCGAATTCATCCCGATGGCCGAGGAATCCAGGCTCATACTACCGCTGGGCATATGGGTGCTGGAGGCAGCGTGCGCACAGCTGACATCATGGGCTGATCAACCCCTCCTTTGCGATCTCAGCCTGGCGGTCAATGTCAGCGCGCACCAGTTCCGCCAGGCCGATTTCGTCGAACAGGTGTTCGCTATCCTCGAAAAGACAGGCGCGAATCCGAAGCGCCTGAAACTCGAGCTGACCGAAAGCCTGATGGTACAAAACATAGAGGACGTCATCGAAAAAATGCATGCGCTGAAAGCGCACGGCGTGGGATTCTCGCTGGACGACTTCGGCACGGGATATTCAAGCCTGAGCTATTTGAAGCGCATGCCGCTGGATCAACTGAAGATAGACCAGTCCTTTGTCCGCGACGTATTGACCGACGCCAACGATGCGGCCATTGCGGGGACCATCGTGAAGCTCGCAGAAAGCCTGGGACTGCAGGCGATCGCGGAAGGTGTCGAAACGAAGGAACAGCGCGCATTCCTGATCCACATCGGATGCCATGCCTATCAGGGATACCTCTATAGCAAGCCCCTTGTCATCGCGGACTTTGAGAAACTCATAAAATCGGGAGCCTTGCGCCCCGCTGGCTTCTGATTCGCAGTCAGAGCTTGCTTCATGATGAAACGCATGCAGTGCGGCTCGTGTAAAATTGACGCAACAAAAATATGGAACCGCCGTGATGTTTTCAAAGCCGGATGAACACAGAATCAGCCTCTTTGGCTTCCTGATCCTGATAACGCTGACCCTGATCGCCGGCATCTCCGTTTTCTCGGTGATGCAGCATCAGGCTGAATCCATGCTGGGCAAAAGCCTGACTGTCTCGCTGAAAAGCGGCATAGATCTGATTGGCAGCCAGGTCTCGCAAAGAATGAGGGATGTGCAGATGATCGCCACCCGTCCATTCATCGCCGACAATCTGCAGAATCTGGCGCAAAAGTCCGTGCAAAGCAGAAAAGACTTGCAGCGGGTCGCGGATTCCTTTGTCTCTCAGGGACTCGATGGCGTATTGTTCATGGATGCGGCAGGCAATACAGTGGCGCGCTCCGGCCGTTTTCAGCAGAACCCAAAACTGCGCATTCCGGTTTCAGGCGTACACGGGGCATACCTGATACGTGATCAAGGATTCATGCTGCATGCGAGCAGCGACATCCTCGACTCCCGGCACAAACTGATCGGCAGCGTCGTCGTGGAAGCCGCTCTCAAACTGCCTCCCCATGCGCTGGGAGATATCGTATCCATAGGCAAGACTGGAGAATTTGCGCTGTGCAGTTCGTTGCCGAAAGACCCCAAGGACATGGACTGCTTTCTGCACAAAATGTCGAACTGGGAATTCCAGCACCTGCACAGGGTCGTGTCAGACCAGGCGTTGCCTATGGATTACGCGCTGCATGGCAAGTCTGGACTCATCCATGCAAAAGACTACCGCGGCACTGAGGTCGTCGCAGCCTATGCGCCCCTGCCAGGACTGTCTCTCGGCGCCGTTCTGAAGATAGACCAGGCAGAACTATACAGTCCGGTGACAGAACAGCTGAAATACATCTCTCTGCTGCTCGCAGCGCTGGTCGTGTTCGGCGGGCTGCTGCTGCACTGGATAATCACGCCGCTGGTAAACCAGTTGATCGCCGGCAAACTGGCCTTGCAGAAGGAAAACGAGAAGAGCCTCGCACTTCTGCACAATGCCAGCGATGGCATACACATACTCGACATGAACGGGAACATACTCGAGGTCAGCGATTCGTTCTGCGAGATGCTGGGCTACTCGAGAGATGAGATGATGGGCATGAACGTCACGCAATGGGATGCGGAGATCAGCCTGTCAGGCCCTGAACTCACCGCAATGTTCAATAGGCATTTTTCCAGGCACGAGCACACGCAGTTCGAAAGACGCCACAGGCGCAAGGATGGCACCGTTTTCGATGTCGAGATAAGCGCATTCCCGCTGCAGCTTGGCGGCAAACCTGTGCTCTTCAATTCGTCCAGGGACATCACGGAGCGCAAGAAGAAGGACGATGAATTGCGAACCAGCGAAAAGCGCCTCGAGGAACTGTTCGAGAACATGAGCAGCGGCGTTGCGATTTACCGGGCCGAGGGAGATGACTTCGTCTTCACCAATTTCAACCGCGCAGCTGAGCGCATCAACAATGTCAAACGGGAAGATCTGATCGGAAGAAAACTGACTGAGGTCTTCCCGGGTTCCGAAAAGATGGGGCTGCTCGATGCTTTCCGCCGTGTATGGAATAGCGGGAAGGCTGAACAATTTCCGATTTCCTTCTATGAGGACCAGCGCATATCCGGCTGGCTGGAAAACTATATCTACAAGATAGACAGCGGCGAGATCGTCGCCATCTTCGACGATGTCACCGAGCGCAAGCAGACAGAAGCGCTGATCAAAATGCAGTCCGACGCATTGAATTCAAGCACCAACGGCGTTGCCATCGCCGATGCCTCCGCACCTGATTTACCGCTGCTCTATGTGAACCCTGCATTCGAGAGAATCACCGGATACCCTGCGTCTGAACTGCTGGGCAGGAATTGCCGCTTTCTTCAGGGCGAGGATAAAGACCAGCCCGTACTTGCCGAAATCCGCGCCTGCCTCAAGGAAGGCCGAGCCGGAAAGGCCACGCTGCGCAATTACAGAAAGGACGGCACGCTGTTCTGGAACAGGCTGAACATCTCCCCCATATTCGACAAGCAAGACAGGCTAGTCCAGTTCCTGGGAATCATCAACGACATCACCGATCGCAAGCAAGCGGATGATCACCTGAGGCTGATCTCGAGCGTCTTCGATCATGCTGATGAAGGCATTCTGATCACTGACCAAGACGGGACCATACTCGAAGCCAACCCCGCCTGTTCCCACATCACCGGATACAGCCACGAGGAAATGCTGGGGAAGAATCCGCGCATACTGCACTCGGGCAGGCAGGACAGGCAGTTCTATGAAATCATGTGGCAGGAAGTCACCACGAACGGCTACTGGTCCGGCGAAGTCTGGAACAAGCGCAAGAACGGCGAAATCTATCCCGAAAGGCTGACCCTGTCCGCGGTAAAAAATGAAGGCGGCGAGACCATGCGATTCATCGCGCTGTTTTCCGACATCTCGAGCATCAAGAGCCATCAGCAGCAGCTCGAACACATGGCACACCACGATGCGCTCACCGGGCTCCCCAACCGGACGCTGCTCAATGACCGGTTCGAGATGGCGCTGGCCCAGGTTAAGCGTTCCAGAACCAAGCTTGCCGTGTGTTTCATGGATCTCGATGACTTCAAGCCGGTCAACGACACCCTGGGCCACGAAGCCGGAGACACGCTGCTCATCGAGGTGGCTCAGAGGATGCTTGCGATTTCCCGCAGCACCGACACCGTGGCTAGGCTGGGAGGGGACGAATTCGTGCTGATCTTCACGGATGTATCGAACAAGACCGAATGCCAGATGATGCTTGCACGCGTAATGAACACGATAAACCAGCCCTTTAACATCGACGGCCACGAGGTAAGGATCTCGGCAAGCATAGGTGTTGCCTTCTACCCGGACGATGACGAAGACGGGGACAGCCTGTTGCGCCATGCAGATCAGGCGATGTATGTGGCCAAGCAGTCAGGCCGCGGGCGCTTCCATTTCTTCGAAAAAGCTGCCGACTGAGCTGACAAAGATGGATCCCCAATGACAAAGGCCGGCATAAGCCGGCCTTTGTCATTCACACAGACAACTTATTCTGCGATAGACGCTCCCGATGTCTCGGGGGCCGGCAGCAGCGCCTTCATCGAGAGCTTCATGCGGCCTCTGTCATCCATCTCCAGCAGCTTCACACGCACGACCTGGCCTTCCTTGAGGTAGTCGCCCACGCTGTTCACGCGCTCATGGGCGATCTGGGAGATGTGCAAAAGACCATCCTTGCCTGGCAGGATGTTGACCAGCGCGCCGAAGTCCAGCAGCTTCACCACCGGGCCTTCATAGATCTTACCCACTTCCACGTCCATCGCGATGTCTTCGATGCGCTTCTTGGCCAATTCTCCAGCTTCCGCGTTCACGCTGGAAATCGTGATGTTTCCGTCGTCGTCGATGTCTATCGTCGTGCCCGTCTCTTCAGTCAGCGCGCGTATCACCGCTCCGCCCTTGCCGATCACGTCGCGTATCTTCTCGGGATTGATCTTCATCTTGATCATGCGCGGAGCGAATTCTGAAAGCTGGCTGCGCGCGCCCGACATCGATGACTTCATGATGCCGAGTATGTGCATGCGCCCTTCCTTCGCCTGGCTTAGCGCTGCCTGCATGATCTCGCGGGTGATTCCGTTGATCTTGATGTCCATCTGCAGCGCGGTGATCCCGGACTCGGTGCCGGCCACCTTGAAATCCATGTCGCCAAGATGATCTTCGTCTCCCAGGATGTCGGTCAGCACCGCAAAGCGGTTGCCTTCTTTGATCAGGCCCATCGCGATGCCGGCCACATGCGCCTTCAGCGGCACACCCGCATCCAGCATGGAAAGACAGCCGCCGCAAACCGACGCCATCGAGCTGGAACCATTGGATTCCGTGATCTCGGAGACGATGCGGATCGCATAGCCGAAATCTTCTTCGTTCGGCAACACCGCGACCAGAGCGCGCTTGGCCAGGCGGCCGTGGCCAATCTCACGGCGCTTTGGACTGCCAAAGCGCCCCGTCTCCCCCGTCGCGAACGGCGGGAAGTTGTAATGCAGCATGAAGCGATCGGAGTATTCTCCCTGCAGCGCGTCGACCTTCTGCGCATCGCGCATGCTGCCCAGGGTTGCCACCACGATGGCCTGGGTTTCGCCGCGCGTGAACAGCGCAGAACCATGCGTGCGCGGCAGAACGCCATTCCTGATCGTGATCGGACGCACTGTGCGCGTATCGCGGCCGTCTATACGCGGCTCGCCGGAGAGGATCTGTCCGCGCACGATCTTGGCTTCCAGCGCGCTGAAAAGTTCGTTCACATGATTTTTCTCGATATCGGCAGGCACTGCAGACAGCACCTTCGCATGAATTGCGGAAACCGCATCCGAGCGCTCCTGCTTGGAACGTATTGCATAGGCCGCCTTCAGATCGGCATCTGCAATCTCCGCGATCTGCGAAATCAGCGCTTCGTTCTTGGACGGAGCTTCCCAATCCCACGCAGGCTTGCCGACTGCATCGGCCATCTCGTTGATCGCATCGATCACCACCTGGAACTGTTCATGGCCATACATCACAGCGCCCAGCATCACTTCCTCGGAAAGCTGCTGCGCTTCGGATTCGACCATCAGCACCGCACGCTTCGTGCCTGCAACGACCAGATCCATCTGGGAAGTCAAGAGCTCGTTTGCGGTCGGGTTCAGAAGATATTCGCCGTTGAAATAACCTACGCGCGCAGCACCTATTGGCCCGTCGAAAGGGATGCCCGAAATCGCGAGCGCGGCCGATGCGCCTATCATCGAAGGGATGTCGGAATCGATCTCGTTGTCGGAAGACATCACGGTGGCGATGATCTGCACTTCGTTGTAGAAGCTTTCCGGGAACAATGGGCGCAGTGGCCTGTCGATCAGGCGCGAAGTCAGGATTTCCTTTTCGCTCGCGCGCCCTTCCCGCTTGAAGAAGCTGCCTGGAATCTTGCCTGCAGCATACGTCTTTTCCTGATAATCCACGGTGAGCGGGAAGAAATCCTGCTCGGGCTTGGCATCCTTGCGCCCGACCACGGTGACGAGTACCACGGTATCATCCAGACTGACCAGCACGGCACCGCTTGCCTGACGCGCGATCTCTCCGGTTTCAAGGGTCAGATGATGTTTACCGAACGCAATTGTTTTTTTGTAATGACTCAAGATAGACCTCTTTTGCAGGCGTGATGCGCCGACGAATTGAACAACGGGCCGCATCCGCGACCCGCCTGAAAGATTACTTGCGAATTTCCAGACGCTTGATCAGGGTCTGGTAGCTCGCCTCGTTTTTTCTTTTCAGGTAGTCAAGCAGCTTGCGGCGGCGGCTGACCAGTCGCAGGAGGCCGCGGCGTGAATGGTGATCCTTGGCGTTGTCCTTGAAGTGCTCAGTGAGGTAAGTAATGCGCGCAGTCATCAGTGCGATCTGAACTTCGGGCGAGCCCGTGTCGGCCACGGCACGTTGATATTCGGTGACGATTTGCGCTTTTTGCGCGGCGGTGATTGCCATTGGTAATGTTCTCCTAAAAAAAGTGACGTATTGTACTCTCGAATGTGGTGACTACTCAACCACTTCCGTGAATTCCTTGAGTGATGCCTGTTTTGCAACGGAAGACAGCAGGCGTTCGGACGAGATGCGACGCCCCTCCTGCTTCCCTGTTCCAACAAAGCCAAGAGGACCGTACAAGGCAAGCTTGCCATCGGGCAGCCCGGTATCAAGCCCCAGCCGCTGCCCCTGTGCCAGCCGCATGACCTCTTTCGCGTCGAGGTTCAGCCTTGGCATATCCGGCATCAGACAGGTGATCGGCAAAAGGCGGGCTTCTCGCTCTGCCTCGGTCATCGAAATCAACGCCTCCAAATCGCAGGCATCCTTCAAGTCAAGATGCGCAATCGCCGTTCGGCGCAGTGCGGCAAGGTGAGCGCCGCATCCCAATGCATTGCCGATGTCCTCGGCCAGCGTGCGCACATAGGTACCCTTGCTGCAGCGCACCGAGATGTCCATTTCATTGCCCGACCAGCGATGCAAGGTCAGCTCGTATATCTTTACCCTGCGTATGCTTCTTTCTACGGTGATGCCCTGGCGTATGTATTCGTAAAGCGGCTTCCCCTGGAATTTGAGCGCACTGTGCATGGGCGGCATCTGGTCGATCTCGCCTCTGAACTGCATCAGCACGCGATCCAGGTCTGTCCTGGAAAAACCGACCGCAATTTCCGACACGATCTCGCCTTCCGCATCGCCTGTCGTCGTCGTCTGCCCAAGGCGCAAGGAGGCGTCATAGGACTTGTCCGCATCCAGAAGCCCACTCGAAAACTTGGTTGCCTCGCCGAAACAAACCGGCAGCAACCCCGTGGCCATCGGGTCCAGCGTGCCGGTATGTCCCGCCTTTTCCGCGCTGAAGAGTCGGCGTATCTTTTGCAGTGCGCTGTTCGAGCTCAATCCCTTGGGCTTGTCGAAAAGCAGTACGCCATCGAGCTTACGCCAGCTGCCTGCCATCCGGTCACTTGTTTTCGTCAAGATGCAAATCGCTTGCGACTGCCTGATCGATGAGCTGCGACAGGTGGCTGCCGCGCTCGACCGATGCGTCGTAAACGAAATGCAATTGCGGCATCACGCGCAGCTTGAGGCTGTGCGCAAGCCGGCTGCGCAGAAAACCCGCAGCGCGTTCAAGCCCCTGTTTCGCCTCGTCCTGTTTTCCGTCGAGGCGTGTGAAGAATACCTTCGCGTGCGAATAATCGCTCGCCACATCGACGCCCGTGATGGTGACGAGCTTCACCCTCGGATCGTTGATCTCAAGGCGTATCAGTTCTGCGATCTCGCGCTGGATCTGTTCGCCGACACGCTCCGTTCTCGCAAAGTTAGCCATTACAGTGTACGCGCAACCTCGATGATTTCGTAAGCCTCGATCTTGTCGCCAACCTGAAGGTCGTTGAAATTCCTGACTGACAGACCGCACTCGAAGTTCGCGCGCACTTCCTTGACGTCGTCCTTGAAGCGCTTCAATGAATCGAGTTCACCCTCGTGTATCATTTCGTTGCCGCGCATCACGCGCACCTTGCAACCGCGCTTGACCATGCCTTCGAGCACCATGCAGCCTGCAATGGTGCCTACCTTGGAGACCACGAATACCTGGCGCACCTCGACCTGTCCAAGTATTACCTCCTTCTTTTCGGGTGCAAGCATGCCGGACAGAGCCGCCTTGATGTCGTCAACCATCGCATAGATAACGCTGTAGTTGCGTATCTGCACGCCGGTCGATTCTGCAAGTTTCCTGGCCGGCGCATCGGTGCGCGTATTGAAGCCGATCAGGACCGCCTTGGAAGCCAGCGCCAGATTGATGTCCGACTCGTTGATAGAACCGACACCGCTGTGTATCAGGTTCACCTTGACTTCGTCGGTAGAGAGCTTCAGCAGCGTCTGCGCAATCGCCTCTGCAGAACCCTGAACGTCGGATTTGACGATGAGGGAAAGGGTGCGGACTTCGCCTTCGGCAAGCTGATCGAACATGTTTTCAAGCTTGGCCGCCTGCTGCTGCGCAAGCTTTACGCCGCGGTATTTGCCCTGGCGGAACAGCGCGATCTCACGCGCGCGCTTTTCGTCGGAAAGCACCATCATCTCTTCGCCCGCGTCAGGCACTTCGGAAAGGCCCTGTATCTCCACGGGTATCGAAGGGCCCGCCTCGAGCACGGCCTTGCCGTTTTCGTCCAGCATCGCGCGCACGCGCCCGAAGACCGAGCCTATCAGCACCGCATCTCCCCGCTTCATCGTGCCCGACTGCACCAGCACGGTTGCCACCGGACCCTTGCCCTTGTCGAGACGCGCCTCGATCACTAGCCCCTTTGCGTTGCAATCGCGAGGCGCCTTCAATTCCATCAGTTCCGCCTGCAGCAACACGGACTCCAGAAGCTGGTCTATGCCCTGGCCGGATTTGGACGAAACCTCGACGAACATCGAGTCCCCGCCCCAGTCTTCGGGCACGACGCCTTCGCTCACCAGTTCCTGCTTGACGCGCTCCACATTGGCATCAGGCTTGTCCACCTTGGTGATCGCAACCACCAGCGGCACATTGCCTGCCCTGGCATGCGCGATCGCCTCCTTGGTCTGCGGCATCACTCCATCGTCTGCCGCTACCACGAGAATCACGATGTCGGTAGCTTTCGCGCCCCGCGCACGCATCGCGGTAAACGCCTCGTGGCCCGGCGTATCCAGAAACGAGATCATGCCGCGCGGCGTCTCCACGTGGTAGGCGCCGATATGCTGCGTGATGCCGCCCGCCTCGCCAGATACAACGCGGGTGCGACGTATGTAATCGAGCAGCGATGTCTTGCCGTGATCGACGTGGCCCATCACGGTCACGACCGGGGCGCGCGGTTCGAGCGGCGCATCGTGATGCTCCTGATCGTCCATCAGATAGGCGTCCGGATCGTCAAGCTTGGCCGCCTTGGCGACATGACCCAACTCTTCCACCACGATCATTGCCGTTTCCTGATCCAGCACCTGGTTGATCGTCACCATCATGCCCAACTTCATCAGTGACTTGATGACCTCGACCGCCTTCACGGAAAGTTTCTGCGCCAGCTCAGCAACGGTGATGGTTTCAGGAATGGATATCTCGCGTACCACCGCCTCGGTCGGCAGCGTGAAACCGTGAGCGGGTTCCTCCGGCGCATGCTTCTCGTGTCTGCCATGCTTGGGTGCACGCACCGGCATCGCCCAGGATTTCTCCTTGGTCGTTTTTGCTGGCGCGCGCAATGCCGCCTTCCCGGGTGCACGTTTGCCCGGCATGTCGTCACGGGCAGCAGGCGCCTCTTTGGCCTCCGCCTTGGGCTTTCTCTCGGGCCTTGCCACCTTGTCACCGGGCATCATCGCTGGCTTGTGCAGGGTTCCCTGGCCGGACTCGGCTGCAGGTTTCGCCTCAACCGGCTTTTCCGCAACGGGCTTTTCTTCAACAGGCTTCCCTGCCTCTGCGGCGGGCTCAGTCACTCCCGGAGATGGCTCCTTGATCGCTTCAGCCTGCACCTGTTTATCCACCTTGCGCTTGCTGTATGCCTGTCTGGCCTGCAATTCCGCTTCCTGGCGCGCAGCCAATTCGGCCTGCAGTCGCGCTTCCTGCTCGCGCGCCGCCAACTGCTCGCTATCCAGCACCTTGATCTTTTCAGCTTGAGCTTGAGTTTGAGCCTGCGCAGCCTCCAGAGGCGACAGAGGTGCCACGACGCGGCGCTTGCGCACCTCGACCTGGATGGTGCGGGAACGCCCCGACCTGTCCGAGCTTTGGATCTCCGTCGTTTCGCGACGCGTCAACGTGATCTTTTTTGCGCCCTGCTCCGCGCCATGCGCCATGCGCAGGTGCTCGAGCAGACGCGCCTTGTCTTTTTCGGACACCGGATCCGTAGGCTTGGTCTGCGCACCACCTGCCGCATGCAGTTGTTCCAGCAGCAATGTGACCGACAAGCCAAGCTCAGTCGCAAATTGTGCTACGTCTAATTTTCCCATTACCATCCTTTTGACAACTCCATCTGCGCTATGCGAACCAGGGCGCACGCGCTGCCATGATCAGCGCGTTGGCTGCATCAGCATCCATATCAGTCAATTCCACGAGCTCATCGACATCCAGATCCGCCAGTTGTTCCTGCGTGTTCACGCCCTTGGAAGACAGCACCCGGACCAGGTCCTCGTTCATGCCATCCAGCTTGAGAAGATCATCGATTCCATGCTCGAGCTTTTCTTCCTTGACCAGCGCCGCATTCAGAAGCGCATTCCTTGCGCGGCTGCGCAACTCGGTAACGGTCGCCTCGTCGAACGTCTCTATCTCAAGCATTTCCTCTTCGGGCACGTATGCCACCTCTTCCAGCGTCGCGAAACCCTCCTGCACCAGAATATCCGCCACTTCCTCGTCTACATCCAGCTTCTCCATGAAGACGGCGCGTATCCTGTCAAACTCCTGATCGTGCTTCTCACGAGCCTGCTCAACAGTCATGATGTTGAGCTCCCAGCCGGTCATCTCGCTGGCCAAACGCACATTCTGTCCGCCGCGCCCTATGGCCTGAGCCAGATTCTCTTCTTCCACCACGACGTCCATGCTATGGCGCTCTTCGTCTACCACAATGCTGGAAATCTCTGCTGGCGCCAGCGCATTGATCACATATGTCGCAGGATCATCCGACCAAAGGATGATGTCCACGCGCTCGCCAGCCAGTTCGTTGGTCACGCTTTGCACGCGCGAACCGCGCATTCCCACGCAAGTTCCAATAGGATCTATGCGCTGATCATGCGACTGCACGGCGATCTTGGCGCGCGAACCGGGATCGCGCGCAGCACCGATGATCTCCAGCAGATGCTCTTCGATCTCCGGCACCTCCAGCTCGAAAAGCTTGATCAGGAGCTCGGTCGAGGTTCGCGAAAGGATCACCTGAGGACCTCTTGGTCCGCGGTCGACGCGCAACAGATGCGCCCTGACGCGATCGCCGACGCGTATGTTCTCCTTGGGTATCATCTGGTCGCGCGGCAACAGCGCCTCTATCTTGCCAAACTCGACGATCGCATTGCCGCGCTCCAGCCGCTTCACAGTCCCGGATACCAGGTGCTCCCTGCGGCTCATGAAATCTGCCAATATCTGCTCGCGCTCCGCATCGCGTATCTTCTGGAAGATCACCTGCTTGGCAGCCTGAGCCCCTATGCGCCCGAAGTCGATGGACTCGAGCGGTTCCTCGACAAATTCGCCCAGTTGAATATCGGGATTCTGCTTCTTAGCCTCTTCGAGCTTGATGTGCAAGTCAGGCGTCTCGAAGGTCTCGTCGTCCATCACCTCCCAGCGGCGGAAGGACTCAAATTCGCCTGTGTTGCGATCGATCGCAACGCGCACATCGGCTTCATCCTCGAAGCGTTTCTTGGTTGCCGATGCCAGCGCGGATTCCAGCGCAGCAAACACGATCTCCTTGTCCACATTCTTTTCGCGGGACAGCGCATCAACCAGCAACAATACTTCACGACTCATACCATTCTCCTGCTATTTTCCCTCTGCGGGCATAAATTCTAAAAAGTCGGCACCAAACGCGCCTTGTCCACATTTGCAAGCTCTATTGCAACCGCGGCGCCATCCACATCGAGCCGCAACACACCCGCATCGAGATCGCCTATCGTTCCGGTGAAATTCTTGCGCGTCGCGATCGGCATGCGCAATTTGATATGCGCCTTTTCACCCTTGAAGCGAATGAAATCCGCCTCCTTCTTCAGCACCCGGTCAAGCCCGGGAGATGACACCTCCAGCCTTGCATAGTCGACATCCTCGACCGCAAAGAGTCTGGTCAACTGATTGCTGACCAACTGGCAATCCTCTACCGCAATCCCTTCCGGCTTATCGATGAAAACGCGCAACAGGCCCCGGCCTGCCCGCTCGACATCCACAAGCTCATAGCCCAGACCGGTAACCGTTTTTTCTATCAGACTGACCAAGTCCATGATCGCAACCCACAAATAAAAAACGGGCATGAAGCCCATCTAAACCACGCGGATTATAGCAAATACCGGAGCCAAAAGAAAGAACGAAGCATCAGATTGTTCGGCCGCCTCTCAGAATCCATCCTGATACCTCACCGTGATCGGATAACGCCAGTCCTTGCCGTAACTGCGCTCAGTGATGCGCACGCCGACTGCCGACTGCCTGCGCTTGTATTCGCTGACCCTGATCAGCTTCACCACACGGCGGACATCAGCTTCAGCAAAACCCAGGGCGATGATTTCCAAAATGGAGAGATTCCTCTCAACATAGCATTCCATGATCGCATCCAGCACCTCGTAGGGCGGCAGGCTGTCCTGATCGAGCTGATCAGGACGGAGCTCAGCGCTGGGCGGACGCGTGATGATGCGCTCAGGAATCACCTTCCCTATCCGGTTGCGATGGCGCGACAAGCGATACACCTGCATCTTGCTCACATCCTTCAGCACCGAGAATCCGCCCGACATGTCCCCATACAGCGTGGCATAACCCACACTCATCTCGGACTTGTTGCCCGTGGTCAGAACCAGAGAACCCAGCTTGTTGGAAAGCGCCATCAGCAAATTGCCGCGGATACGCGCCTGCAGATTCTCTTCCGTCGTATCCTGCTCCAATCCCGCGAAGCTTGACTTCAATGTCTCGAGATAGCTCCGGAATATCGGCTCTATGAAAAATTCGTCATATCTCACACCGAGCAGCTTCGCCATCTCGCGCGCATCGTCAAGGCTGATCTGCGCGGTATAAGGGGATGGCATCATCACAGCATGAACCCGCCCCTTTCCCAATGCGTCCACCGCGACAGCCAGCGTCAGCGCGGAATCTATTCCGCCAGACAGACCCACGAGCACGCCAGGAAAACCGTTCTTGCCGATGTAGTCCCTTAGTCCCAGGCAAAGCGCGCGGTATATCTCCTCGTCCTCATCCGGCAATGCAATCACGCTTCCAGAAGGTTGCGCATCTTCGGAGAATTCCAGCACGGACAGGCACTCCTCGAAGGCGGGGCTCTGTGCAGTCAGCGCGCCAGAACCGTCCATCGCAAATGAACCGCCATCGAAGACCAGCTCGTCCTGACCGCCCACCATGTTGGCGTAAACCACGGGCATGCCTGTCTCGGCAATGCGTGCGCGCACTGTTCCATAGCGGGATTCCTGCTTGCTGATTGCGTATGGGGATGCATTCAGGACCAGCAGCACATGGGCTCCCGCCATGCGCGCATCCCTTGCCGCATCGGACTTCCACACGTCTTCGCAGATGTTGATTCCAAATTTTGTGCCAGAAAGCTCAAACACCAGAGGTTTGCTTCCCGGCGCAAAATAACGCTCTTCGTCGAACACCGAGTAATTGGGCAGCAGGCGCTTGCAGTAGGTCGCGACGATGCGTCCATCCTGCAGCAATGAGGCTGCGTTGTAGCGCTTGCCATCCTGTTCGTGCGGATGCCCCACGATCACCGATATGCCGGAAACCCTGGCTGCCAGATCGTTCAAGGCCTTCCGGCAGGCGTCAAAGAACCCGTCACGCAGCAGCAGGTCCTCCGGCGGATAGCCGCAGAGACTGAGCTCCGGAGTCAACAAAAGCTCGGCGCCGGCAATCCTGGCATCACCGGCATAGCTCAGGATTTTTTCCGCATTGGCTGAAAGATCGCCCAACACGCAGTTGATTTGTGCAATGGCCAGTTTCATGTCTGCTTCGCGTCAAATGAATGCGCGCATCATCGCCCCGATTGAAAGGATGCGCAAATAAAAAAGCGGGCTGTCGCCAGCCCGCTTTTCAGGCGCAACAGGAACTTACTTGTTTACGCGAACCTTGGATTCTTCCCTGACAACGGAAGTGATCTCTACGCGACGGTTCTTCGCACGGCCTGCCTTGGTCTTGTTGCTCGCGACAGGATCGGCCTCGCCCTTGCCCTTGATCGAGATGCGGTCAGCCGCCACACCCTTGCCCACGAGATACGCCTTGACCGATTCAGCACGCCTCTCGGAAAGCTTCATGTTGTATGCCTTGGATCCGGTGCTGTCGGTATACCCCGTCACAGCCAGGTTTGACTCGGGATGATGCGCAGCAAAATCCACCACTTCGTTCAGCTTCATGTCGGCGGTGTGTTTGAGATTAGCCGAATTGGTGTCGAAATTGGCACCTTCAATCGTCACAGGCTTGTCAGTGAATATCGTCTTGTATTCCGGCTTGGGAGCAGGAGCCGGAGCAGGCGCCGGGGCGGGAGTTGCAACAGGCACGGCGGCTGCTACAACCGGCGCTGCTGCAGGCGCTGCATGCGCGCCGAAATAATAGTTGACGCCAACAGATAGAACATTGTTTCTCATCTCGATGCCATTGGTCTTCGCGGAAGTGGTGGTATATTCACCCGCCAGGCTCCAGCTTGGCGCAAACTTGTATTCCACGCCCAACCCCATCTGCGGACCGCTGGTGCCAAAGGCGCTCACAGCATTGCTGCCGTTGGTTCTGCCATAGCCCAGCTTGGCGTAAGGCATCCAGTTGCCATAAGGCAATCCGAGTTTGGCATCCAGACCATAGTCCTTGCTGCCGATGCTGACAGGCCCGGGGTTATGGGTTTCAGGTGAGTTCTTGTCCCAGAAGCCATTTGCGCCCAGCAGGAAGTTGCTGCCCAGATCCCAGTTATATCCGCCCTGGAAGCCGTAGGTATTGCTGTTCTGGCTGTCATAACCTGTCATGCTGGAACGGTCGGAGCCTATCTTTGCGCCCAGCCATCCACCCGAAAATTCACTGGCCTGCGCCGCAGAAATTCCGAACAGGGCCGCCGAAAGCGCGATTGCCAAAGTAGTCTTTTTCATTTTCTTGTCCTTTTTTAAGTTATCGATCAACTGATGGGGAAATTCTACTCCAACAACACAAATCCAATGCATCCGTTGCAAAAATACAACATTTCTCTCCCCTGCGGGTGCGAGCTTGTCACATCGCCCGCTGCCGTCTTGCCTCAAACAGAAGAATCCCTGCACTCACCGATACATTCAGGCTTTCCACGCTGCCCAGCATGGGGATGCGCACCAGCTCGTCGCAGGTTTCCCTGGTCAGTCGGCGCAAACCTTCTCCTTCCGCACCCAGAACTATCGCTAGGCTACCTTCATGCCTGAAGCCGTGCAAGTCCTGCTTGGCTTCGCCTGCGGCACCCACCACCCAGATTCCCGCCTCTTTCAATTCCCGCAGCGTGCGCGCCAGATTGGTCACCGTGATATAGGGCACCGTTTCCGCAGCTCCGCATGCGACCTTCTCGACAGTGGCGGTGATCCCCACCGCCCGATCCTTGGGCGCGATCACCGCATGCACGCCGAATGCATCCGCGCTGCGCAAACACGCGCCCAGATTGTGCGGATCCTGCACGCCGTCCAGCACCAGCAGCAATGGCGGCTCGGTCAGGGTCTCCAGAACATCGGAAAGATGCATGATGCGCTTTGAAGCATCGACCCTTGCGGCCACGCCCTGGTGCCTGATGCCGCCAGCCATGCCGTCCAGCCTCGCCCCTTCGACAGGGATCATGCGCACGCCGCTTTCCTCGCACAGCTTGATCAGGTCGCGCATGCGCTGATCGTGGCGCTGGGACTGCAGATAGACCTCCATCACGCCTTCCGGATTCTGGCGTATGCGTGAGGTCACTGCGTGAAAACCGTATATCAGCCGAAGCTCCGCCATCACTTGCGCCCCTTGGATGACTTCTTCCTGGGTTTGGCTTCAGGCTTGGCTTCGGGCTCGACTTCTTTTTCATGCAGCACGAAGTCGACCTTGGTGCTTTCCATGTCAACTTTTACCACGCGAACCTGCACGCGGTCACCCAGCCTGTAGCTCTGCCCGGTGCGCTCCCCCAGAAGAAGGTGCTTGGTCGCATCGAAGTGGAAATAGTCCTTGCCGAGTTCCGAGATATGCACCAACCCCTCGACATAAAGATCGTCGAGCGAGACGAACATGCCGAAACTTGTGACGGAAGACACGGTACCCGTGAAAACGCTGCCCAGATGGTCGCGCATGTAAAAGCACTTGAGCCATGCCTCGACATCACGCGTTGCATCGTCAGCGCGGCGCTCTGTCATCGAACAGTGCATGCCGAGCTCGGTCCATTTCTGCGCGGGCTTGTATTGCTTCTTTTGCAGCACTGCCTTGATCGCGCGGTGCACCAGAAGATCGGGATAGCGGCGTATCGGGGAAGTGAAGTGCGTATAGGCATCGTAGCCCAGGCCGAAGTGGCCGATGTTCTCTGGCTCATATCTGGCCTGACGCAGAGAGCGCAGCATCACGGTCTGCAGCAAACCGGCATCGGGACGACCCTTGATGCGCTTGAGCAATTTTGAATAGTCTGCCGCCTGCGGCTCATCGTCGCCTGTCAGCCCCAGGCCGAACTCCTTCATGAATTCGCGCAAGGCTTCCAGCTTCTCGGGTGTGGGTCCCTGGTGGATGCGGTAAAGCACGGGATGATGATGTTCCTGCAAGTATCCCGCCGCACACACGTTCGCGGCCAGCATGCACTCCTCGATCAGCTTGTGCGCATCGTTGCGCACCACCGGCACGATGCGCGCTATCTTTCCCTGATCGGTGAAGATCATCTGAGTCTCAACCGTCTCGAAATCGATCGCACCGCGCTTCTCTCGCGCCTTGAGCAACTTCTGGTACAGCTCATGCAGATGCTGCAGATGCGGCACGATGGCTGAATTGCTCTGTGCCAGTTTGCCATCGGGTTCTCCCAGCATTTCGGCGACCTGGTTGTAGGTCAGCCGCGCATGGGAATACATCACGGAAGGGTAGAAGCGGTATTTTCCGATTTCGCCCTTGCTGCTGATCTGCATGTCGCACACCATGCACAGACGATCTACCTTGGGATTCAGGGAACAAAGGCCGTTGGAAAGTTCTTCGGGCAGCATTGGAATCACGCGCCTCGGAAAATAAACGGAGTTGCCGCGACTGATCGCCTCCCTGTCCAGCGCATCGTTGGTCTTGACGTATTGACTCACATCCGCAATCGCAACCACCAGACGATAGCCGCCTTTCACCGGCTCGCAATACACCGCATCGTCGAAATCGCGCGCGGTCTCGCCGTCTATGGTCACCAGCGGCAGATGGCGTATGTCCTCACGTCCCGCCCAATCGTTTTCCGTCACGACAGGCGAAATCGCCTTGGCCTGACGTTCCGCATCCTTCGGAAACTCGTAGGGCAGATCGTGCTTGCGCAGCGCGATCTCGACTTCCATGCCAGGATCGGCATAATTGCCCAGCAACTGAACGATGCGCCCTATCGGCTGCGCATGCTTGTCGGGCTGCTTGAGTATTTCGACGATCACCACCTGGCCCGGTTTCGCCTTGCCCGACTCCCCGGATGCAACGAGGATGTCCTGGGTGATGCGGCGGTTTTCAGCCACCACGAACTGTATGCCGTGCTCCTCGTAGAGACGGCCGACCACCTTGCTGTTGGCGCGCTCCAGCACCTCAACCACCTTGGCCTCCGGACGCCCCCTCCTGTCCACTCCGCTTTGCCGCACCATCACCACATCGCCGTGCAGCACCTGGTGCATCTCCTTTTCAGACAAAAACATGTCCGGGCTTCCGTCTTCCGGAATCAGAAAACCGAACCCGTCGGGATGACCCTGCACCTTGCCCTTGATCAGGTCCAGCTTGTCCATCACGCAGATCGCTCGTTTCCTGTTCCGCATGATCTGGCCGTCGCGCTCCATCGCGCGCAGCCTGCGCGAAAACAGATCCACCTCATCGCGCTCGATGCGCAGCATGTCCAGAAGCTCATCCTCGCTCATCGGCGCACCCTGCTCGGTCAGTATCTGCAGGATGAACTCCCGGCTGGGAAGCGGATGCTCATATTGTTCGCGTTCGCGTTCCAGAAACGGATCCTGCAAACGCAAATTATTTTTCTTTTTCATTGACAAATTGCCCTATAACGATTAAATTGCGCGGCTTCAGCAAGTCGCATGCCCAGATGGCGGAATTGGTAGACGCGCACGGTTCAGGTCCGTGTGCCGCAAGGTGTGGAGGTTCGAGTCCTCTTCTGGGCACCAAACAAAACATAGCTCGCATACGCGGGCTTTTTTGTGCCCGGAACAACGTGTTTCGCGCCAGGACTCGAAAGGCATCCTATGCCGGGGTCTCGCTTGCGTGACCGGTGCCTCTTTCAAACAACTGCATTCTACACGATAAGCGCATCGCGTCGTAGTCCGCTCATTTTGCAAGCAGCTTCTCCACATATCGGCCCACACCTTCTTCCACGGTAAAAAAAGGCACGGCATAACCGCTCCTGCGCAGCGCACCGATGTCGGCCTGGGTATAGCTCTGGTACTTTCCCTTGAGTGCATCCGGAAACGGCATATACTCTATGAGGCCTTGCGCCTGCAACTCGGAAAGAGTCAATGCGCTTTTTCCTTCGAAGCGGCGCAAGGAGTTGATGGTCGCCACCGCAACATCGTTGAAGCTCTGCGCTTGCCCTGTGCCCAGGTTATAGATGCCGGATATCTCAGGGTGATCCAGAAAGTGCAGATTCACTCTGACCACGTCCTCTATCGACACGAAGTCTCGCAGCTGGCAGCCGTTTTCGAAGCCATCGCTACCCTCGAACAGCCTGACCTTGCCCTCGGCACGGTACTGATTGAAGAAATGATAGGCAACCGAAGCCATGCGCCCCTTGTGCTGCTCACGCGGCCCATACACATTGAAGTAGCGCAATCCGACGACCTGCGCGGTGAGCTTGTGGCGGCGGCGCATGATCTGGTCGAACAGGAACTTGGAATAGGCATACACGTTGAGCGGCGCCTCACATTCCCGGCTCTCCCTGAAGTCTCTTCCGCCCCCATACACGGAAGCCGAAGACGCATACAGAAACGGTATCTCTTCCTCCTGGCAGTAGTGCAGGAGCTCCAGCGAATACTGGTAGTTGTTGTCCATCACATAGCGCCCGTCTGTTGCCATCGTGTCGGAACAGGCGCCCTGATGCAGGATCGCGACGATGAGCCCGTCGAAGTACCCCTCATGTATCTTCTTTCTAAAGTCCTCCTTGTCGAGAAAATCGGCAATGTCGCAATCCACCAGATTCCTGAACTTTTCCGCGCTCTTGAGGTTGTCAACCGCGATGATGTTTTTTTCACCGCGCTCATTGAGCGCCTTCACCAGATTGGATCCGATAAAGCCGGCCGCACCCGTAACGATATAGTACATTTCATTTCTCCCAGTCGGTTTGGCGTGCAGTGCGGCCCTCATCGCCCTTGTTCATGCCGCCCTCGATCTCATTGCGGGTGGCGACCGCCGTGCCCAGCTTGCCGACCACGATGCCCGCCGCGCGGTTGGCCACCCGCATCGCCTGAACCATGTCCGCGCCGCTGGCCAGCATCACCGCCAGCGTTGCAATCACCGTATCGCCCGCCCCGCTCACATCGAACACCTCGCGCGTATAGGTCGCCTCGTGCTGCACACCTTCTTCGCGGAAAAGACTCATGCCCTCTTCGCTGCGCGTGATGAGCAGCGCAGCGAGTTTCAATTCACGGCGCAAACGTTGCGCCTTGGCTTCCAGCTCGGCCTCGTCCTGCCAGCTTCCCGCGACCTCGCGAAATTCGCTGCGATTGGGTGTAAGCAGCGTAGCCCCCATGTAGCGCCCGTAATTCTCGCCCTTTGGATCGACCAGAACCTGCTTGCCTGCCTTCTTTGCCATCTCGATCATCTGGGCGATATGTGCAAGCCCCCCCTTGCCGTAATCGGACAATATCACCACATCGGCCAGAAGCAACTGCGCCTCGAAATCCCTCAGCACCGCATGCAGCACTTCATGGCTGGGCGGCTTCTCGAAGTCGATGCGCAGCAACTGCTGATGGCGCGCCACTGCGCGCAGCTTGATGATCGTGGAGATGCTGGCGTCGCGATGCAGAATCGCATTAAGATTGACATGCTCCTTGAGCAATCCCTCAAGACAGGCCCCAGCCTCGTCGCCCCCCACCACTGACAAGAGCGTCGCATGTGCGCCAAGTGCCGCGATGTTGCGCGCCACGTTGGCAGCCCCCCCGGGTCTTTCGTCGACCCTGTTCACCTTGAGCACCGGCACGGGCGCCTCCGGCGAGATACGCTGCACGTCACCAAACCAGTAGCGATCCAGCATCACGTCGCCAACAACCAGCACCCTCGCGTCATCGAAATCCGGCAGCCCGTTCATGGCACACACCCGATCTGCGCATTGATATCGAGAAGCGCCTGCAAGGGGTCTGCTGCCTTGGTGATAGGCCGCCCTATCACGAGATAGCTGGAACCCGAACGCAGCGCCGCCTCCGGTGTCATCACCCGGGACTGATCGTCGAGGCTCGCGTCAAGCGGGCGTATGCCTGGCGTCACAAGGCAGAACCGGTCACCGCACTGCTCGCGAAGCAGCCTCGTTTCCTGCGCCGAGCAAACCACGCCGTCGACTCCGCAGACCTGCGCAAGACGGGCCAGCCGCAGCACCATTTGTTCAGGGGATTCTGCAATGCCGATGTCTGCAAGGTCTTCAGCACCCATGCTGGTCAGTATCGTGACAGCGAGAAGTTTCGTATTGCCCGTCACAGCCCCCCTTGCCGCCTCAAGCATTTTGCGCCCGCCCAGCGCATGAACATTGATCATCCAGACCCCCAGGCTCTGGGCCGCCCTGCAGGCCTGAGCAGTCGTATTAGGTATGTCGTGGAATTTCAGGTCCAGAAAAATCTCGAACCCGCTCTTCATCAATTCCTCAAGCAGGCCCGGACCTGCAGCCGTGAAAAGCTCCTTTCCCACCTTGAGTCTGCAGAGTTCAGGAGACAGGCGCCTTGCCAATGCCAGCGCGGGTAATGCGCCGGGGAAATCGAGCGCCACGATAATCTTCGGATCAGTCATAACGGTTTGCCATTTTCCTCATCGCGCCTCGGCGCATAACTGTCCCATGCCTGACAGGCAGGGCAATGCCAGTAAAACTTTCTTGCCTTGAAACCGCAGTGGTTGCAGTGGTACATCGCCAGGTTTCTCGTGCGCTTGTGTATCAGATCCTTCACCAGCTCGATGTCTGCGCGCCGCTCGAGCGACACCTCAAGCAAACGCGCCTCGAGCAGCTTGTCCAGACCCAGCAGCGTCGGATTGCGCGCCATCTCGTCCCTGACCAGCTGATAGGCGGAGGCGGGACTCTCGAACTTCAGGATGCCATCAAAGGCGACATTCAGCAAATCGATGGAGTGGTGCTTCACGAGATAGCTGCGCAGAAGCGCGATGCCCTCCGCCTCCTTTCCGAGAGCCCGGTAGGCAGCAAGCAACCTTTCCGCAACGAGCTGCAGATATTGCGCGTCCTGGTTCTCTATCCCCTTCCACAGCGCGATCGCCTCTTCCACATTGCCTGCTGCAAGCGCCATGTCACCCAGCATGATGGTCGCGCGTACGCTGGTTGTGCATTCCTTCAGAGCCTGTTCCAGGTGCGCGCGCGCACCTTGCAAATTCCCCGATTTGATCTCCTCTTCCGCCAGCTCGCAGTAGAAGAACGCGATCTGCTTGCCAAGGGGATGCTCCGATAACCTTGCGAGCTGTTCGGCAATCGCAATCGCCTTGGTCCAGTCGTGCTCCTTCTGATACAGCTCGAGCAGAAATTCCAGCGAAGGCTTGGCGTAAGCAGTCTTTTTCAATTCACCAAAGAGACTCTCCGCCCTGTCCAGGATGCCTGCTTTCAGATAATCCTGGGCAAGCTCGAAGATGGCCTGCTGGCGCTTGTCGTCATCCAGATCTGCGCGATCAACAAGATTGTGATGCATGCGCAGCGCGCGATCCACCTCCCCGCGACGCCTGAACAGACTGCCTAGCGCAAAATGCAGTTCGACCGTGTGAGGGTCGATCTTGACCACTTCGATGAAGGCTTCTATCGCCTTATCCTGCTGCTCGTTGAGCAGAAAATTCAATCCCTGGAAATACGATTCGGGCAATGCGGTGGATTCGGAAAGCAAACGCTTGACATCGAGACGCGCTGCCCACCAGCCCATGCCAAAAAACAGCGGAAAAACAAGCAGCATCCACGGTTCAAATTCCATCAATTACTCGCAAAAATTCGATAACGAAGTTCAGGCATGCACGTCGAGATGCTTCTTGAGCTCTGCGATTTCGCGCCGCATCCTCGCAATCTCGCGGCGCTGGCGAAACCATATCCCGAGCGTCGCCAGGATGCCGAGAACCGCGCCGACCACGAAGAAGATCAGCAGCGCAATCACCAGGGTAGACTGCCACTCGTAGCCGAAGAAGTAGTGCAGCGTGACAGGCTGTCCGTTCTTGAGCGCGAACCCAAGCAGTATGATGAAGAGCAGCATCTGCAACAGCCAGCCTATGTAGCGCATCGGTATGTTCCCTTTTGGGGCGAACGATAGCATAAAAAAGGCGGCGATATCTTTCAATATCGCCGCCGCTCAAATATTCAGACCTTCATTCAGGGTGTGTCTTTTCCCACCCGCTCTCTCAGATCTTTGCCTGCCTTGAAGTGCGGCACATACTTGGCTGGAACCTTGACCTTGTCGCCGGTCTTGGGGTTTCTTCCCTGACGGGGCGGACGATAATTCAGACCAAAGCTGCCGAAACCGCGGATCTCGACGCGTCCACCGCGCGCAAGCGTGGTGGACAACGCATCCAGTATCACCTTAACGGACAGCTCGGCATCCTTGGCCAGCAGCTGCGGATGCAGCTCGGCCAGCCGTGCAATCAAATCAGAGCGCGTCATGACTGTTCCTCAGGTTCAGGCTTCGTTCTTGCCGCCCATTTTGGCCTTGAGCAATGCACCCAGATTGGTCGTGCCCGCGCTAGTGCTGCTGTCTGCTGCAAGCTTTTGCATCGCTGCGGTATCTTCCGCCTTGCTCAGCGCCTTGACGGAGAGGTTGATGGCGCGGCTCTTGCGATCCACATTGATGATCATCGCCTTGATCGCATCGCCTTCCTTCAGATGCGTGCGGATGTCTTCGACGCGGTCTATAGAAAACTCGGATGCCTTGAGGTACGCTTCAACGTC
This sequence comes from Pseudomonadota bacterium, assembly GCA_021783995.1. GTDB lineage: Bacteria > Pseudomonadota > Gammaproteobacteria > Burkholderiales > Gallionellaceae > Gallionella. The sequence goes on from JAJXTH010000003.1 coordinate 95,616, forward strand.
GCCATCGAGCGTCACTACCGCACCCTTCGCATCCACGGACTTGACCACGCCGTTGACGATCGCGCCTTTTTCATGGGTTGCTGCAAAACCGCCGAAGGGATCGCCTTCCAGCTGCTTGATGCCCAGCGAGATGCGTTCGCGCTCGACGTCGATGGCCAGAACGACAGCCTCGACTTCATCGCCCTTCTTGAAGTTGCGCACCATTTCCTCGCCCGGCTGGCTCCAGGACAGATCGGACAGATGCACCAGACCGTCGATATCGCCATCCAGTCCGATGAACACGCCAAAGTCGGTGATGGACTTGATCTGACCGCGCACCTTGTCGCCCTTCTTGTGGTTGATCGCGAAATCATCCCATGGGTTGGAGTGGCACTGCTTCATGCCCAGAGAAATGCGGCGACGCTGCTCGTCGATTTCCAGTATCATCACTTCGACCTCGTCGCCGACCTGCACGACCTTGGACGGGTGAACATTCTTGTTGGTCCAGTCCATCTCGGAGACATGCACCAGGCCTTCGATGCCCTGTTCGATTTCGACGAATGCGCCGTAGTCTGTCAGGTTGGTAACCTTGCCGAACAGGCGCGTGCCTTGCGGATAGCGGCGCGCAAGCCCGTTCCACGGATCGTCGCCCATCTGCTTGATGCCCAGCGACACGCGGTTCTTCTCCTGATCGAACTTCAGTATCTTGGCTTCGATCTCGTCGCCCACCGTCAGCACCTCGGAAGGATGCTTCACACGGCGCCATGCCAGATCGGTGATGTGCAACAGGCCATCGATGCCACCCAGGTCGACAAACGCGCCGTAGTCGGTGATGTTCTTCACCACGCCCTTGACGATCGCGCCTTCCTTCAGGTTTTCCATCACGTTCTCGCGATCCGCACCCATGGTCTCTTCCAGCACGGCGCGGCGCGAAACCACCACGTTGTTGCGGCGACGATCGAGTTTGATGACCTTGAATTCCATGGTCTTGTTTTCGTACGGAGTCGTGTCCTTCACGGGGCGGATGTCCACCAGCGAACCCGGCAGGAACGCGCGTATGCCATTGACCATCGCGGTAAGCCCGCCCTTGACCTTGCCGCTGACGAAGCCTTCGACGATCTTGCCTTCTTCCATGGCGACTTCGAGGTCATGCCATGCAGCAAGGCGCTTGGCCTTTTCGCGCGACAGCTTGGTTTCGCCATAGCCGTTTTCCAGAGACTCGATCGCGACGGTGACAAAATCGCCTGCCGACACTTCCATCTCTCCCTTGTCGCTCAGGAATTCCTCGACAGGAATCCAGCTCTCGGACTTGAGACCTGCATTGACGACCACCACGTTGTGGTCTATGCGCACGACCTGCGCGGTGATCAATTCGCCTGCGCGCATTTCCTTGCGCGTCAGACTTTCTTCAAACATGGCGGCGAAACTATCTGGGTTCATTGCTGCATCAACGGTTGCGTTCATCGAAATACACCTAAAGTTTTCTGTTTGCACAGAGGTTGGTTAAAAACCCAAAGGGCCATCCCTATGGGGCCTTTTCCCAGTAGCCCGCGAGCACTGAATCTACCGCCTGATCTATCGTCAAGGAGGTCGTATCCAGCAAGCTTGCATCCGGGGACTGCTGCAAGGGGGCGGCGCTGCGCTTCATGTCACGCTCGTCCCGCGCCCTGATATCCTGCAAAAGGTCGGTAATATTAGCATCCATTCCTTTTTCTTTCAACTGCTTATATCGGCGTTCGGCACGCGCTTCGGCGGAGGCGGTCAGATAGATCTTTAGCAGCGCATCGAAAAACACCACGGAACCCATGTCGCGCCCGTCTGTCACGAGACCCGGTGCACGCCTGAACGCGCGCTGTTTGGCAAGCAGCGCTTCCCTGACAGCATGCAGGGCCGCAATCTTCGATGCCGCTGCGGCACAGACTTCACCGCGCAATTCCTCGCCCATGACCACGCCGTCCAGCCAGATTTTCTCCCCCCTGAATTCCACATTCATGCGCTCTGCCAGCGATGCAAGCGTCGACTCATCGTCGAGTGCCACATTGTCGCGCAGCGCAGCCATGGCGAGCAGCCGGTACAGTGCGCCGCTGTCGAGATAGTTGAAGCCCAGCCTCTCTGCCACGCGCTGCGCGACAGTGCCCTTGCCTGAAGCGGAAGGGCCGTCTATCGCGATCACGGGAACGCTCTTGGTCACGCCGGCAAAAGCTGAAAAATAATCCGGAAAAGTCTTTGCCACACATCCGGGATCGTTGATGCGCATGCCCGAGGCACCGAATGCAGCCAGAGAAAAGCACATCGCCATGCGATGGTCGTCGTAGGTGTCTATGCCTGACTGAGGATTGAGGATCGAGGATCGAGGATCGGGAAGAACCTGCGGCTTTGCTCCTTCACGCGCTTCTTTATCCTCATTCCTCAAACCTTCAACACTTATGTAATCCTCGCCCTCCTCCACCTTTGCTCCGACCTTCCCGAGTTCCTTCGCCATCGCGGCGATCCTGTCGGTCTCCTTCACACGCCAGCTCGCGATGTTGCGCAATGTCGTCTCTCCATCCGCAAAAAGTGCCACGACGGCCAGCGTCATTGCCGCATCCGGAATGTGGTTGCAGTCGAGATCGATCGCCTTGAGCCTGCCGCCATCAGGCCCCTTCGCCTCAATCCAGTTGGGCCCCATCTCGATTTTTGCGCCCATCTTCCGCAGCTCTTCGGCAAAGCGCACGTCCCCCTGCACGCTCTCACTCCCTATGCCCTCGACGCGCACAGGACCTCCGCCTATCGCGCCAGCAGCCAGGAAATACGATGCCGAGGATGCATCCCCTTCGACGAAGATTTCTCCCGGACTCTTGTAGCGCTGACCACCGAAAATCACGAAGCGCTTCCATCCCTGGCGCTCGACTCTGACGCCGAAGCGCTCCATCATCGCAAGGGTGATCTCTATATACGGTTTCGAGATCAAATCACCCGCCACTTCTATACTGACCGTGCGCCCCAGCAGAGGAAGTGCCATCAGCAGCCCCGTCAGAAACTGGCTGGACACATCCCCTCTCACTTCGACCACGTCGCCCGCCAGCATCGCGGGCTTTATCCTCAATGGCGGATAACCATCAAAACCAAGGTATTCGATGTCGGCTCCTAACTGGCGAAGCGCATCGACAAGGTCTCCTATGGGGCGCTCGTGCATGCGCCCGCCTGGAGTCTCTTTAGTTCCGCCATAGAGTTCGTAGCGCCCTCCTGAAAGTGCCAGCGCCGCAACCAGTGGACGGAATGCGGTCCCGGCATTGCCAAGATAAAGCTTCGCCTCTCTGACCGGAAAATTTCCTCCGCATCCGGTTATGCGATATACGTCCTCGGTTTTTTCGACGCTGCTTCCCAGTGCATCAAGCGCATCGAGCATGCGCTCCGTATCGTCCGAATGCAGCAGGTCGTGCACTTCTGTCGTGCCCATGGAAAGTGCCGAGAGCAACAACACGCGGTTCGAGATGCTCTTGGAGCCAGGCAAACGCACTCTGCCTTTTGCAGACAGCAATGGGGGGAGGTCGATATATTCTTTCATGGTCAGTTTTGGTTCCAGTTGCTGCGCACATCGCGTGCAATGCTGAATATGTTTTCAAGTTTTTCCGCGTCGTTCTTTTCCAGCGCCTGATAGATTGCATAGAGCTCGTCTGCATAGCCTTTCAGCTCCCTGAGCAGCGCATCACGGTTGGCCATGCAGATGTCGCGCCACATTTCCGGGCTGCTTGCCGCGATGCGGGTAAAATCCCGGAAACCGCTCGCGGCAAAAGAGAGCAGCAGATCCCTGTTCTGCCGCAAAGCGATGTCGTGCACCAGCGCGAATGAAAGAAGATGCGGCAAATGGCTCACCGCTGCGAACACTGCGTCGTGCTGATCCGGCGCAAGCTCGCTCACGTTCGCGCCGCACTCCTCCCAGACTTTTCTCACCCTTAGCACGTCTTCTTTCGAATTCTCTGGAAGAGGCGTCAGCACAACGCGCCTGTCCTGATAAAGATCAGCGCGCGCAGCCTCGGGGCCCGAGAGCTCGGCGCCTGCGATCGGATGACCGGGAACAAATTGCGCAATTTTATCGCCAAGGTTTTCGCGTGCCGCTGCCACCACATCGCTCTTGGTGCTTCCGCCGTCCGTGATCAGAGTTCGCTCTCCCAGAAAGGGCGCGATCTTTCCCATCAGTTCGCCCATCTTCCCGACAGGGGTCGCAAGCATCACGAGATCCGAGCTGCTCACTTCGCTTTCCAGGTCTTCGCCTATTCGGTCTATGACACTGAGTTCTTTCGCCAACCTCAAAGTCTCGACGCTTCTTCCGAATCCGACGACCTCGAGCTCTGGACAGACTCGGCGCAACGCGAGCGCAAACGAGCCGCCTATCAGGCCTACGCCGAAAATCACGATTTTGTTGAATCGAATTTCAGTGTCTTTCATGTTTGCCTTCCTCGCCGTATGCCAGCGCGCGTTCTATCCTGCAGTCGGGCACGATCCACATGATCGCGACCAGCACGTATAGCCCTTCGGCAATTCTGTAATCAACGAAGGACATCAGGATTGCAAAGAGGTAGATCAAAGGCGATATTTTTCCCTTGAGATCGCTTCCCACTGCCTTTGCCAGCAGAGAGCCCTTGCCCTGCTGCCTGATGATGGTCGTCTGAAGGATCCAGTATGCGATCGCTGCCATGAACAGCACTATCCCATAGAGTGCGGCAGGTAGCGCTGCATAGTGGTTCTCCCCCATCCACCCCGTGACGAAGGGAAACAGCGAAAGCCAGAAAAGAAGGTGCAGGTTCGCCCAAAGCATCCATCCGCTCACATGCTGAACGCTATGCATCATGTGATGGTGGTTGTTCCAGTATATGCCGACATAGATGAAGCTCAGCACATAGCTCATGAAAACCGGAAGCAGCGGGATGAGCGCGGCGAGACTGCCACCCTTTGGCACCTTCATCTCCAGCACCATGATGGTGATGATGATCGCGATGACGCCATCGCTGAAAGCTTCGAGGCGCCCTTTGCCCATCTGGTATCTACAGCGTGCGGCCTATCGCGGAAGCTATCGCAGAGAGCGTGCGCATCAGTTCCTTGAGCTCCCCGGGGGTCAGGGCCTGATCCGCATCGCACCAGGCGTCGCATGGAGTGGGATGCATTTCCACCAGGAGCCCGTCGGCGCCCGCAGCGATCGCAGCCTGCGAGAGCGCCGGCACCATCCACGCCTTTCCACCTGCGTGCGAAGGATCGATGATCACGGGAAGATGCGTCTCCTTCTTCAAGACCGGGATCGCGGTCACGTCCAGCACGTTTCTGTAATAGGTCTCGAATGTCCTGATGCCGCGTTCGCAGAATATGATATTGTGGTTTCCGCCTGCAGCAATGTATTCCGCTGCCATCAGCCATTCGGAGATGGTGGCCGACATGCCGCGCTTCAGGATCACGGGTTTGTTGATGCGCCCGACCTCCTTCAAAAGATCGAAGTTCTGCATGTTGCGGGTGCCTATCTGGATCACGTCCACGTCGTATTGCATGAACATGTCGAGCTGTCGCACGTCCATCAGCTCTGTCACGATGGGCAGGTTGTACTTGTCGGCTGCCTTCCTGAAAATCTCGAGACCCTCCACACCCTTTCCCTGGAAGGTATAGGGACTGGTTCTGGGCTTGAACGCACCGCCGCGCATCAGCCTGCATCCCGCCTCGCTCACATATTTTGCTGAAAGGTCCATCTGCTCCTGCGTTTCGACCGAACAGGGACCCGCGATGATCTGAACCTGGTTGCCGCCGAGCGGAATACCGTTGATGTCGATCACGGTGTTGGCCTTGTGCGATTCTCGAGAGACGATCTTGTACTGCTTCGCGATATGCATCGCCGATTCGACGCCCGGCAGTGGCGTGAACATCTCGACGGTCAGTTGGCGCTCGTCGCCGATCGCGCCGATCACAGTACGCTCTATGCCGCGCGATATGTTGGCCTGAAGACCCGCCACCTCCAGTTTCTTCACCACCGCGCCGATCTGCTCGTCGGTGACATCCCTTCCCATCACTATGATCATGCTGATTCTCCTAGCACCTGCTGCAATGCAGATAAAAATTTCTTGTTCTGCGCTTCCAGTCCAATGGAAACGCGCAAATAGTCCGGCATATTGTAACTGGCAATGGGCCTCACGATCACGCCCAATTCGAGAAGTCGGCGGTATGCCCTTGCCGAATCCGCAATCCTGAAGCTGACGAAGTTGCCATACGAGGGTATGTAGTCCAGTCCCAGTGCTGTCAGACCTTCCGTCAGCTGTTTCATGCCGGCAAGATTCAGCTCGAAAGTTTGCCTCACGAATTCCGCATCTTCCAGCGCAGCCCGTGCCGCAGCCTGCGCCACGCTGTTCACATTGAAGGGCTGGCGCACACGGTTGATCATGTCGACGACTTCCGGATCGCCCAGCGCATAACCCACGCGCAGGCTTGCAAGTCCGTAGGCCTTGGAAAAGGTGCGCGAGATGATCAGGTTACGGAATTCGGAAAGCCACGCGACGCTGTCGTATCGGCAGTTTTCAGGCAGATATTCATTGTAGGCCTCGTCCAGCACGACCAGGATGTCGGACGGCAAGGCTTTCATGAATTGATGTAGCGCCGATCCTTCCAGAAAGGTGCCTGTAGGGTTGTTCGGATTCGCGATGAACACGAGCTTGGCCCGGTTCTCCACCGCGGCATTCCTGATCGCATCGAGGTCATGGCCGAAATCCCTCGCCTTCACGCATACGCCTTTGGCACCCACGGCCTGTATCGCGAGGGGATAGACTGCGAACGCATGCTCGGAATAGACCCCACGGTCCCCAACCGTCAGGAAAGCGCGCGCCACGAGTTCCAGGAGATCGTTGGAACCGTTGCCTAAAAAAACCTGCCCGAAGGACACACCGAAACGCTGCACCAGCGCTTCCTTCAGCGCATATCCGTTCCCATCCGGATACAGCGCGATCTCGTCGAGCGCCTGTTTCGCAGCCGCCAGCGCCTTGGGGCTCGCCCCCAGAGGATTCTCGTTGGAGGCCAGCTTCACGATATCGGTTATGCCCAATTCCCTCTCGAGCTCCGAGATGGGCTTGCCTGGCTGGTAGGGCGCTATCGCTCGTATATACTCCGGCGCAAGTTCTAAATAATCCATTTGGCTCTTCTAAAAAATCAAAAAATCACACCGCGACCGGATATGATCCCAGTATCTTCACGAATGCGGCGGAGCGCTTCAATTCCTCCAGCGCGATCGCGATCCTCCCATCCATCTGATGCCCTTCTATGTCCACGAAGAACACATACTCCCAGAGACCCGAGCGCGAAGGGCGGGATTCAAACTTGGTCATGCTGACATTGTGCTTCGCCAGTGACGCCAGCAGCCCGTGAACCGCGCCCGGCTTGTTTTCAGCTGACAAGGCCATCGAGGTCTTGTCGCGTCCCGAGCTTGTCACCTGCTGTTTGCCCAGCACCAGAAAACGCGTGGTGTTTCTCGGGTCATCCTCTATGTTTTCCACGCACAGCCTCAATGCGAAATGAAGCGCAGCCTGGCTACCCGCGATCGCAGCGCTTTTAGGGTGTTCAGCCGCAAGCCTTGCGGCCTCGGCATTGCTGGACACAGGCACGCGCACGACATGGGGAAGATTCTGATTCAACCAGCCCTGACACTGCCCCAGGGACTGAGGATGAGAATAGACGGTTTCGATCAGTTTCAGATCGCATTGCGTCGCAAGCAGACACTGGTGTATCGCAAGCTGCACCTCGCCACAGATGTAAAGCCCGCTCTGCAAAAGCAGATCGAGCGTGCGCCCCACAGCGCCTTCTGTGGAATTCTCGACAGGCACGACCCCGTATTGCGATATGCCGTTTTCCACGGAACGGAACACATCGTCTATGGTCGCGCATGAATTGCCTACGATCGCGCTGCCGAAGCGCTTCAGCGCGGCAGCCTCCGTGAAAGTGCCCTCAGGGCCCAGATATGCGACAGACATCGGGGCTTCCAGCGCCCTGCACTGCGACATCACTTCTGTGAAAAGCGCGGCAATCGCCTCGTTTCCGAGCGGCCCCGGGTTCGATTCCTGCAAGCGACGCAGAACCTGCGCCTCTCTTTCGGGACGCAGTATAATTCCGTCTTCCTTCAGGTGACCTATGCGCTCTGCTATCGCTGCGCGCTCGTTGAGCAGCCTCAATAGCTCGTCATCGATGCGGTTGATTTGTTCCCGGCACTGCTTGAGCTGATCTTTCATGCGCTTTCCACCAGTGGCCTCACCATCAGCACTCCGGGTATTGCGGATATTTTCGCGATCAGGTCATCGGGAACAACGGTATCCGTATCGACCAGCGTATAGGCCATCTCGCCTCTGGACTTGTTCATCATCGTGTGTATGTTGATGCCTGCCGATGCGAGCGTCGAAGATATCTGCCCCAGCATGTTGGGCACATTGGCATTCGCCAGAGCCAGCCGGTACGCCGATTCCCTGGGCATCACGAGTGTCGGGAAATTCACCGAGTTGGTGATGTTGCCATTCTCCAGGTATTCGCGCACTTCTTCAACCACCATCACGGCACAGTTATTTTCCGCCTCCTCGGTGGATGCACCGAGATGCGGCAGCGCAAGCACGCCGGACTTCCCCTGCAGCCTCTGCGCCGGGAAGTCGCAAACATAGGCGCGCAGCCCCCCCCCCTCGAGTCCCTTCAGCACTGCATCGCAATCGACGATCTCGTCCCTGGAAAAATTGAGCAGCACCGCATTTTGCTTCATTGCCTCCACGCGCGCGGTGTCCATCAGGTTGCGCGTGGCGGGTAGCAGCGGCACGTGCAGCGTGACGTAATCGCTGTGGCGCAGAAGCTCTTCTATGCTCTGCGCTTTTTTTACCTGTGAGGAGAGGCTCCATGCGCCTTCCACCGTGATCTCCGGATCGAAACCGTATACGCTCATACCCAGTCTCAGCGCGACATCAGCAACAAGGCGGCCTATCGCGCCCAGCCCTATCACGCCGAGCGTGCGCCCCTGCAGCTCGGTTCCGGCAAACTGTTTCTTGCCGTCTTCAACCATCTTGTGCAGCGCTTCATCATCCCCTTCGAGACCAGCGACAAACTGCAGCGCAGGCACGATGTTGCGCGCCGAGAGCAGCATGCCCGCCACCACCAGCTCCTTCACCGCATTGGCGTTCGCGCCCGCCGCATTGAAGACGGGTATGCCTCGCGCGCTCATCTTTGCGACCGGCACATTGTTGGTTCCCGCACCCGCGCGTGCGATCGCCTTCACGCTTGCCGGAATCTCCATGTCGTGCATGTTCTGGGAACGCACTAGGATCGCATCGGGATCCTTCATTTCCGCAGACACCTGATAACTTTCTGCCGGGAAACGCTTGAGCCCCCTGCCCGATATCTTGTTGATGGTGAGGATGCGGTATGCCATGGTCAGACGTGAGACCTTGCGAATTCGCCCATGAAGGTTACGAGCGCCTTAACCCCTTCGACCGGCATTGCGTTGTAGATCGAAGCGCGCATGCCGCCGACCGACCTGTGCCCCTTCAATTGCAACAACCCTCGCGCATCGGCCTGCTTCAGGAACTCGCCATCGAGAGATGCATCCTTCAGCGTGAAGGGCACGTTCATGCGCGAGCGGTTTTTCTTGTCGACCGGGCAAAGATAGAATCCTTCGCTTCCGTCTATCGCGGAATACAGAAGCTCCGCCTTGGCGATGTTCGTCTTCTCCATCGCCGCGATCCCGCCCTTCTCCTTCAGCTTCTGAAACACCAGCCCCGCGATGTATATGCCATAGGTAGGCGGCGTGTTATACATCGAATCGTTGTCGGCATGCGTCTTGTAATCCAGCATGGTCGGCGTGCCTACGACAGTGTTGCCGATCAGATCATCGCGCACGATAACGATGGTGAGTCCCGCAGGGCCGATGTTCTTCTGCGCGCCCGCATAGATCAGCCCGTACTTCGAGACGTCCATCGGACGCGAAAGAATGTTCGAGGACATGTCCGCGACGATGGGCACGGAAACTTCGGGCAGCCAATCGAATTCGACCCCGCCTATCGTTTCGTTGGGCGTGATGTGCAGATAGGCTGCATCGTTATCGCAATTCCATGTCGAAAAATCCGGCACATAGGTGAAATTCCTGTCGGCTCCCGATGCGACCACATTGACCGCCCCGTACTTTTTCGCCTCCGAGATCGCTTTCTTCGACCACTCCCCGGTGTTGAGATAATCCGCGGCAGCTTTTCCGCGCAGCAGGTTCATCGGCACCATCGCGAACTGCATGGAAGCGCCCCCCTGCAAAAAGAGCACCTTGTAGTTGGATGGGATGTTCAAAAGCTCGCGCAGATCGGCCTCTGTTCTTGCGGCTATCTCCATGAACTCACGGCCGCGGTGTGACATCTCCATCACCGACATTCCGCTGCCCTGCCAGTCTGTCATTTCCGCCTGGGCCTGCTGCAACACTTCCTTCGGCAACACGGCAGGACCTGCGCTAAAATTGTAAATGGTCATATGCTTCGCTCCATTAATTTAGGATTGAGTATTCAGGATTGCGGGCTTTCTTCTTCCTCGCCAGACTCGGCGATGCGGCTCAGGCCCGCGAGTTTCTCGCCCTTCTCGAGGTTCATCAGCGTGACCCCCTGGGTCGTGCGGCCCATCTCTCGTATCTCCCTGACCCTGGTGCGTATCAATACGCCATTGGTACCTATCAGCATGATCTCGTCATCCCCATTCACCAGCGTCGCAGCCACCACGCGGCCGTTTCGTTCGGATGCCTGGATCGCGATCATGCCCTGGGTTCCCCGCCCATGCCTCGTGTATTCTCCGACCGGGGTCCGCTTGCCATAACCGTTTTCGGTCGCGATCAGAACGCTCTGCTGCTCGTTCTCGGCAACCAGAAGCGAGATGACCTGCTGACTGGATGCCAGCTTCATGCCGCGCACGCCGCGCGATGAACGGCCCGTCTCGCGCACGTCGTTCTCGTCGAACCTGACCGCCTTGCCGCCGTTGGAAAACAGCATCACGTCGTGCTTCCCGTCTGTCAGCGCGACGCCTATCAGGTAGTCCCCCTCGTCGAGATTGATCGCGATGATGCCGCGCTTCATCGGGCGCGAGAAATCCGTGAGGCTGGTCTTCTTCACCGTGCCGTTGGCTGTCGCGAAGAACACGTATCTGTCATCATTGAATTCGGCGACAGGCAGTATCGCATTGATCTTCTCTCCTTCTTCGAGCGGCAGCAGATTCACGATGGGCTTGCCGCGCGCGGCAGGGCCACCCTGCGGCACGTCGTACACCTTCATCCAGTACACGCGGCCTCGGTTCGAGAAGCAAAGGATGTAGTTGTGCGTGTTCGCGACGAACAGGTTGTCTATGAAGTCGTCTTCCTTGTTGTTGGTCGCCTGGCGCCCGCGCCCTCCGCGCTTTTGCGCGCGGTATTCGTCCATCTTCTGCGCCTTCATGTAGCCGCCGTGCGAGAGCGTGACCACCACATCCTCGGGAGGAATCAGGTCTTCCATGCTCATGTCGTGCGTGTGCGTGACGATCTCGCTGCGGCGCGCATCGCCGAACTGCGCCTTCACGGCCGCAAGCTCCTCGCCTATGATCGCGGTCACGCGCCCAGGTGTGGCAAGGATGTCGAGAAGATCGGTGATATTGTCCATCACCTCGCGGTACTCGCCTATGATCTTGTCCTGCTCCATTCCCGTCAGACGCTGCAGCCTGAGCTCAAGTATCGCCTGCGCCTGCGCGTCCGACAGGCGGTAGCAGAGCGATCCATTCTGTTCTATCAGACCGAACTGGGGAGCAAGCCCTTCCGGGCGCGATGAATCGCTCACGCGGCTCAGCATCTCCTCGACCAGTGTTGAGCGCCACGCGCGCGCCATCAGCTCACGCTTCGCATCCGACGGCGAAGGCGCAGCCTTGATCAGTTCAATGATCTCGTCCACGTTGGATAGCGCAACCGCAAGCCCTTCCAGCACATGGCCGCGCTCCCTGGCCTTCCTGAGTTCGAAGATCGTCCTGCGCGTGACCACTTCGCGGCGGTGACGCAGGAATGCATCCATCACCTGCTTCAGGTTCAGAAGCCTGGGCTGACCATCCACGATCGCAACCATGTTGATGCCGAAGCTGTCCTGCATCTGCGTTTCTTTGTACAGATTATTGAGCAGCACCTCGGCGTTTTCGCCCCGCTTCAATTCGATCACAGCGCGCATCCCGGTCTTGTCGGACTCGTCCCTGATCTCGGAGATGCCCTCCAGGCGCTTCTCGCGCACCAGTTCGCCAATCTTGGCAAGCAGCGCAGCCTTGTTCACCTGATACGGCAGCTCGTCTATGATGATCGCCTGGCGCTCGCCACGGCCTATGTCCTCGAAGTGGCAGCGCGCGCGCATCACCACGCGGCCGCGCCCAGTGCGGTAGCCCTCCTTCACCCCTGCCAGGCCGTAGATGAAGCCTGCAGTCGGGAAATCGGGAGCAGGCACGAGCTCGATCAGCTCCTCGATGTCCATGTCGGGATTTTTCAGCAGCGCAAGGCATGCGTCGATCACCTCGGAAAGATTGTGCGGCGGTATGTTGGTCGCCATGCCCACCGCAATGCCGGAAGATCCGTTCACCAAGAGGTTGGGAAAGCGGGAGGGAAGCACCAGCGGCTCGTTTTCGGACCCGTCGTAGTTCGGACCGAAGTCCACCGTCTCCTTGTCGAGATCGGCCAGAAGCTCGTGCGCGATCTTTGCCATGCGGATCTCTGTATAACGCATCGCAGCGGCATTGTCGCCGTCGACCGATCCGAAGTTTCCCTGGCCGTCCACCAGCATGTAGCGCAGCGAAAATGGCTGGGCCATGCGGACTATGGTGTCGTACACCGCGGTGTCGCCGTGGGGATGATACTTACCGATCACGTCGCCCACGATACGGGCGGATTTCTTGTAGGCCTTGTTCCAGTCGTTCGACAGTTCGTGCATCGCATAAAGCACGCGGCGATGCACAGGCTTCAATCCATCGCGAACATCCGGCAGCGCGCGCCCGACTATCACGCTCATCGCATAGTCCAGGTAGGACCTGCGCATTTCTTCTTCCAGACTGACCGGCAAAGTTTCTTTCGCGAATTGTTCCATGTGTATAGTGTTTATTAAGCCCAGAAGTCAGCTCGTGAGTCTATCACGAACAGGCATTCCCCCGCCAGTTCAACGATCGCGCCCAAAGTCCACGCTCAGGAACAGTTGGTGATCGGGTCAAGTTTTGCTAAAGTCGCGCCATAGCAACCCAATCGAGCCTAGCATGAGCAACGCAGATCCGATCGAAATCGAGAAATTTTCGCAGCTTGCCCACAAGTGGTGGGATCCCAACAGCGAATTCAAGCCGCTGCACGACATCAACCCGCTGCGCCTGAACTACATCGAAAGCCTGGCCGGAATTTCGGGAAGGACCGTGCTCGACGTGGGCTGCGGCGGAGGCATCCTGTCAGAAGGCATGGCGAAAATGAATGCTGTCGTCACGGGGATAGACCTGTCCGACAAGGCACTGCAGGTAGCCAAACTGCACCTCTTGGAGAGCGGCAGCAAGGTCGATTACCGCAAGGTCGACGTGGAAACGCTGGCCATGGAGCAGCCCCAGTCCTTTGACGTCGTCACTTGCCTTGAAATGCTGGAGCATGTGCCCGACCCCGGCAGCGTGATTTCGGCATGCGCAACGCTCGTGAAGCCAGGCGGATGGGTATTCTTCTCGACACTCAACAGGAACCCGAAGTCCTATCTCTTCGCGATCATAGGCGCCGAATATGTGCTCAACATGCTGCCTCGCGGCACGCACGACTACACCAAATTCATCAAGCCCTCCGAGCTCGCGCAGCACTGCCGCAATGCGGGCCTCACCGTTGCCGATCTGACAGGCATGAGCTACAACCCGCTCTCGAAGACCTATTCCATGGGACAGGATAGCAGCGTGAACTACCTGGTCGCATGCCGGCATGATTAACCCCCTCTCCCCCAACCCCTCCCCCGTGCACGGGGGAGGGGAGCGCGCCAGTGCTGGAGAGGGCAATATTCAAGCGGTGCTGTTTGACCTCGACGGCACATTCGCCGACACCGCGCCCGACCTGGCCGCCGCCCTGAACCATACCCGGAGCATGAATAATCTGCCGCCTCTGCCGCTTTCAGTTCTGCGCCCCCAGGCCTCGCACGGCGCTGCCGGACTGCTCAAGGTTGGCATGAACGTTACCTCGGAAATGCCCGAATTCGGTGGTCTGCGCGACATCTTTCTTGACTATTACGAAAACCATATCAGCGTCCACACAGAGCTTTTCGCAGGCATGGCTGAACTGGTGGACACCCTCGAGCAGCGGCAGATCAGATGGGGAATCGTCACCAACAAGCCGCACCGCTTCACGCTCCCACTGATGCAGGCGCTGGGTTATGCAGAACGCGCAGCCTGTCTCGTGAGCGGCGATACATGCGCTCATGCAAAACCACACCCGGAACCCCTGCTTCACGCCTGCCGGACTATAGGATCAGAGCCCTCCCAATGCCTGTATCTGGGCGATGACCTTCGCGACATGCAGGCTGCGAACGCGGCTGGCATGTCCGGAATCATCGCACGCTACGGTTACATCGATGAAAATGCCGATCTCGGTTTCTGGCAAGCGGAGGCGATCATAGACAACCCGGTCGAGATTCTCGACCTGATCGCGCCCGAATAACAATATACACCGTTTCCCAATCGAAACTCCCCGGAGTAAATGTCAAGAGAGATGAACCGGCTTTGTCGTGAGTCGCAGATCAAAGCAGCGTTGTGCATACCGAAATCGAACAGTCAGGCCAAGTATTTAAAACTGCCTGTGGATGGCTTGCGGACTCGGGTTCAATTCCCGCCATCACTATCATTTTGAACTCCTTGCGAATGAGTTAGCAGGGATCCATGAAGACGCTGTCCGCATGCAAGCCAAGTCTATTTGGAGAATTCATCTACTCTGACCGGCCGTTCAGCTCGTAGCTGGTACTGCGCCCGCCCGCATCCGATTTTCGCAATACGCCCCGCGCAATCAGGTCATTGATGCCACGCAGCGCCGTGTCCGACGAACACTTGGCGATAGCTGCCCACTTGCCGCTGGTGAACTTGCCTTCGAAGCCTTCGAGCAGCCGATTGAGCCTTTGCTCATGCACAGAGAGGCCGAAGCTAGGCAGATACTCGCTCCTCCAATCCCAAACCCCACCCCGCTCAGGCTCATTTACAGTGACAAATGACTATTGCTTGCAGCAAGCAATATTTGGATGTATATTAACATTAATGCATAACGTTTAATGTTTATATATACATAGGATATAAATAATTCTGAACTTTCCCCACCCGAGAAGTTCTTATCCCTATGTAATGACATACTGCTTATATTGCAGAATTGCCAGATTGGAGCAGCAGCACGAAATTTGCCGAACACCTCTTGCTGCCTCCATTTAATTTTGGAATTGGGAGAAAATCATCATGATGAACATCCTGCAGACAAAATATGCGACTTATACAATTGCCGCTTCCTTGCTGTTTCTCATGTGCCCAGACGAGCGCAGCAGCGAAGAGATAAGGGGCGATGCGATGGCCGAGCAAATGTCCTTGCATCCTGAATATGACCCGGACTCCATGCATTACTACTACGATTCGCAGATGTAAATATCCCGGTCGCCTAGCGCCGCTTTGCCAATAGCCTGTCAATCCGGTTTGCGAACGCCTGTCGGTCCGCATTGGAAAAGGCTAACGGACCACCCGTCTCCACCCCGCTGCCGCGAAGGGTATCCATGAAATTTCTCATGGCGAGACGCTCCGCAATATTGGCTTCAGTCAGCAGTTCGCCTCTCGGATCGATGACGGTCGCTCCCTTGGCGATGACCTGGGCTGCAAGCGGAACATCAGCAGTGATGACCAAATCGCCGGCATGCACCTCCTGCGCGATGCGTTGATCTGCTACATCGAAGCCGCCAGGGACTTGCAGTGCTTTGATCCACGGTGAAGGGGGCACTCGCAGCATTTTGTTGGCAACCAACGTGAGCGAAATCTGGGTACGGGCGGCGACGCGATAGAGGATTTCCTTGATGACTACCGGACATGCATCTGCGTCGACCCAAATTCTCATGACATTTTCTTTTCTGCTGATACCCGACAATAACACCGATCATCAGGTAAAAGCCAGAAACACCGCTTCACATTCGACTCCCCCGGAGGAAATATCGGAATCCGGGCGATTTTCGGAACTTCAGATGGCAATCGCCGTCATACGCATGCTACAATTCGCAGACTTTGAAACTGGGGATGACTTGGCTTCGACGTGGGTTGCAAAGCAGAGTAGGGCATACCGAGGACCCGCAACCTCGTAAATCAGCTGGAAACAAATAGTCGCAAACGACGAAAACTACGCTCTAGCCGCTTAAGGCCAGACCTCACACCCTGCTGTCCGTGGAGGGGCTCGATGGCGCAAGCCTGAGATGAGTTGAGGTCATTTACACGGAATCGTGCCGGTCAGGGTCACTTTGACCGGAGCTAAAACCAAGGTGACTCGTTCCGTACAAGCCCGCCGGTTGGCGTGTCCGGAATCAAATCAAACAGCCAGGCTAAGTATGTAGAACTGCCTGTAGAGGGCTTGCGGACGCGGGTTCAATTCCCGCCATCTCCACCATTGAACTGAAAAAGCTCACCCTTGTGGTGGGCTTTTTTAGTTTGTGTGCGTGTTAATCCTCGTCATGAAAAGGTGAGTGGCATTTCCTGCCTCTCCAGAAGAAGTTCGAAATCCTCCGCAGATACAGGAGGTGAATAAAGGTAGCCCTGGGCAAAATCGCATCCTATCTGCCGCAGCAGATCCCGCTGGCTCTCGGTTTCCACTCCTTCTGCCACGACCTTCATCCCTAGCTTGTGCGCCATAACCACGATCGCCTCGCAAAGAGCGAGATCGCTTGCCCCCGGCGCAAGATTTCTGACGAAGGAGCGGTCGATCTTGAGGTAATCGATATCGAACTCCTTGAGGTAGGACAGCGATGAGTAACCCGTTCCGAAATCATCGATGGACACCTGTATTCCGTCGTCCCGGAATTCCAGGAGCTTCCTGTTGACCTGTGGCTCGGGGTCCATCAGCAGCCCCTCGGTAATCTCAATGCATACCGCCTGACCGGGAACGCCCGCCATCCTGAGATATTCGTTCCACATCAGGGAGTCCTTGCTGCGCATCTGCACCGGTGATTTGTTGATACTCATCTGGAATCTCGGGTATTTGCCTCTCCAGAATTTGCATTGCTCTATGGCCTTCTTGAAGACCCAGTCTCCGATTGGCACGATCAGCCCGGTTTCTTCTGCAAGCGGAATGAATTCCGCCGGACTGATCATCCCGCGCGCCGGATGGAGCCACCTTATCAATGCCTCCGCCTTGAAGAACTCTCCAGTTTTCATATCCACGATAGGCTGGTAAAAGACACAGAACTGGCTATGGCTCAACGCAAGTCGCATGTCGTTGGCAAGGCGCAGCCGCCTCTGCGCCACCTCCTGCATTTCCCTCGTGAAATATCGGAAGCGGTTGCGCCCGGCATCCTTCGCCGCATACATGGCTTGGTCCGCACCCTTGAAGAGGTCGTCCATCACTTCCGAATCATCCGGATAGACCGAGATGCCGATGCTCGCAGAAACAAACGCATCCTCTCCTGTCAAAAGAAAAGGTTCAGTCAGCCTGTCTATGATATTCTGAGCGATCCGATCGACGCCTGACAAATCCTCAATATCCGGCAGAATCACGACGAACTCATCCCCCCCGAGACGGGCGACGGAATCCGACTCGCGCACCGAATCAAGGATGCGTTGGGCAGCCTCCACCAGCAGCATGTCGCCCTTGTCGTGCCCCAGGGTATCGTTGATCTCCTTAAACCGGTCAAGATCGATCAGCAAAAGGGCGAGTTTTCTGCCATTGCGATGGATTTTCCTGGTCTCAAGCCCGAACCTGTCATAGAACATCTGGCGGTTTGGCAAACCGGTCAACTGATCATAATTTGCCTGCCTCCAGATCACCTCGTCAGACTTTTTCTTCTCCGTGATATCGGACATCAGCGCGACATACCGGTATACCTCACCAGCATCATTCCTGATGGTATTGATGCTCAGTTGCATGGCGCATTTTTCCCCATCCCGGCGCCTGTCCCAGACGACTCCATGCCAATAGCCGTCAAGGTTTATGCAATGCCACATGGCCCGATAGAAATCCTTTTCATGAAGGCCGGATGCAAAGATATTGGGATTTTTTCCCTTGACATCTTCCAGCCTATAACCCGTTATGTCCGTAAAAGCGGGATTGATCGCAATGATGCAGTTCTCGGCATCTGTCACGAGCATCGCTTCGCTCGAGTTCTGGTAGACCAGCGATGCGAGCTGCATGGCTTCCTCTGCCTCCTTCCGGCCGGTCAAATCCGTGATGAAGGCGAAAAATATCCTTCCCTCTGCCGTACAGGAAACCGACACGCGAACGGGGAAGATGCTCCCATCTCTTTTCCTGTGCCTGGTCTCGAAGTTCTCATGCCCCTCATTGCGGATAATGCTTTCGATCTTTGCAGACGCGAGCTCCTTATCGTGGTTTGCATCAAGATCATAGACATGTTTTTTCAGCAGTTCATCCCTCATGAAGCCGGACATTCGCGCATAACTATCATTGACTTCCAGGAGCTTCCCAAGCTCATCGAACATAAAAAAACCATCTGCCGAGGTTTCAATTGCCATGCGATAGTGGTATTCCTTCTCCAATACCGCCGCCTCAGCCAGTTCGCGCTCGCGTATATCCTGCTGCAGCAGGCAATTCGCATTCTGCAGTTCCTCGGTCTGTTTCCGAACTTCCGACTCCAGCAGCTCCCTGTTTCCCCTGATGGATTGTGCCATTTTCGAGAATGAGTCAGACAATTCGGAAATTTCTCCCAGACCTTGACCGGGGAGCGCAATGTCAAAATCGCCCCGGTTGATTTTCTCGACCGAATTCATCAGCACGGAAATCGGAACCAGCACCCACCGGTGCAGTGCAAATCCCATCAGGAAGAGAGAAGCTAGCAACGACAGAAAGAAATAGACCGGAATTGACCCCATGTCCCTCGCGAAATTCATCTCGTGCGGATTTATCAGGGTCAAGTCAAACCAGTTTACTTCGGGGAGGTAGGATACGCCCAGCATGTACCTCGCCCCCTGATACCTGACCCAGAGAGTCTTGACGCTCCCCGGAGACTGCTGCGCCTCGCGCAAAGCCTTGCCGATTTTCTCGAGATCATCGCGATCCTTGATCAGCACGTCCAGATTGACATGATCCTTGGTTTGCTTTGCAACGCTCATGTAGTCAATGAGCCTCGGATCGTTGTGAAGCTGGATGGCCATGTTCCTGTCGACAAAAAAGTTCTCGATGCCCTTTTGTGGAACGCTTACCGTACGTTTCAGTAAATCAGTCAGGCTGATACCGGTTCCGACGATCCCCAATGTCTCATTCCCGTATCTGATAAGCACATTGATCCAGACCTTGGTTATCCCGAGATGAACATCCGGATCCACGTTCAGTTGATAATCTCTGCCATCTTTCAATGTGGCGTAAAACCAGCGGTCATTGGGATTGCCCTTGCTCAGAACGTAGCGTGGCTCGCCATTACGACTTCCCCCCCTTGAATCCGAAAAATAATAATCCCCGCTCCTTGCAATTGCCGCAAAGTAACTATGGTCGCTGAAAAGGGCGCGATATCGTTCCATCGCATCCATTCCCTTTTTCCTTGCGACAGGATTGTCCTCGTCCAAGGCAAATGAAACGATGTCAGGGTCGGATGCCATTCTCCTTGCCAGTCCGATCTCATTGATCAGCGGCACCAGCGTGCGATTCTTGTCCGCCTCGACCTGCCTTTCTGCAAATTGCCTGCCCCACCCCTGATTCAGGTTGTCCAGCATCTGCCTTGCGAGCACGAACACAGCCAGGATGAATCCGAGGAAAATCAGCAACGTCAGAAGAAGAAAGCGATTTCTGAGCCTCATGCCTCAATCGACTCCGGCAGCAATGCCGCTCTGTAGCGTTTCATGAAAAAGTGACCATAGATTGCAAGCGGACTATTGTTTTCCTGCCCCACTTGCAGAAGGATCTTGGGCAGCATCGGCGAATTTCTTCTTGCAGTACCGACTCCCGAAGCCGATCTTCACCTCATGGCCATAAAAACCAGGTGAATGATGAATGGACCTTGCACTGTCTGAACGGAATTTTTTCACGGAAAGATGCGTAAAAGAATTTGTGGGGCAGCCATTTAATACATGATGCAGGCTCTAGCCAATTATTATTAAACCCAACGACAGAAAGGATATCACAATGCCTGCTGTTGTGCGAAATCTCATGCAATGGCAAGGCATACTCAGTGCAAAAAGAACGCGGGAAAAACACCCAGGAACAAACCCGTTCAACCGTAAATCATCGCGAAAAAAAGGGGAACGTATCGTTCCCCCATTCCTTCACGGTTTTTGCACGAACACAAAAACGTTATGCATAGTTTTTCGCGACGAAGTCCCAGTTGACGAGATTGTTCATGAAGGTCTCGACGAACTTGGGACGCAGGTTGCGGTAGTCGATGTAGTAGGCGTGCTCCCACACGTCGACGCACAGAAGCGCCTTGTCGCCCGTGGTCAGCGGCGTGCCGGCAGCCCCCATGTTGACGATGTCCAAGGAACCGTCGGCCTTCTTCACGAGCCATGTCCAACCCGAACCGAAGTTGCCGACAGCCGATGTCTGGAAAGCCTTCTTGAATTCGTCCAGACTTCCCCACTTCTTGTTGATCGCATCGGCCAGCGCGCCTGTCGGTGCGCCACCGCCAGCAGGCTTCATGCAGTGCCAGAAGAAGGTGTGGTTCCAGACCTGCGCGGAATTGTTGTAGATGCCGCCGGCAGGGGCCTTCTTGATGATGGACTCGAGGTCCATGGACTCGTATTCCGTGCCCTTGATCAGATTGTTCAGATTGGTCACGTAGGCCTGATGGTGCTTGGCGTAGTGATACTCGAATGTCTCCTTGGACATGTGGGGTTGCAATGCATCCATCGCATAGGGCAAAGCTGGCAGTGCATGTTCCATGATTTTTCCTTTATATGAAAGTTGCAGGGATAAAATTGAAGTGGCGAAATAATACCACAGCTCATTTGTCAGGTTTCAGCGAATTTTCCGCCTGAATATATCAGCGCGCAGCGCACCTTCTTTCCGGGATACACAGCCTGCATCGCCGCGCGGTATTCCTCGAGCTGCTCAGTGTGATCCGCAATCTCCAAACCAGTCTTGTAATCGAGCACCCAGACCTCCGACTCGAACTCGACAAGGCGGTCCATGCGCTTCAGCTCCCCGGATGCATTCACATATTCAACCTCGTTCGCCGCCGAAACATAGCAGTTTTCGTCGAAGAAGCGTGAAAGCTCAGGCGCATCGAGGATTGCCTTCGCCCCTCTCAGAAGTTCCGGCATCAGCGATGGATCGATGTTGAGCCTGCGCTGAAGGGAGGACCCATCCTCCCCGCTCTTCAGGTGCTGCATCAGGCTGTGCAGCATGATGCCGTATCTCTGCTCTTCGGTAAGCCTAGCCTTTCTCCTTCCCGTCGGAACAGGATGAAGCAGCCGTTCGTCGATCTGTCTTTGCTTTGTTTCGAGAGGCAAGGTTTGTGCTGCGCGATCCTGCACCAGAACCGGCTGACTCTCTGTGCGCCTGGCTTTTGAGATCAGATCATACCAGCTTCCCTCGATGAGCTTGCCGTTGCCGCTTGCGATCAGGTACTGCTTGGCCCTGGTCATCGCAACATAGAGCAGGTTCAGGTTCTCGCGCCGGGCTATTCTTTCCTCTTTCTCGAAATATTCCGCACGGAAAGCGCCTCGGCTTTCCTTGTCCGCATAAAGGGAAAAATGCGCAGGCGATTCTTTTCCTGTAGGCCAGTCGAGCAGCACCCCGTACCCCTTGTCCGACGGAGATGCGGCGTTCGCGTCCAGCAACCAGACGATGGGGGCCTCCAATCCCTTGGCCTCGTGCACCGTGTAGATTCTTATTGCATTGCCTGCCTCGGCGACACGCCCTTCATCGGGAGAGTCGTTTTCGTCCGCACGGCGAAGCTCGGCAAGCTCGCGCAAGAATCCCGGCAGGCTGGGATAGCGTCCCGCATCCACGCTTAGCGCGATCTCAAGAAAGGCCTGCAGGTTTGCAAGCACCGCAGCCCTCATCGATTCGGGCGACGCATTTGCATAACGTACCCGAGCATCACCTTCGAAAAAGATCCTGTCCAGAAGGTCATGCACCGGCAGCCTGTCCGCTAGCAGCATCCATCCCTGAAGCAGCCTTGCTGCGCGCAGGATTTCTGGAGATGCATCACCGTTTTCCGCAAGCATCCTCAAGCGGCTCCACCAAGATTCAGGATTCAGGATAAAGGAAGGAGAATGCAGTTCAGTTTCTCCTGCCGCAATCTGTATTCCGATTCCTGATTCCTGATTCCCGATCACTGATTCCCGAATCCGCATCAGGTCTTCATCGCTGCAGGAGAATATCGGCGTGCAGAGCGCGTGCGCGAGCGCCAGATCGTCGAACGGGGTCACCAGGAAATTGAGCAGCGCCTGTATGTCGGATGCCTCAAGCGTATCGAGCAGCCCGCCTCGGCGCGATGTGAGATAGGGAATCGCAAGCTCGCGCAACGCCTTTTCGTAGGCAACGAGGTGCGTTCTTTTTCTGACCAGCACCATGATGTCGGAATAGGTCGCAGCTCGAGTCTCGACCTGCCAGCCTCCAACAATCTCCTTTACCTTTTGTGCAAACATGGAAGCCTCCATGTCGCGCGCGCCTTCCTCCTTTTCTGGATAGGCCTCGAACAGAGGGTTGCGCAATTTGATAGTACCCTCTTCCACCTTCAGTCTTGCATCCCCTGCCCCCGGCTCGAGTGGCATCACCTCAACGCAGCCTGCAAGATCCTTGCGGTGCGCCTCGTGCCTTTCGAATCCCTGATACTCTTCCATCCCTTCGAATATTGCATTCACGAGCTCCAGCACGGCAGGCGCATTGCGGCGCGTCTCGTTTTTCTTCAGGTGCACCGCATCAAAGTTTTTCTCCAGGTATTCCCGCGCCACATCGAACAGCCTCGCATCCGCGCGTCTGAAACGATAGATGGACTGCTTCGGATCGCCCACCACAAACACCCTGGGCTTTGTGTCTGCAGCTGTAGATGCGGCAAACCAGGACTGGAGTATCTGCCACTGAAACGGGTTGGTGTCCTGGAATTCGTCGAGCAGCACGTGGCGATAGCGGCTGTCGAGCTTGTACTGCATGTATTCGGCATGGTCGCTTTCGCCAAGCAGCTGGTGCACGCGCCACTCGAGATCGGTGAAATCCAGAAGCTGCTGGCGAAGTTTCAAAGACTGATAGGTTTCGAGCAGCGCAGTTCCACACAGAAGCGCAGCGCGGTTCATCTTCACCGCCTCTATCCTGTTCATTTCCTCTTTCGCGGAAAGCAGACTGCTCTGCAGCGCATCCCGCGTATGAAGATAAGCATCCTCATTCTGCTTCTTCGTGGGCTTCAAGGAGCGCGGAGATCCCTTTTCCGTAAAAAGCAGCAGCCATATTTTTTCGAACCTTCTTTCGGGTTCCGTTTCAGTCCAGGCCATTTCGATTTCCGATGCGCTTTCCTTCTGTTTGTCGGTTCCATTCAATGCGAGCTGTATGGTGAACGCAAAGAGCCTCTCTTCACTGTTTCCGCACATGCCCCAGTCTTCGAATGGATCAAATTCGGGATCGGATACCGCGAATTCCCTCTGCAGTTCCTCGCATGCCCAGTATGCATCCCGTCCTCTGGAATAGGTCCACCACTCGGCCCTTTTTTCGACAAAGCCCTGCAGAAGCTTCTGCGCATTGAAAATCCCGAAATTCCCGAAAAGGTACATCATCGATTTCGATGTCTCACCCTCGCGGTCTTCATGCAGCCCGTCAAGGAAAGTCTCCCATGCCTCGCGCATGAGTTCGGAATTCTCTTCGGCAAGCTGGAATCCTCCGCTCATCGGCACGCGTTGCAATATCTGCATGAACCAGCCGTGGAAAGTACTGATGGTGATCGAAGGCTCGGCAAGCAGGAACTGCTGGTAAAGGAGCCTGGCCCGCTTCAGCATCCCCCCCATGTCAGCATCTGCTATCCCGCGCTGCTGCAGAAAATCACACACATGGGCATCCTCCTCTTTGGAGGCAAGTTCAAACAGCCAGTCGCGAAGGCGCGACTGCATCTCCTGCGCCGCCTTTCGGGTGAAGGTGATCGCAAGTATCTCGGAAGGCTTAGTCCCATCCAGAAGCAGGCGAATGATGCGCGACACCAGCAGCCAGGTCTTGCCGCTTCCGGCACACGCCTCGACCACTACGCTCCTTTTCGGATCAAGCGCCATACGATTATCCATTAGCGCCGCCATCCTCAATCTGCAATCCTCGATTCCGCTCCGTCTCCCACTCGCCTTTCCTGCAAAGCCCTTTCATCTCGCAGTAGATGCAGGCCCTGTCCGCGCCGTTTGCAGGAACTCCCTGCCCGTTTCTGATATCTTCGAAGACTTTCTTCAGCCGTTCGATGTTCTGCCTTGTCAGTTCCCCGGAGTCTTCGCCAAGCGCGATTGACTCCACCTTCTTTTCGTCCAGGCTCACGAATGCGGCATCAGAAGCATTCGACATGTATGCATAGCAGGCAAGCTGCACGTCCTCGCCCAAATCCTTCATCATCCCCTTCAGCTGGTTTGCAGATTTCGTCTTGTAGTCGAGCACCCTTTTCGCACCATTTTCACCGGCATCCAGTCGGTCGAGTTTTCCATGAAGCTTGATGTTTTCGTCGAGCTCGGTTTCGATGTATAGCTCGCATGCTTGGCACCTCATGCCCGATCTTTCGTTTTCCAGCTGCCAGTCTATGTATGGCGGGATAAGATTGCGCCACCGCATGAACCAGCCTTCCGCAAGATAGTCGCGCGATATGCCCTCTGCGAACACTTCATCGCTGATTCTCAACATCTCCTTTTCTGCATTTTCCTTCCCCATTTCCTTTACGCAGGGAATTTCGCCGTGAAAGCGCTGCAATACCTCGTGCACCCAAGTTCCGTAGTCGCGCTTGTCGAGAGTCTCCCGCACCTCGTCGATCTCGTTCAGGCCCAAGGCATGACGAGCGTAGTACTGGTAGGGGCAGGCCATCAGCGAGTTGTATCCGGATGGCGAAATTTTCCTGGGAACGAGCGCCACTGCAATGGCAGGATTTGGCATTCCTCCCACCCCCCGCACCCTCACTCCCGCATCCCGCACACGGCTTCCCGGTTCCTGTAGCTCAACCTGAGCGGACTCGATCAGCTCGCCAAGCTCATCGTCCAAAAGGTCTGCTTTGAAGGCAAGCTTGTGCACTGTGCGCATCATCTCAACAAGTGGGCTTAACAGATTGTGCTCGCCATTTTTTCCCGCCTGCCAGGTTATGAGGATTTCATCGTTCATCGCCAGAAGACAATAGAGATCGTCGCTCACCTTCTTTCTCTGTTCGGATGAAAGGGGAAGACCAAGGGATGAACGCACCGCATCGTTGAACCAGGGTCCGGTATTCATCGGCGCAGGAAGGTGAGCCGCGTCCGCTCCCAGCAATAGGACCGCATCGAAGCTGTGCCAGCGTGTAGCCGCGAGGTGCGTGAACATCACGGGGGATTCGACGCGCATATCCCGGTAAGTGATGAGATCGAGCTGCTGTGCAAGCCAGCGCCTCCATTCTGAGAAGCTGAAAGGTGTCTTGTCAAAAGACATCTCATCCTGCCAGATCGCGAGCTGCTGCAAAAGCTGCCTGCCCGCATCGTCCCCCCTGAACCCTTCCGAGACACCCAGTATCTCGAGACTCTCCAGCAGCGCCTCAAGCCATTTTGCAAGCGGAAAATCAAGTCTCTTTTCTGTCTTCTGCCTTCCGTCCACTGTCTTCTGAAATATGCGCGCCGCCTGTCGAAGACGAACCAGAGGACGGATGAGATCCGGAGACTCGCGTTCGGCAAGCCCGATGTAATCCTCGATATGCGCGATCACGCCGTGGCGGCGCACCAACTGTTCGAAAAGATACGCTGCCTGCTTGCGCCCCGAAGGATCTTCAAAGAATAGATAGGGGGACTTCAGGAGGTCGAGCAGGTCCTGGTAATAGAAATCTCTCTTCAGCGCCTCCAGCCAGCGCATCAGCACGTTGCTCACCGAGAGCGTCGAAAAAGTCCAGCCCGTCTCGTCCTCGACCTCGACCCTTGCGCGTTCAAGTAAAGCGCGAAGCCGCCTTGCGACCAGCCTGTCCTGCACCACCACGGCGATGCTTTTCCTTCCTTCCAGCAGCCAGCGCCTTATCTGCACATCCGCCGCCTTCGCCTCCTGCTCCAGCCCCTGCGCACCGAAGAGCCTCACCTTCCTCGACCCTTCAGAATTGAACGGGGAAGCCTTGAGCACTGAGACCGCGCTCATGAGGTCCTGATATTCGTCATGCAAAAGCGACGTGGCAAGCAAGGGCTCTTCGGCCATCGTCCTGATGTCAAATATCCTGACATCGACCCTCTCCTCGCAGCCTTCCAGAAAGCGCACCTCCTCGATGGAAGGCTCGCAGGTCCTCAGCACGCAAAGCGGTTTTGCGATCCGGCCTGCGAGCATGCCAAGCTTCATCTGATATGCTGAGCGCTCGTCAATTTCGCTTGATGCCGCCATCGCATACCAGAGCTCGTGGACCACGCGCGCCTCGAACTGCAGCGTCTGCCCCTGTTTCGCCCTGTAGGCCAGGCCAAGCTGTCTTGCGAATTCTTCTGTCGAATCGGGAAGCTTTACCCTGTGGCGGGTGAGCTCGTCCGTCAGGGCAAGTAGCTCGCGGGAAAGGCTCCATAGGTTCGCATCCGGAAACCAGTCCCTGTCGCGCAGCGCACCGTAAAGCAGGGCGGTGCGCTGAGCATCCGTCCGCACCTCCACTTTGAGGTCTATGCTTTCAACCCAGTCCGCAAGTGTCGTCATCTGTGGCAGCAAGAGTGCGGGAAGACCGGACTCATCCGCCAGCGCCCTGGCAAGCGGCTTGGCCGCATGGTAATTGGGAAGAAGAACGACAGCGCCGCGCAGATCGGGCGGCTCATGGCTGGAGAGGATATGCCGTGCTACGCAGCGGTAAAGATTCATGCCGCGATCAGGCGGCTGCCTGGAATTTCATCTTTCGAGCAGATGCAGCTTGTCCTTCACGTTCATCCAGTCGTCGGCATCGGAAGGCGGATCTTTCTTCTCGACGATGGGTGCCCAGAGCTTTGCAAGCTCCGCGTTCAATGCCGTGAAATGGCGCTGCGTCTCGGGCAGATCATCCTCAGCATAGATTGCCTCGACAGGGCATTCGGCGACGCAAAGCGTGCAGTCTATGCACTCGTCAGGATCGATCACCAGGAAGTTCGGGCCTTCGCGAAAACAATCAACAGGGCACACATCCACACAATCCGTGAACTTGCATTTGATACAGCTTTCAGAAACTACATACGTCATGTCTGCACTCCGGTTGCAAAATTTGCGGCATTCTAGCAGAGCTGAGGTCAGCCTGCCATTTCCCATACCGCCACAAAGGATTGCATCGCACTTCACAGCTCGCATTTTTTTAGATACGATGCACCGAGTTTTCAACCCACTACGGTTTTTCGAACCCCAAATAGCGAGATTCAAAACATGAGCGAACACATACAATACGTAACCGATGCCACTTTCGAGACCGATGTCACCCAGGCGACTCTTCCAGTTCTGGTCGACTACTGGGCAGAATGGTGCGGCCCCTGCCGCATGATCGCACCGATCCTCGACGAGGTCGCCAAGGAATACGCAGGCCGCCTGACCGTCGCCAAGCTGAACGTGGACGAGAATCAGCAGACCCCGCAGAAGTTCGGCGTGCGCGGCATCCCCACGCTGATGCTGTTCAAGAACGGCAACATCGAAGCCACCAAAGTCGGTGCACTGTCCAAGTCGCAACTTACCGCATTTATTGACAGCCACATCTAAAGCGTTTATTCTCGCACCCGCATAGCCCATCAAGAGGCTTTTCGCTTAGGCCATGCGGGTGGCCGATCCCATACCTGCTCCATCCTCACTTCATCATCTACCTCGTGCATCGCTATGCATTTATCCGACATAAAGACCAAACACATCACCGAACTCGTTGAACTGGCTGCGGCCAACCAGATTGAAAACGCAAACCGAATGCGCAAGCAGGACCTGATGTTCGCCCTGCTGAAAAGCCATGCGAAGAAAGGCGAGAGCATATACGGGGACGGCACGCTGGAAATTCTTCCGGATGGCTTCGGCTTCCTGAGATCTCCCGACACATCCTACCTCGCGGGTCCTGACGACATCTATGTAAGTCCGAGCCAGATACGCCGCTTCAATTTGCACACGGGCGATTCGATAGAAGGCGAGATAAGAACACCCAAGGACGGCGAACGATATGTCGCGCTGGTGAAAGTGGACAAGGTCAATGGTGAACCGCCCGAGAACGCGAAGAACAAGATCCTCTTCGAAAACCTGACGCCGCTATTTCCCACCGAGGCGCTGATTCTGGAACGCGACATACGCGCAGAGGAAAACATCACGGGCCGCATCATCGACATCATCGCACCCATAGGAAAGGGACAGCGCGGCCTGCTGGTCGCATCGCCCAAGTCCGGAAAGACCGTGATGCTGCAGCATATCGCGCATTCGATCTCGTCGAACAATCCCGACGCGGTGCTGATCGTGCTCCTGATCGACGAGCGCCCAGAGGAAGTCACCGAGATGACGCGCACCGTGCGCGGCGAAGTGGTCGCGTCGACCTTCGACGAACCCGCAAGCCGCCACGTTCAGGTCGCAGAGATGGTGCTGGAAAAGGCCAAACGCCTGGTCGAGCACAAGAAGGACGTAGTGATATTGCTGGATTCGATCACACGCCTGGCGCGCGCATACAACACGGTCATTCCGTCTTCCGGCAAGGTGCTGACAGGCGGCGTGGATGCCAATGCGCTGCACCGCCCCAAACGCTTCTTCGGCGCTGCGCGCAACATCGAGGAAGGCGGGAGCCTCACCATCATCGCGACAGCGCTGGTCGACACCGGCTCTCGCATGGACGACGTGATCTACGAGGAATTCAAGGGAACGGGCAACATGGAGATCCACCTGGATCGCCGCATGGCCGAGAAGCGCATCTATCCTGCGATCAACATCAACCGCTCGGGCACGCGCAAGGAAGAGCTCTTGATCAAGCAGGATGTGCTGCAGAGGATATGGGTATTGAGGAAGCTGCTCTATCCGATGGACGAGCTCGAGGCGATGGAGTTTCTGCTTACCAAGATCAAGGCGACCAAGAACAACGCGGAGTTCTTCGATTCGATGCGCCGCTAAGCGCATTGCTGTTCTCAGCCGATCCGAACCGAGCCGCTCGCAAACCCGTTCGAACAGGTCATCGGCAATCAATAAGCCAGTGCACCGACCGATCGCGAAAAACCATTTTGCTTATCGCGGAGGTTTGTGTATAATGCGCGGCTCTGTAAAACGAATTCAGTGAAGGCATGGTCTTTAGCCTTGCCGTAACTAAAACCGCATTCAAGCGAGGATGTTATGTACGCAGTCATTAAAACCGGTGGTAAGCAATATCGCGTCACTTCCGGCGAAACATTGAAGGTAGAACTCTTGGAAGGCGACGTTGGCAGCGCCATCGTGCTGGACAAGGTTCTGATGGTATCCGACGGCGAAAAGCTTTCTGTCGGCAAGCCCATGTTGCAAGGTGCTTCTGTTGCCGCAACCATCGTCTCCCACGGTCGTGGCGACAAGGTTCGCATCTTCAAGATGCGTCGCCGCAAGCACTACCAGAAAAACCAGGGACATCGTCAAAACTACACTGAAATCCGCATCGACGGCATTTCCGCATAAGGAGATAGAACATGGCATCGAAAAAGGGCGGCGGCAGTACCAGTAACGGCCGCGACTCGCACTCGAAACGACTCGGCGTGAAGAGCTACGGCGGCGAACTGATCTCTGCGGGCAGCATCATCGTTCGCCAGCGCGGAACAGAATTCCATCGCGGCGAGAACGTCGGCATGGGCAAGGATCACACGCTGTTCGCATTGGTGACAGGGCGCGTGGTGTTCGCGATCAAGGGCGCACAAAAGCGCAGGACTGTTTCGATCGTTCCGGCTTAAGCCGATACGACAGAAAACAGATCAGCCCTATCGCAAGGTAGGGCTTTTTTCATTCATGGCGCGCAAAAGATGAAATTCATAGACGAATCCAGAATCGAAGTCATCGCAGGCAATGGCGGCAATGGCATCGCGAGCTTTCGTCGCGAGAAATACATCGAGAAGGGCGGACCTGACGGCGGCGACGGCGGACGCGGCGGGAGCGTCTATGCGGAAGCGGACCGCAACATCAACACCCTGGTCGACTTCCGTTTCACGAAAACATTCAGGGCGCGCAACGGAGAGCCTGGCCGAGGCTCCGACTGCTACGGCAAGGGAGCTGACGACGTGATCTTGCGCATGCCTGTCGGCACCGTGATCTCCGATCTTGACAGCAATGAAGTCATCGCGGACCTGACCCACGACGGAGAGCGCGCGCTTCTCGCCGAAGGCGGAAAGGGAGGCCTTGGCAACCTGCACTTCAAGTCAAGCACCAATCGCGCGCCGCGTC
Source organism: Pseudomonadota bacterium (assembly GCA_021783995.1). GTDB lineage: Bacteria > Pseudomonadota > Gammaproteobacteria > Burkholderiales > Gallionellaceae > Gallionella. The sequence goes on from JAJXTH010000003.1 coordinate 126,238, forward strand.
AGTTCACTCTTGGCACCGAGGGGCAGAAGCGCTCGCTGCAGCTCGAGCTGAAAGTGCTGGCAGACGTCGGCCTTCTGGGCATGCCCAATGCGGGGAAATCCACCTTCATACGCGCGGTATCGGCAGCGCGCCCCAAGGTCGCCGACTATCCCTTCACCACACTGCATCCCAATCTGGGCGTCGTGCGCGTATCAAGCGAGAAGAGCTTCGTCATTGCGGACATACCGGGGCTGATCGAGGGTGCGGCAGAAGGCGCGGGGCTTGGCCACCAGTTCCTGAGGCACCTTGCTCGCACCCGCCTGCTTCTGCATCTCGTCGACATCGCGCCCGTTTACGAGGGAACGAATCCCGTGAGCGAGGCGCGCGCGATACTCAACGAGCTCAGAAAATACGACAAGTCGCTTTATGAGAAACCGCGCTGGCTGCTCTTGAACAAGGTCGATCTTCTTGAAGACCGGGACGAGAAGGTCGAGACATTCCTCAAGGAATTCTCCGACTACGACAGGTATTTCGTGATCTCCGCGATCAAAGGAGAAGGATGCAAGGAGCTGACCTATGCGATCATGGAGCACCTTCTTGAATCGAATGCGCGCGAGCAGGAAATGATAGCCGACAGCGCACAGGAGTCGGATGCCGGTTCGCTGTAAAAACAGGATGCAGGATTGAGGATGAAAACAGTACTGACAAATTGCCGGCGCATCGTCGTCAAGGTGGGCAGCAGCCTCGTTACAAACCAGGGAGCAGGCCTCGACCTTGAGGCGCTTGCCAACTGGGCAAGGCAGATCGCCTCTCTCAATGCGCGAGGCTATGAAGTTGTCCTGGTGTCATCCGGCGCAATCGCGGAAGGCATGCAACGTTTGAACTGGCATACCCGTCCCGTTGCGCTTCACGAGCTTCAGGCGGCCGCCGCGGTAGGACAGATGGGTCTGGTCCAGGCTTATGAAACCTGCTTCCGCAGACACGCCCTGCATGCGGCCCAGTTGCTCCTTACCCACGCAGACCTTGCAGACCGCGAGCGCTATCTCAACGCTCGCGCAACGCTCACCACCCTGCTCGCGCTCAAGGTGATCCCCATCATCAACGAGAACGATACCGTGGTCACGGACGAGATCAAGTTCGGCGACAACGACACGCTGGGCGCGCTGGTCACCAACTTGATCGATGCAGACGCGCTGGTGATCCTGACCGATCAGAGCGGCCTTTATACTGCAGACCCGCGCAAGAATTCCGGTGCAACCCTGGTCAGCACGGCCACGGCCGGAGACGCCGAACTCGAGAAAATGGCGGGTGGAGCCGGCAGCAGCATAGGCCGCGGCGGCATGATCACGAAGATACTCGCCGCCAAGCGCGCTGCAAGAAGCGGAGCGCACACCGCGATCGCTTCAGGGCATGAACCGGATGTTCTGACGAGGCTCTTCGAAGGAGAGGCCATAGGCACGCTGCTCGTCGCACCATCCCTCCCGCTTGCCTCGCGCAAGCAATGGCTCGCAGGCCACCTTCAGGTAGCAGGAAAGCTCGTGCTGGACGATGGCGCAATCAGGGCGATAGCCAGCGAAGGCAAGAGCATTCTGCCGATCGGCGTGAAGCATGTCTTCGGAGAGTTCCAGCGAGGATCCGTAATCGCATGCGTCAGCGAAAGCGGCTCGGACATTGCCAGAGGGCTCGTCAACTACAGCAGCGAAGAGGCGGCACGAATCAAGGGGCATGCAAGCCGCGAGATCGCATCCATCCTGGGCTATGGGGGAGATGCCGAAATCGTGCACAGGGACAACCTCGTCCTGCTGTAATCCGCATTGCGCGGGAAGCCGCAGCTTTGCGCCGGCTGTAGCTTCAATCCGCCGCATTCCACAAGAACAGGTTCTGACGATTAACTGTATCAGCCATCCCTGTCGACTCATGATATGGTTGACATGCTAATTTTGTGCGATACTTCACTGCTTACAATTAGCCAATTTTTATACAATACCATTCGATAAATCATATGGCGACTGCATAATAAGGCGCTTTTCAAGCCAGGAACGCTAGCAATGAATCCATCTTCAACTAATGCATACCAGGTGAAAGGCACAGAATGAGCGAACTCCCGTCAAGCTTTGCGTCTTACAACAAAAGCCCCTATTTAAGCATAAAGCACTCTACGTATTTTGATATTTACGACAAGCTATTTTCCCCTTATGTGGGAAAAAAAATCGTGTTTGTGGAAGTAGGTGTTCTGAATGGCGGTTCCCTGTTCATGTGGCGGGATTTTTTTGGTGAAAACGCCAGGATCATCGGTATAGACTTCAGTCCGCTTGCAAAGAAATGGGAGGCGAGCGGCTTTGAAATCTTCATCGGCAATCAGTCAGATGAAAAATTCTGGGATGATTTCAAAGAAAAAATCGGTCCTGTCGATATTCTGCTCGATGACGGCGGCCATACTTATGAACAACAGATCACCACGGTTGTGTCTATGGTCCCAGCGATAAAAGATGGCGGCCTTTTAGTCGTTGAAGACACACACACATCCTATATGAAAGAGTTTGGTGCCCCATCCAGACAATCGTTCATATCGTATTCCAAAAACATTGTTGATGGCATAAACCATAGATTCGGCCTCTTAAAATCGGACAGACCGTTTGAAAACAATATTCATTCAGTTTCTTTTTTTGAATCGTTTGTGGCATTCAACATTGACAGGAAATTGGTCGCCATCGAATCCATCCCCGTGAACAATGGAGGACAGCCATCAGAATCCATAGATTACAGATATAAGGATGACTCTCTCGCTCAGGCATTAGGCAAAGCGCATGCGAGATTACGCTTCCTGGAAAGCGCTCCTTTGATCGGATTTTTTGCACGAAACATATTTTCACGAATTTCAATTCTATATACTGTTCTGGTGAACAAAAAAAACAACATTTCACTTCAGAAATACTTCAGATACTGAATTCAGCCGCAGCGAATGAAAAGCTGCATTCAAACATCAACCCTGAACTACTTTACCTCCGGAAAGGCAGAACTGCCTTCCGCAACGCCTGGCCAACACCTCGTCATGCGTGACGAGCAGCAGCGTTGCGCCCTTTAGGCTATTCAACTCGAACATCAGATCGATGACCTGGGATGCCGTATCCGCATCCAGATTCCCGGTGGGCTCGTCCGCGAACAGGATCTTCGGTTGCACGACAAAGGCGCGGGCCAACGCGACGCGCTGCTGCTCGCCGCCTGACAGATGTCTGGGCAGATGATGGCTGCGATCAGCAAGCCCCACGGCTACCAGGGACTCCATCGCGCGCGACTTTGCATCCTTCACGCCTTTCAGCTCCAGAGGCAGCATCACGTTTTCAAGCGCGCTCAAAGCCGGCATGAGCTGAAAGGACTGGAACACGAAGCCTGCAAGCTCTGCCCTAAGACGCGCCCGCCCGTCCTCGTCGAGCAGAAAAATATCCTGCCCTCCGAGCATCACGGTCCCGCTGCTTGGCACATCGAGGCCCGCGAGTAGCCCGAGCAGCGTTGACTTCCCGGAGCCCGAAGCGCCAACGATGGCGACGCTCTCCCCCTCTGATGCCGAGAAACTCACCTCATGAAGGATCGTGAGCTTACTGCCTCCACTCGATACTTGCTTGCCAAGGCCTATCGCCTGCACAATTGCACTCATGAGAAACTCATCCTTCCAGACCTTTCTGTTGCTGGCCATGTTGTGGCTGCCCATATCCGCGCATGCCGAAAAGAATATACTGATATTCGGCGACAGCCTTTCAGCAGGCTACGGCCTGGATATCCCGGAGAGCTGGCCCTATCTTCTGCAGCAGAAAATCGACAGCCAAGGCTACAGGGTAATCAACGGCAGCATCAGCGGCGAGACCTCACTTGGGGGCCGTGAACGCATCGCGGAGCTGCTCAGGCAATACCACCCTTCGGTCGTTATCCTCGAACTCGGCGCGAACGACGGCCTGCGCGGGTACAGCCTCTCAGAAACAGAGACGAATTTAAACGCCATGCTGAGTCAGATTGCAATGGCCCGCGCCCAGGCGCTTCTGATAGGCATGAGACTTCCGCCCAATTACGGCTCTTCTTACACCGGGAAATTCCAGGACATGTACGCAAGGATCGCAAAGAACAACCGCGTCAGGCTTCTGCCCTTCCTGCTCGACGGCGTGAAAGAAAACCAGTTCCAGGCCGACAACCTACATCCTTCTGCCGATGCGCAGCCGCACATCATGGAGAACGTATTGCAAGCCCTGAAGCCTCTGCTTCGCTAGCGCAGCGCGAATCCACCAATCGCAGAATAGCCGATCGCGCTCATCACGCCCGCGCCGAAACGCTTGGCCAGCCTGTCGGCAATCCCTTCCTTCACCGTGTAATCGACGACATTTTCAGCCTTGATCACATCGCGCGCGACGGATTCAACGCTGCCATAGCCGTCCGCCAGTCCCATCTCGACTCCAGCCTGGCCGTTCCACACAAGACCGCTGAAGGTGTCCGGCGTTTCCTTTAGCCTAGCCCCCCTGCCCTGCCTCACCACAGCGATGAACTGCTGGTGTATCTGTTCCAGCATCTGCTTGGCATACGCCTCCTGATCTGGACGCAGTGCCGAGAACGGATCCAAAAATCCCTTGTTGGATCCAGCAGTCAGCAGGCGTCGCTCAACACCCAGTTTCTCCATCGTTCCGGTGAAGCCGAAGCCATCCATCAGCACGCCTATCGAGCCTATCAGGCTCGCCTTGTCGACGAAGATCTTGTCAGCCGCGGCAGCGACATAATAGCCGCCGGACGCGCACACGTCTCCCGCCACGACATAGAGCGGAATAGAAGGATACTTCGCGCGCAGCCTGCGAATCTCATCATTGATCTGGCCTGCCTGCACCGGACTTCCGCCTGGGCTATTGATGTGGAGGATCACGCCCTTGGTGTCCTTGTCCTTGAACGCATCCTGCAGACTGGAAATCATGTTGTCTGCACTCGCGGGGCTATCGGCTGCGATCACGCCTTCCATGTCCACGAGAGCCGTATGCTCACCCGAGCTCAGTGCGCCGTCGCTCTTGCCTATCCATCCCATCAGCGCAAAGAACACGAGAAAGAGGTACGCCAGCGTCAGCGTCTTGAAGAATATGCCCCAGTGCCGCGCACGGCGCTGCTCCTGCACCGCCGACATCGCGAGTTTTTCCAGAACATTGCGTTCCCAGTTTTGATCCGACATATCGTTCCTCAAGTTTCAATCATGCGTGGCTCTCGAACCAGGCACTCAGCTCCCCGAAATCGCGCACCAGCGCCAACGGTTCCAGGGCAAGCAGCTCTTTTTCAGGGTGGGCGCCGAAAGATACGGCCACCGCATCGACCTCAGCATTCCTGGCGAGCTGCACATCGTGCGTCGTGTCTCCCACCATCAGTGTTCGTTCGGCACTGACACCCAATTCGTCCATCAGTTCAAAAAGCATCGCAGGATGCGGTTTCGAATGGGTCTGATCTGCCGTGCGCGTCGCATGAAAATAAGACCTCATTCCTGTCGCGTCGAGAGCCCGGCTCAATCCTGCTGCGCTCTTTCCCGTCGCAACTCCCAGCGCATAGCCTTTGCCATGCAGCTCGGCTATCGTCTCCTTCGCTCCTCTGAAAAGCGGAATCTCCTGATCCTGCGCCAGGAAATGATGGCGATACCTGTCAGCCAGCTGTCCATGCATCGACTCTGGCGCATCGGGCACTGCATGGCGCAACGCCTGCGACAAACCCAGGCCTATCACGTGGCGCGCAGCCTCGTCACTTGGCACCTGCAAACCCAGATCCCTGCAGGCGGCCTGTATCGATCCCGCGATCACTGCGGTGGAGTCCATCAGCGTGCCGTCCCAA
>JAJXTH010000004.1 GCA_021783995.1 Pseudomonadota bacterium
TATCGCGGCTCACGAAGTGGTAGGCCACGCCGTCCACCTCTCCCTCGCGCGGCTTGCGCGTGGTGTAGGAGACGGAAAGCGCGATCTGTGGATTGGTGGCGAGCAATGCGTGGACCAGACTGGTTTTCCCGGCACCGGATGGCGCGCTGACGACGAATAGGTTTCCAGACATTAAGGGCTCCGATCAGTGGTTTCGAGTTGTCATTCCAAGTTCTGAATCTGTTCTCGCATCTGCTCGATAAGAATTTTCATCTCCATCGCGCTGCGCGACACTTCCGCATCGACCGATTTCGAGCCCAGCGTATTGGCTTCGCGGTTCAGTTCCTGCATCAGAAAGTCCAGTCTTTTTCCGACGGCGCCGCCCTGCTTGAGTATGCGGCGCATCTCGGAAATATGGCTTTCGAGGCGCGAGAGCTCTTCGTCCACATCGATCTTGCTTGCGAACAGCGTGATTTCCTGTCTTACGCGCTCATCGTCGGCAATCTGCAGCGCATCCTGAAGCCGCTTGATGAGGCGCGCCTCGTATGCGGCGATTGCCGATGGCACATGCGGCATCACATCAAGGCGCAGTACTTCGATCTTTTCCATGCGTTCGGACAAGAATGCTGCAAGCTTTTCACCCTCTCGGGCGCGAAATGCAGTGAACTCGTCCAGGGCTTGCTTCATGAGGTTGAGCAGCGCGCTGCGCAGCTCATCGGAAGCACCCTTTGGCGTTTCCAACATGCCGTTCCAGCGCAGCACCTCGGAAACAGTGAGGCTTGCGGCATCAGGCAGAGCGGATTGCACTTCCCTGTTCCAGTCGGCCAACTGCTGCAGCAGTTCTTTGTTCAGAGCAGTGCCGCCTTGCATCTCGCGCGCAGCATGGCTGATGCGGCATTCGACCTTGCCGCGCTGAAGTGTCGCCGAAATCATCTCGCGCAGCGCATTTTCAAGGCTGCGCAATTCGTCGGGCATGCGCAGCTGTATGTCCAGATAGCGGTGGTTGACTGCGCGCAATTCCAGCGACAGCGAACCGCTGGAAAGTTCCTTGCTGGCATTGGCATAACCAGTCATGCTGAGTATCATCGAAAGCTCCGGAATCAGGTCTGGAAATAAATCGCTGTGCGACAGGCCCGCATTATATTACGATTACAGCCTATGAATTTCTCCATCCATCAGGCAAGCCACATAGGCAACCGGAAATACAATCAGGATCGCGTGGCATATGCCTATGGTCATGACGCGCTGCTTCTGGTACTGGCCGACGGGATGGGAGGGCATCTGCATGGAGAAGTAGCGGCGCGTATGGCGACCGAGACCTTCATCGAGTCTTTCCCTCAGCACAGCGTCGATCCTTCGATCTTCCTGACCGACACCATGCGCGCGGCGCACAGGCGCATCATGGAATTGCCGCAGAATGCCGATCATGCCTTTCCCGGCACGACCTGCGTTGCCGCGCTGATCCAGGATGGCAGGCTTTACTTCGGGCATGCGGGGGACTCACGCCTCTATCTGTTTCGCAACGGCGCGATGATAGCCAGGACGGTGGATCATTCCATCGTGCAGCTCTGGCTGCAGGCGGGCATGATAGACGAGGCGGCCGCGCGCGTTCATCCAAGGCGCAACCAGATCACCAATTGTCTTGGAGGGGTAGAGGACATGTTCGAAATCGAGCTTGGCAAGCCCGTTACCCTTGAATCGGGCGACGTGGTTCTGCTGTGCAGCGATGGTTTGCACGGCCCGATACTCGATGGCGATCTTGCAGCCGCATTTCTTGACGCGCCAGTCGCAAGCGCGCTGGACGGCCTGATGGCGCATGCGCTCTGGCTTGCGGATGGCCATGCAGACAACATCACGGGCATCGCGCTGCGCTGGGGAAATGCCGAGATGCCCCACGATGCCGACATCCTCGACATACACTGATTTTTCAACTTATCCTTAAACCATCATGCGTCCCAGTCAAAGATTGTCCAACCAGCTGCGCGAGATACGCATCACGCGCCATTACACCAAACATGCCGAGGGCTCGGTGCTGATCGAATGCGGTGACACCAGGGTCATCTGCACCGCAAGCGTGGAGGAGCGCGTGCCGCCCCACCAGAAAGGCACGGGAGAAGGGTGGGTGACCGCCGAATACGGCATGCTTCCGCGCTCTACCGGAACACGTATGCAGCGCGAGGCTGCAAAGGGAAAACAGTCAGGAAGGACGCAGGAGATACAGCGGCTGATCGGTCGCAGCCTGCGTGCCGTGGTGGACCTGAAAAAGCTGGGAGAGCGCACCATACATCTCGACTGCGACGTGATCCAGGCGGATGGTGGCACGCGCACCGCGAGCATCACCGGCAGCTTTGTTGCGCTTAAGGATGCGATCTCTCATTTGATGCAGAAGGGGCTGCTTGCCGAAAGCCCGCTCAGGGATGCGGTCGCTGCGATTTCGGTCGGCATCTATCAGGGCACGCCCGTGCTTGACCTCGATTACATCGAGGACTCCGAATGCGATACCGACATGAACGTGGTGATGTTGGGCAGCGGGCATTTCGTCGAGGTGCAGGGCACTGCGGAAGGCCATGCCTTCTCGCGCGACGAGATGGACGAACTGCTTGAGCTCGCGAAAGCCGGCATCGAAACACTGATCGGAAAGCAGCGCGCAGCTCTGGAGGCATAGATGAAAAAACTGGTTCTTGCCTCCAACAATCCGGGCAAGCTGCGCGAATTTCAGCACATGCTGGCACCTCTGGGCATAGAAGTGCTGACGCAGGCCGAGCTCGGCATTTCCGAGGCAGAGGAACCCCACGTCACATTCATCGAGAATGCGCTCGCCAAGGCGCGCCACGCAAGCCGGCAAAGCGGCCTACCTGCTTTGGCGGATGATTCAGGCATCTGCGTTGCGGCATTGCAAGGCCGGCCGGGCGTGTATTCGGCGCGCTATGCGGGAGACAATCCCAAATCCGACAGGCGCAACAACGAGAAGCTGCTGCATGAAATGCGAAACGAGGCTGACCGCAGGGCGCACTATTACTGCGTGCTGCTGTTGCTGCGCGATGCGGACGACCCGCAGCCCATCATCGCCGAGGGAGAATGGCACGGCGAGATCGCGCATGAAGAGCGTGGAAGCGGCGGCTTCGGTTACGATCCGCTGTTCTGGCTGCCCGACCTTGGCAGGATGAGCGCCGAACTTGCGCCTAAGGAGAAGCATGAGATCAGTCACCGCGGGAAGGCGATGCGCGTTCTGCTTGAGCGCCTCTCAAACTGAATGAAGGTCCTTCATGCGCTGAATTCACGAGCAGTTGAATTCAAGGCTCTGCCGCCCCTTTCACTCTACATACACATACCCTGGTGCGTGAAGAAGTGCCCCTATTGCGACTTCAACTCGCACGAGATGAAGCCTGCACTGGGCCAGTCGAAGCCTATACTGAGCCAGTCGAAACATGCAGAAGAAGGAATCCCGGATGCGCTTGAAAGGCAGTATGTGGCCGCGCTGGTCCGCGATCTCGAGATCGCGCTGCCGCAGATCTGGGGTAGAAAAGTATATACTGTTTTCTTCGGCGGCGGCACACCCAGCCTACTGTCGGGCGGCGCGGTAGCCGAAATATTGCGCCAGGTGCGCATGCTTCTTCCGCTGTCCAGTGATGCGGAGATCACGCTGGAAGCCAATCCGGGCACGGTGGAGGCGGAGAAGTTTTCCGCCTACAGGGATGCAGGCGTGAACCGCCTGTCCATGGGCATACAGAGCTTCAGCGATGAATACCTGAAGGGATTGGGTCGCATCCATACGGGCATGGATGCGCGCAATGCGATCGGCATCGCGATGAGGCATTTCGACAACGTGAACCTAGACCTGATGTACGCGCTGCCCCATCAGACCCTGACTGAAGCGCTGCAGGATGTGAAGGAGGCATTAGACTTCTCGCCTCAGCATCTTTCCTGCTATCACCTGACCCTCGAACCCAACACGCTGTTTTACAACAATCCCCCAGGTTTGCCGGATGACGATGCAAGTGCGGACATGCAGCAGGCGATAGAGGCGCTGCTTTGTGAGCACGGCTATCGGCACTACGAGACTTCGGCCTTTGCGAAGGAAAAAAAGCGTTCGCGTCACAATCTCAATTACTGGAATTTCGGCGATTACCTGGGGCTGGGCGCGGGCGCGCACAGCAAGCTGAGCTTTCCTGGCAGGGTGATCCGTCAGATGCGCTACAAGCAGCCCAAGGCATACATGGAGCAGGCTCTGCTCGGAACGGCCGTGCAGATGGAGAACGAGGTGAGACGCGCGGAGCTGCCTTTCGAATTCATGATGAATGCGCTGCGCCTGAACGAGGGTTTCGATGTGGCGCTTTTCCAGGAGCGCACGGGTGTTTCGCTGCTTTCGATACAGCGCGAACTTCTCGAGGCGGAGCGTCGGGGGCTTTTGAAAAGGGATCACAGGCGCATCGCGCCCACGCTACTGGGGCAGCGTTTCCTGAATGAGTTGCTGGGGATCTTTCTTGCGGACGAACACTAGGTCCCAAACGCCGTGGCCCAGATTGATGCCGCGTTTTTCGAATTTGGTCAGGGGGCGATATTCGGGGCGCGGCGCATAGTCTCCAGCTGTATTCTGAAGCAGGGGCTCGCTGTCCAGCACGGAAAGAATCTGTTCGGCGTAGTCCTGCCAGTCTGTCGCGACATGGATGTATCCGCCGGGTTTCATTTTTTGCATGAGGCTCTTGATGAAATGCGGCTGGATCAGCCTGCGCTTGTTGTGGCGCGCCTTGTGCCATGGATCCGGAAAGAAGATGTGCACGCCGTCGAGTTCCTGATCGCCTACCATGTCGCGCAGCACTTCCACCGCGTCGTGCTGGATGATGCGGATGTTGGTGAGATTCTGTTCGCCGATCAGCTTCAACAGATTTCCCACGCCGGGCGTGTGCACTTCGAGGCAGATGTAGTCGTTTTCAGGATGATTGTTTGCGATTTCGGCCGTGCTGTCTCCCATGCCGAAGCCTATCTCGAGTATTTTGGGCGCGTTTCTTCCGAATGCATCATCGAGGTCCAGGTGCTCCGTCCTGTAGGGTATGCCGTAAACCGGCATCAGCGCATCGATGGCGCGCTGCTGTCCTGTCGTGGTGCGTCCCTGCCGCAATACGAAGCTGCGGATGTGGCGTCTTTCGATGTCGCTCATCGGATCAGGTCTGGGTCGGGGCGATCATGCCGGCCAAGGGCGAACTCGGGCTCGCGCTGTAGAATTTCTTCGGCATACGTCCTGCAAGATATGCGGCCCGACCTGCCTCCGTCGCCTTCCTCATCGCGGATGCCATCAGCACCGGGTCCTGTGCCGCTGCAATCGCGGTGTTCATCAGCACGCCTGAGCAACCCAGCTCCATCGCGATCGCCGCATCGGATGCCGTTCCCACGCCCGCATCCACGATCACCGGGACCTTCACGCGTTCGAGTATGAGCTCCAGGTTCCACGGATTAAGTATTCCCATGCCTGAGCCTATCAGGGATGCGAGCGGCATGATCGCAACGCAGCCTATGTCTTCGAGCTGTCTTGCGATGATCGGATCGTCAGAGGTGTAGACCATCACCTCGAATCCTTCGGCTACCAGCGTCTTTGCGGCGCTCAAAGTTTCGATCACGTTGGGATAGAGCGACTGCGGATCGCCCAGCACTTCCAGCTTGACCAGGCTGTGGCCATCCAGAAGTTCGCGCGCCAGGCGCAGCGTGCGCACCGCATCCTCGGCCGTGTAGCATCCCGCCGTATTGGGCAGGTAGGTGAATCGGGAAGGTGGAACGGCATCCAGCAGAGAGGGTTCGTTCGGATTCTGTCCGAGGTTGGTGCGGCGTATCGCCACGGTGACGATCTCGGTGCCGCTCGCGTCGAGTGCGGCGCGCGTCTCGTTAAAATCCCTGTATTTTCCGGTGCCGACCAGTAGCCTCGATGTATAGCTTTTCCCTGCGATGATGAGCGGGTCGTTCATGTGCAATGTCCTTGTGTGTGGTCAGCCGCCGCCGACTGCGCCGACGATCTCGAGCCTGTCGCCGTCGTGCAGGATGTGGCCGGCATGGAGGCTGCGCGGCACGATGTCGCCGTTGCATTCGACCGCGATGCGGCGGCCTGCATAGCCTAGCTCGTCGATCAGGCGGGCCAGGCTCTCATTGTTGGCCAGCTCTCGCGCAGCGCCGTTGACGTAGACGGTAATCACTCTGTGTCCTGACTTCATTTGTGAAGTTGCGATTTTATCATGCGTGCAGGGTTGCCAGATAGTCGCTTGCCCGGTGAGGCTGTTTGCGTTCTAATATGTCTCGAGTACCCATATCATGAAATTTCTTGAATCCATCTTCGAAGGCGCGTTGTGGAACAGCCGCTTCGTCATCTTTTCCGCCGTGATCGGCAGCCTGGTCGCGGGCTTCGTGATTTTCTACATGGCGACGGTGGATGTGTATTTCCTGTTGCAGCATGCGCTGCACTATGCAAGCCTGCCTGATGATGCGCGCCGTGCGCTTCACGACGCCACGGTCACGCACATCGTGGAAGTGGTCGACGGCTATCTGCTCGCCACGGTGATGCTGATCTTTTCGCTTGGCCTTTATGAACTCTTCATCAGCGATATCGACCAGGCACAGGGCAGCAGGGCATCCAGCAAGATACTGGTGATCAGCAGCCTGGACGATCTGAAGGGACGGCTCGCCAAGGTGATCCTGATGATCATGATTGTGACGCTGTTCGAAGAGGCGCTGAACATGAAAGTTCACAGCCCCGTGGATCTGATCTACATGGGGGGCAGCATCGCTCTGGTCGCACTCGCGCTCTATTTCAGCCATGCGGCGGATCACGGCGCGACCAGGGAAGAAGTCGCGGAAGGAAAAGGGAATCATGTGGATTGATGCGATCATCAGGACAATCGTCAGGGCGCTGACTTGCGCGCTGCTTTGCCTTCCGCTGCATGCCGTCGCTGCGGATTTCACGCTACAGGACATACAGGGAAAAACGCATCACCTCTCCGACTATCGCGGCAAATGGGTGCTGGTGAATTTCTGGGCGACCTGGTGTCCGCCTTGCAAAAAGGAGATTCCGGACCTGATCGATCTGCAGAAAACGCACAAGGACCTCGAAGTGATCGGCATTGCGGTGGATTACGAATCCGGCAAGGCAGTCGCCGATTTTGTGAGAAAAGTGGGCATCAATTATCCGATCGTGCTGGGCAACGACGCTGTCTTCGCACAGATCGGGGAGATGGAGGTCTTGCCCGCCAGTTATCTCTACAGCCCGTCAGGAGAAAAGGTGGCCTACCAGGAAGGCGCATTGACGAAGGAAAGCATTGAAAACTACATCAAGAGCAAACATGGGCACTGACTTCTGCATCATCTGTCTTGTGTGGCCGATCAACGAAAGCGGGAGTTATTGCAGACATGGACACTGAAACCCTCTTGTGGAACATCGGTGGCGCAGTCCTGGGAGTGCTCTCGGCGTTGTTCACGCTTTATCTTCTGAAAGTGAGCGACAGATTTTTCGTCTGGGTCGGAAAAAAGATGAATTCCCGAAAGAAATGATCAACTGGCAGGCTGGAAGCGGTTGCTCGCCTGTCGATGCTGCATCGACCAGTGATTTTCCCATGCCGCCTTGACCATGTTCGGATATTCGGGGCGCCCGAGGCTGCCGTTGTAGCGCCCCAACGCGCGATACAGGTTGCCTTTTTCGATGTCGATGTAATAGCGCAATATCGTGCAGCCGTAGCGCAGGTTGGTGCGAAGATGGAAAAGGTCCTGCCCATTTTCGCCTATCTCCCTGACCCAGAAAGGCATGACCTGCATGTAGCCGCGCGCGCCAGCCTGGGAGACTGCATATTTTTTGAATCCGCTCTCGACTTCGATGAGCCCCAGAACCAGTTGCGGATCAAGCCCCGCCCGCGTGGCTTCGTAGTGAACTGTGCTCAAAAAATCCAGCCGGTATTTTCTGTCTGGCAGCCGTTTTTCAAGCCTGCGCGACATGTCGTTGAGCCATGAGTCCTTTGCATACTGCGTTGCAAAGCCTGCCTCGGGCGCCGCCTCATCCGATATGCTCTGCTGCAGTCCCGCGCGAACGCTTGCTGAAAGCGGCGTGTCTATCTGAGCGCCTGCATGGGCCTGGGCTGCGAACAGCAGCGTTGCCAGCAGGATCGAGGAGCGAGGATTGAAAAGCGAGCGCAGAGCTCTGCTCAGCAGATTGCGCAGTCCATGATCTGCAATCCTCATTCCTCTCTCCTCTCTCCTCACTCCTCAATCCTCAATCCTCAATCCTGATTCTGATGAACTCCAGCGCGTCGCGCAAGGGAATGGACTGTGCGGAAGGATCGCGCCTGCCCTGATATTCGACGCTGTTATCCTTGAGCCCGCGCTCGCCTAACACGATGCGGTGCGGGATGCCCATGAGCTCCATGTCGGCAAACATCACGCCGGGACGCTCGTCGCGGTCGTCCAGCAGCACGTCCATGCAGGCAGCCTTCATCTCTTCATAGAGCGCCAGGGTTGCGCATTTTACCGCCTCGCTCTTGTGCATGCCGATAGGCACCAGCGCAACCTGGAATGGGGCCATTGCGACAGGCAGCGCGATGCCTCGCTCGTCGTGATTCTGTTCTATCGCTGCAGCCACGATGCGCGATACGCCTATGCCATAGCAGCCCATCTCCAGGATCTGGGATTTTCCCTGCGCGTCGAGATAGGTCGCCTTCATGCTCTCCGCATATTTGGTGCGCAGCTGGAAGATGTGGCCTACCTCTATGCCGCGGCAGATCTCGAGTGTGCCCTTGCCGTCCGGAGAGGGGTCGCCGGCGACCACATTGCGTATGTCGGCCACGAGGTCCGGCTCCGGCAGATCGCGACCCCAGTTGATACCTGCTGTGTGAAATTTCGGAATGTTCGCGCCTGCCACGAAGTCGCTCATGACGGCGACAGCATGATCTGCAATCACGCGCACCTGGGTCCTGTCTATGCCGACAGGACCGAGGAATCCAGGCGGGCAGTTGAAAAAGCTGCGTATCTCTTCTTCCCTTGCAAAGCGGAATTCGGAAAGCCCGGGCAGCTTTGCCGCTTTGATCTCGTTCAGGCTATGGTCTCCGCGCAAAAGCAATATTTGCAGATTTCCTTCCGATATCACAGCGAGCAGCTTGACAGTGCGCTGCAGCGGGATGCCCAGGAGTTCTGCAACCTGTTCGCAGGTGGTCTGCCTGGGCGTCTCGACATTGCGCAGTGATTCGCCTGGAGGATTGCGATGCGCATGGGGTGATACGGCTTCTGCAAGCTCCACGTTAGCCGCGTAGTTCGATGTCGGGCAATACGCCAGCGCATCTTCTCCGGAGTCGGCCAGCACGTGAAATTCATGCGAACCGCTGCCGCCTATCGCGCCGGTGTCTGCAGCAACGGCGCGGAATTTCAGCCCCAGGCGGGTGAAGATGCGGGTATAGGTCTCATGCATCACCGCATAGGTCTTCTCGAGGCTTTCGAGGTCGGCATGGAAAGAGTATGCATCCTTCATCAGGAATTCGCGTGCGCGCATCACGCCAAAGCGCGGCCTGACTTCGTCCCTGAACTTGGTCTGTATCTGGTAGAAATTGACTGGAAGCTGGCGATAGCTCCGGATCTCACGGCGCGCGATGTCGGTGATCACCTCTTCATGGGTGGGGCCGAAACAGAAGGAATTGTCGTGCCTGTCGCGAATCTTGAGCATCTGCGGGCCGAACAGTGCCCATCTACCCGTTTCCTCCCAGAGTTCCGCAGGCTGCACGGCCGGCATCAACAGTTCGATCGCGCCGCTTGCATTCATTTCCTCGCGCACGACAGCCTCGACCTTGCGCAGCGCTTTCAACCCGACAGGCATCCACGTGTAAAGGCCGCTGGCAAGCTTCTTGATATAGCCTGCGCGCACCATGAGTTTGTGGCTGGGAAGCTCCGCTTCGGCGGGAGCTTCCTTGAGGGTGGAGATGAAGAATTGTGATACGCGCATGATGATCAAAAATTGACGAATGGAGGGCGATTCTACTGCGCAGCGCCTGCATGCACCAGCGTTATCGGCAGAATTGAATGAATCGTGAATGACGAGCGCTTATTCGCTTTCCAATGAGGGGGAAATGTGAAAGAATCGCCACATTGCAATTAACTATTGATAGAGTTGAAAATGATAGACAGAGACGGATATCGTCCGAATGTCGGCATCATTATCACGAATGACAAGAATCAGGTATTCTGGGGAAAGCGAATACGGCAGCACGCCTGGCAATTTCCGCAAGGCGGCATACAGCAGGGAGAAAATCCCGAACAGGCGATGTATCGAGAGCTGTATGAGGAAGTCGGTTTAGGTCCGCAGCATGTGCAGATCCTGGGACGCACGCGTGAATGGATGCGATATGAAGTGCCGCAGAGCTGGAACAGACGCGATGCGCGCGGCGGTTATCGCGGGCAGAAGCAGATATGGTTCCTGTTGCGCCTGATAGGGCGCGATTGCGATGTCTCTCTGCGTGCCTGCGAACATCCCGAGTTTGACGCATGGCGCTGGAACGATTACTGGCTTGATCTTCACAGCGTGATCGAATTCAAGCGCGAGGTATACAGCAAGGCGCTGAGCGAACTGGTGCGCTATCTCCCGGAATCGAGGAGCCTGTCTGTTCCTGCGGCATATCGGTAATGTGAGTTTTGGAGCGAGAACATGATCAAAGAATACAGCGAGCTGCCGTCCATACATCTGAAAGCGGGTGCCGGTTATGCACGCCCGGTGCAGGTTCTGGCCGAGAGAGTCAAATTGAGCGATCCTGCCTTGAGCGTGATGACGGATCTTTCCAGAGTGTCTCTCGTGACGACGCGCGCAAAGACATCGATGGACAAGGCGAATGCCAAGATGATCCGCTATGGCGTGCGCATGCTGCTGGTGCTGGACGACAACGAAGAACTGGCAGGGATTTTGACGGCGACCGATGTGCTGGGCGAGAAGCCGTTGCGCTTCCTGCAAAACATGGGCGGAACGCATGCGGACATCATGGTGCGAGACGTCATGAGCACGCTGCGCGAATTGACCGCGATGAGAATGTCCGATGTCGAAAAGGCCAGGGTGGGAGATGTCGTGGCAAGCCTGAAGAAACTGCACAGACAGCACGCGCTGGTGGTCAGGGAGGATGCGGGCGGGAATCAGGTCGTGAGCGGACTGTTCTCCATCACGCAGATCGCAAGGCAGCTGGGTGTAGAGGTTCAGAATTTCGAACTGGCAAGCACCTTCACCGAGATCGAAAACGCCATTTCACGCGCTTGAATTGAAAATACAAAGGTAGATTGATGAGTTCATTATTGCAACGTTGCGCGCTGCTGGTTTTGCTTGCGGCGGTTTCAGGGTGTTCCACGGTTAAGGATGCAACGGACAAGGTCGGAAGCTGGGTCGGGCTGGGTTCATCGAGCAATACGCTGGACAGCAAGAGCGTGAAGAAATCGGGCGATGCGGGCCCGACGGTCAAATACGCCGCAACGCTGCGCGTCCTGAACTATGCGGACCAGCGTAACGTGAGCGGCCCACGTTATCTTGGAAAGATAACCGCGCAATCGGCGAGCCTGAGCGGCAATGCGCTGCAGACAGACCAGGATGTCGCGCTCATCGCAACCAATGCGCTCAAACGGCAATTCGATACGGCAGGTTTCCAGGTGCTGGAAGGCGCCAGCGCAAACAATGCGCTGTTTGAAGTGTCCGGCGTGATCAAGGAGTTGACGCTCAACGTGATGAACCGCGACGACGTATCCATCGCAATCGAGACCACGCTGAAGGAAGTGTCGACCGGCAAGGTGGTCTGGTCGGGCCTCGTGACTGAGAAGAACGAGCGGTTTGCGGGTGTTTCCGGCGACGACAGGAAGGATGTGATGAGCTACCTCAGCAGGGAGCTCAAGGTCGTCAGCAACAAGACGGTCGAAGCGATCAGCGAATCGCTGATGGCCACCCGCCCCGAGCTTTTCAATCTGACGCCGGGCACCAAACCCATCCCCGGCGTGACGGTGCTGGTCGCACCACAGTTGCCCAAGACTGCTGCTGCGCCAACCTCGGCCGTCACCAGCGTGCCGGCAACGCAGAGCGATATCCCGACATCGAGCTATCATCCCCATGCAAGCGATACGGCGGGACTGTTGCTGGTGAATACCACGCCTTCACGTGCCAGAGTTTACCTGGATGACGTTTACTACGGCATGACTCCGCTCCGGGTGGAGGTGGACCCCGGCATACATACGATCAGCGTGAAGCTTGCGGGCTACAACATGGTCTCCGAAAAGGTGTCGGTGCGCCGCGGCGACAACACCGAGCTGGATCTGAATCTGGAGCGCTAGAGGCTTTGAATGAAAAATCCCGCCTGAGCGGGATTTTTCACTTGAAGATGATGCTAATGCTTGCCCGTGCTGCCGAAGCCGCCTGAACCGCGCTCGCTCATGGGGAATTCCTGGACGATGTTGAATTTCGCCTGCACCACCGGAACGATCACGAGCTGCGCCATCCGTTCCATCGGCATCAGCGTGAACGGGATCTGGCTGCGGTTCCACAGCGACACGAATATCTGCCCTTGGTAATCCGAATCGATCAGCCCGACCAGGTTGCCCAGAACGATGCCATGCTTGTGTCCGAGCCCCGAGCGGGGCAGTATCATCGCGGCATAGCCGGGATCCTCGAGATGCATCGCAAATCCCGTTGGAATCAGCTCGCACTGCTTGGGCTGGATGACCATGTTCTGCTCTATGCAGGCGCGCAGGTCTATGCCTGCCGAGCCCGTCGTCGCATAGGAAGGAAAGTTGTCGTGCAGGCGGTGATCGAGGATCTTGATGTCCACGGACGGGTGTTTCATTTGCGGGCTCCTATGTGTCGAAGTGCGATGTGCTGCATCAGTTGTCTTGCAAGCGTGAGTTTGTCTGCGCGAGGCAGCGGGTATGATCCCTGTTCGTCGAACAGGACCAGCTCGTTATCATCCTGGCCTATCGCGTCCTGAGCGATGTTTCCCACGAGCAGCGGCAATCTCTTTGCACGCCTCTTCTGTTCTGCATGTTCTGCGAGGTTCTCGCTTTCGGCTGCAAATCCCACGCAATAGGGAGGGTGTTCGAGCGCTGCCACTTCGGCCAGTATGTCCGGATTGGCGACGAGCTCGAGCGTGAGCGCCGAGCTGCCTTTCTTGATTTTCTGAAAGCTTCTGTTCGCGACGCGGTAGTCTGCGACTGCGGCAACGGAAATGAAGATGTCGCATGCCGCAACTTCGCGCATCACCGCATCGCGCATCTCTTCGGCGCTCTTTACGTTTATTCTCCTGACGTTGACGGGTGTTGCAAGGGAGACCGGTCCGGAAACCAGCACCACTTCCGCGCCCGATTCCCTCGCGGCCCTTGCGATTGCATATCCCATCTTCCCCGAGCTCTGGTTGGTGATGCCGCGCACAGGATCGATCGCCTCATAGGTAGGTCCCGCGGTGATCAGGAATTTTTTTCCAAGGAACAGCTTGGGCTGGGAAGAGGAGATGATGTGTTCCGCAAGCTCTGAAGGCTCCAGCATGCGGCCCATGCCCGTCTCGCCGCAGGCCTGCAAACCTGTTCCGGGCCCGAGTATTTCAACGCCGTCGGATGTTAGCTGTGCGATATTGCGCGCTGTTGCCTTGTTTTGCCACATCTCGCGGTTCATCGCGGGCGCGATCATCAGGGGGCAGTTGCGCGCAAGGCACAGTGTGGAAAGAAGATCGTCGGCCATTCCATGTGCGAGCTTTGCGATGAAGTCCGCGCTCGCAGGGGCGATCACGATCGCGTCGGCTTCGCGGCCCAGGTTGATGTGCGCCATGTTGTTGGGCGTGCGCTCATCCCACTGGTCAAGGTATACGGGGCGGCCCGAGAGCGCCTGCAGCGTGGTCGGTGAAATGAAATGACAGGCAGCCTCCGTCATCACGACCTGCACGGAGTGGCCCTGCTTCATCAGAAGGCGAAGCAGCTCTGCCGATTTGTATGCGGCGATGCCGCCGCTGATGCCGAGCACGATGTGTTTCATGGCGCCATCTTACAAGAAAATGCGAAGGCTAGATGCGCCTTGCAAGTTCTGCCGCCTTGCCGGTATAGGTCGAGGGAGACAGCCTGAGCAGGCGCTGCTTCTCGGCTTCAGGTATCTCGAGCGTCTCGATGAAGGCGCCCAATGTTGCTTGGTTGATGCCACTCTGCCCGCGCGTGAGTTCCTTCAGCCTGTCGTAGGCATTCTCGATGTTGTAGCGACGCATCACGGTCTGTATCGGCTCCGCCATGACTTCCCAGCTTGCGTCGAGGTCTTCGGCGATGCGCGCTTCATTGATCTCGAGCTTGTTCAGTCCCTTCAGGCAGGACTCATAGGCGAGCAGCGTGTAGCCTAATGCCACGCCCATGTTGCGCAATACGGTCGAGTCCGTGAGGTCGCGCTGCCAGCGCGAGACGGGCAGTTTTTCCGACAGGTGGCGCAGCATCGCGTTGGCCATGCCGAGATTGCCTTCGGAATTCTCGAAGTCGATCGGGTTGACCTTGTGCGGCATGGTGGATGAGCCCACCTCGCCCTTGACGACTTTCTGCTTGAAATAGCCAAGCGAGATGTAGCCCCAGATGTCCCGGTTCAAGTCTGTCAGTATCGTGTTGGCGCGGGCAAAGGCGTCGAACAGCTCCGCCATGTAGTCGTGCGGCTCGATCTGTATCGTGTAGGGGTTGAATGCGATGCCAAGGCCCGTCACGAATTTTTGAGCGAAGGCCTCCCAGTCGATTTCAGGATACGCCGAGAGGTGCGCGTTGTAATTGCCGACCGCGCCGTTGATCTTGCCCATGATCTCGACCGATTCGATGCGCTGTTTTGCGCGCCGCAGCCTGTGCACCACGTTGGCCAGTTCCTTGCCCATCGTGCTGGGCGTCGCAGTCTGGCCGTGCGTACGGCAGAGCATCGGAATGCCGGCGAAAAGGTGGGCGAGTTCGGCAAGGCGGGAGATGAGCTGGTCGGCTGTCGGCAGCATCACCTGATCCCTGCCGCTCTTCAGCATCAGCGCGTGGGACAGGTTGTTGATGTCCTCCGAGGTGCAGGCGAAGTGGATGAATTCCAGCACGATCTCCGGATTTCTGGCCAGTTTCTCGCGCAGCCAGTATTCGACCGCCTTGACGTCGTGGTTCGTGGTGCGCTCGATACCCTTTATGGCTTCGGCATCCGCTTCGCTGAAGTTATGAACCAGTGCGTCGAGCGTGGCTATCGTATCCTGCGAGAAGGGGCCGATCTCGGGGATGCCTTCCTGCGCCGCGAGCGCCTTGAGCCATTCGATCTCGATCAGCACGCGGTATTTGATCAGGCCGAATTCGCTGAAGTGGCCGCGCAATGCGTCGACCTTGCCGTGGTAGCGCCCGTCCAGGGGCGAGAGTGCGGTGAGTGTGTTCATGAAAGTGCCTTGCATCGTAAAGCGCGCATTTTACGCGAATCGGCGACCATTCAGAAGGAGATTTCCTCCCCCTGTTCCGCGAACAGCGCTTGCAGCTTGGCATACAGTTCGTCGCCATTTCGCTGGCTGATCCAGGCGCCGTTGCTGTAGGAGAAATGGAATCCTCCCGACTTGGCCGCGACCCAGATTTCCTGGTTGATGTCGTGCCGGTTGACGATGATCTTCGACTCATTGTCGAACTCGATCTCGAGCACGTTTCCGCTGCGGTTGCAGTCGACGCCGGATTCGTCGGCCGCGCCCTCTATTTTTGCCAGCACTTCATCGGCCAGCTGGTTGAATTCACGCTCGTGCATGGGAAACCTTTATAATCGCGTTTTGAATTTTCAGGGAATGAACATGTGGCTTAAAACTTCAGTCGGCATTATCGTGGCATTCGTGCTGTTGCTGCAAGGCTGCGGGCGCAAGGGGCCGCTGACTCTGTCGGCTCCAGTGCAACACAAGGCCGCGGCTTCCGCCGTTCCCGATGCGACAACGGGAAAAT
This sequence comes from Pseudomonadota bacterium, assembly GCA_021783995.1. Lineage (GTDB taxonomy): Bacteria > Pseudomonadota > Gammaproteobacteria > Burkholderiales > Gallionellaceae > Gallionella. Next base: position 15,904 of record JAJXTH010000004.1, read on the forward strand.
AAAATGACAGACCATTTTCATTATCAGGACGGAAAACTTTTTGCGGAAGGGGTGAACCTAGAGGACATCGCATCCCGATACGGCACGCCCTGCTACGTGTATTCCCACGCGGCGCTGACCGAAGGCTTCCGTCAGTTTGCAAGTGCGCTGAACGGGCGTGATCATCTCGTCTGCTATGCGGTGAAGGCCAATCCGAATCTGGCTGTCCTGAATCTTTTTGCGAGGCTCGGCGCGGGGTTCGACATCGTGTCTGGCGGCGAGCTGCAGCGTGTGATTGCTGCGGGAGGAGACGCGAAGAAAGTGGTGTTCTCTGGCGTGGGCAAGACCAAATCGGAGATGCGCATGGCGCTGGACGCAGGCATACTCTGCTTCAACGTGGAATCCGCGGCGGAGCTCGATCTTCTGAATGAAGTTGCGGGAAGCTTGGGGAAGAAGGCTGCGATCAGTCTGCGCGTGAATCCCGACGTGGACGCGAAGACGCATCCCTATATTTCGACGGGGCTGAAGCAGAACAAGTTCGGCGTTGCATATACCGAGGCGATGGATTTGTACCGCAAGGCCAATGCGATGTCCAATATCAGGATCACCGGCATGGACTGCCACATCGGCTCGCAGTTGACCGAGATCAGCCCTTTCATCGCAGCAGTCGAAAAGGTGCTGTTTCTGGTGGACGAACTGGCGAGAGAGGGCATTGCACTTGAGCATCTGGACCTCGGCGGTGGGCTGGGCATACGCTACAAGGACGAGACGCCGCCAGCGATTTCCGAGTATGTGGCAGCGCTTTTGTCGGCATTAGAGGGGCGAACGCAGAAGTTGATCCTGGAGCCTGGCCGCGTGCTGGTTGGCAATGCGGGATTGCTGCTAACGAGCGTGGAATACATCAAGCGCGGGGAAGAAAAGAATTTTGCGATCGTGGATGCCGCGATGAACGATCTGATGCGCCCCGCGCTTTACGATGCATATCACGAAATTTTGCCCGTGTTGCGCGAAGGACATGCGCATGAGACCTATGAAATCGTCGGTCCGATATGCGAAACCGGAGATTTCCTGGGGCGTGAGAGAGCATTGCCGATCGTTGCGCAATCCTTGCTTGCGATCATGTCGGCTGGCGCTTACGGGATGAGCATGAGTTCCAACTACAATACGCGGCCACGCGCAGCCGAGGTGATGGTGGATGGAGACAGGGTGCATCTGGTTCGCGAGCGCGAAACCGTGGAACAGCTTTATGCGGGGGAAAGGATAATCGCCTAGCCGGCGTCCAAAGATGAGCCCTCTTCGTCAGGCCGCGAGCATCCCGTTGCGGGGGGGATCGCAGCAGGTACCGCGGCCTGAGTCACAGGGGGCTTGGGGGGCCTAGACGCTGGTAGCTACTCCGGCTATCAGTACAGCAGCTGCACTGAGCCAGCCAAGTTCGCCGATGAACTTGACGTCATCCTTGGACATGGACTGCTTGTTCTTTGCGACGACATTCGAACCGGATTTCGGTTGCTGGGTCTTCGTTGCTTCCTGGGTTGCTTGCATGATTGTGATCTCCTTGTAAATGTGTAAAATCAACCGCTGGGGTGGTTCATTTCAATCGAATCAGCCTCATTGCAGAACCGCCACGAGATGAATATTAGACCCTCTTCCTTACACCAACCTGAATGAATTACGACAATGCGCATTCTTGTTGTTGAAGACGACCCCGCACAGGTCGCCATCCTGTCTCACGCTTTCGACAAGCCCGGATACACGGTCGTGCACGAAAAGGATGGCAAACGGGCAGACCATCTTCTGTCAGTTTATGAATTCGATGTGGTCATTCTGGACATGGGGCTGCCGAGCATGGATGGTGCGGAGGTTCTGCGCCGTCTTCGGCATCGCAAGAACAATGTGCCCGTGCTGATTCTGACCGCGCGCGATGAGGTGGAGGATCGCGTGCGCGGACTGGACATGGGTGCGGACGATTACCTCACCAAACCTTTCGACATACTGGAACTGGAAGCGCGTGTCAGGTCGCTGATCCGGCGTGGACATGCCGGCAGCGGTGCCGAACTTCAGGTGGGTACTCTCAAGCTCGACACGGTGGGCCGTTTGGCAACCCTGAACGGCGAGGCGCTGGATCTTTCCGCGCGCGAGTTGAATATGCTGGAAGTGCTGATGCTGAGTGCCGGCAGGATAGTGAGCAAGGAAAGACTGTCCGAGCAGCTTTCAGGTCTGGGCGATCTGGTAAGCGATAACGCCATCGAGGTATATATGTCCCGCCTGCGCAAGCATCTGAAGGCAAGCGACATCAGCATCCGCACGGTGCGCGGCCTAGGCTACATGCTTGAGAAGCAGTGACGACGGCTGCGGGTGATAAAGGGGAGCGTCCTCTTTTTTCCCTAGTTAGTCATTGTATTTTTCGCTCTCTTGGAGAAGTGAAGAGATACCGTGAGCGATAACCTCATGGAACAATGCAACACGACCTGCGATTGGCTCACGACTTTCAGTTTTTCTTCTTCGCAGAAGCCTCGTTGTTTCACCAGAACGGCAAACCGGGAAATGTCTTCTGGAAGAAGCACGAGATTGTGAACCAGCTCTTCGTGATACTCGTAGCAGAAAACGACCGACTTTCCTTCGTGGCCCCATGGGCATGAGGAAAATATGCCTTGGATTTTTGTGCCACGACGGTTAGTCGAGCGACCGAAGAAGCGCTCTGCAACATAGTGGTGGCATGGCTTCTGCCTTCCAAGGTCGGACGCGCGTAAGTGTTCTTCGTTCGGTGTAACTGACACCCACAAATTGCGCAGCGCTCAGTCATAGGGAATGGCCAACGAAAAATATGCAGAACTTTTCAAGTATAGCCATGAGATTCATGCTTATGGAATGTCCGCATCGTTCATGCGGCTCAAGATGATGCCGGTCTTTTTCATCAGGCCTTTCGCGTTCTGGTGCTTGTCATAGTAGCGCGGATTGGGCACCATCGCGGCGAGCTTCGCAGCCTGTGCTGCCGAAAGCTGGGATGCGCTGATGCGGTAATAGTGGCGTGAGGCGGCTTCTGCGCCGAACACTCCGTCTCCCCATTCGATCACGTTGAGATAGATCTCGAAGATGCGTTCCTTGTCCATCACCGCTTCCATCATCACCGTGATAACAGCTTCCTCCATCTTGCGAAACGGCGAACGCTTGCCCGAAAGAAAAAGATTCTTCGCGAGCTGCTGGCTGATGGTCGAACCACCTGCGACTATCCTGCCTTTTTTCAAGTCCTTCTTGTATGCCTTCTGTATTCCTTCCCAGTCGAAGCCTTCATGGTCGACGAAATTCGCATCCTCTGCTGCGACCAGCGCGCGCTTCAGGTTGCCGGATATTTTCGAATAGGGAACCCACTGGTATTGAAGCCTTGCATCCGGCTTGGTCTCGCGCATGATCGCAAGGCGGTTTTCCATGAAGGCGGTGGTCGAAGGGTTGAATTTGATCCACCAAAGCAGGTGAGCAAAGATCCATACCTGATAGACGACAAGCAGCAGTAAGCCGATCGCGGCTATCTTCCATATCCAGCGCCAGATTTTTTTCATGAGCGAAGCTTTGCGATGACAGGCCGGGTGTCTGGTCTTATGCCGCGCCATATGTAAAAGGCCTCTGCAGCCTGCTCGACGAGCATCCCCAGGCCATCCGCAACTGCGGCGCCATTGGCGCGTGCGAAGGACATGAAGGGCGTTTCCTTTCCGTACATCATGTCATAGGCCAGAGCCCCCTCTGAAAATACTCCCGGAGGCAGAGGCGGGAGCTCGTCGGAGAGCCCGCTCGAGGTAGCGTTGACGACAACGTCGAACTGTTTTTCGGCAAGGTCTGCATAGTTTGATGCCTGCACGCCACTGAATGCGGCTGCAAGCTTGATCGCCTTCTCGACAGTGCGGTTTGCGACGGTGAGCGTGCAATGCGTTTGCAGCAGGGGAAGCGTCACGCCATAGGATGCCCCGCCTGCGCCCATCAGCAGAACACGCTTGCCTTTTAATCTAACGCCGAGATTTTCTTCGATGTCGTGCACCAGGCCTGCGCCGTCCGTGTTGTCGCCGAACATGTCGCCATCGAACTTCAGCGTGTTCACTGCCTGTGCAGTCGCTGCCCGCTCGCTCCTGCGATTGGCAATCGCGAACGCCTCGAACTTGAAGGGCACGGTCACGTTGCAGCCCTTGTAGCCTTTTCCCTGCAAGTCTCGCACGGTCTTCTCGAAGCCGTCGATAGGGGCTTCTATCCTTTCATACTCGATGTCCTGCCCTGTCTGTTCTGCAAACAACTTGTGGATAAGCGGCGATTTGCTGTGGGAGATGGGATGGCCGATGACGGCGTAATGGTCTGTCATGTTGTAGCTGAAATGAATTGAGCGCGCATTTAACCGCTGCCCGGTTCGTGTTGTCAACCTCAGGGCACCTCGAACCTGAAGGTGAGCGGATACACCGAGTCGACGGGCTGGCCGTCCTTGATGGCAGGAAAGAAGCGCCAGTTATTGAGCGCATCGAGCAGCAACCGGTTGAGCCTGGTGTGAGGAGTGGGCTGTACAAGTTCGACCGTGGCAGTGCCGTCTTTAGCCACATGAAAGCGCACGATCGCGACTGCGTTGAATGCGTCCTGGCGCAGCTCGTCCGGTATCTCGGGCATCGGTTTGACGATGGCCTGAGGCCCGCTGTTTTCCGTCATGCTGCCCTTGGAATCCACAGGCGGTGATGCGGGTGGCGAGGGAGGGACGGGTTGGACTGGGGATTGCGTCGGGGGTTGGGACTGCTGAGCCGGAGCAGACTCGTGAACCTGCTGCACGGCGGGCGGTGCGGCGCGAACTGCATGGGGCAAAGCATGTTCTACTACATGAGGGGCTGGGGGTTGGGTGGTTTCGGGAGGCGGGAGTTCGACGATCTGGGCTTCCACCGCTGGAGGCTCGGGCAGTCTCTTGTCAGATTTCGATGTGAAATAGGCGGCAGACCAGAGCCCTGCCATGGACAGCAGCAGCGCGGCAGGCAGGGTCCAGGGCAGCCTGCGCCAAGGATTGTCGAGCCTTGAATTCTCAGTCGGCATGCTTGACTGCGATCAGGAAATGCTGCGCACCGGCTTGCCTTGCGCGCAGCATCGCCTGCACGGTGATGCCGTTGGGAGCAGAACTGTCGGCGGCGACGATCACGCTGGATTCGGGTCCGTGCAGCAGAGGCTTCAGCGTGGCTGAGAGCGTATCCAGCGTGACCTCTGTCTTGTCGAGAAAGATGCGGCTTTCTTTCGTGATGGTGAGCGTCACGGGTGTCTTGGCCTGCATCGGCGCTGCATGACCCTGTGGCAGATTGACGGTCAACGAATGCAGGTTCTGCATCGAGAGGGATGCGAGCATGAAAGTCGCCAGCAGGAAGAACATCACGTCTATCATCGGGATGATTTCGATGCGGCCCTTTTTGGGCTTTCTTGATCTGCGCAGCTTCATAAGATTTGCTCGCCAAGCCGGATGTTGTCAAGCAGGCGTGTGCCCAGGCGTTCCATCTCGTCCAGTGTCTGCGATTCCCTCTTGGAAAAGAAGTTGAATGCGAAAAGCGCAAGAACGGCGATGAAGAGGCCCAGGGCAGTGGCGATCAGCGCCTGAGCGACGCCGCCGGTGACGCCTGTCGGATCGACAAGGCCGCTGCCGCCTATCAGCTGAAACGAATGCATCATGCCGGTGATCGTGCCAAGAAGCCCGAGCAGCGGCGCTGCGGTGACCACGGTCTCCAGAACCCAGAGCCCGCGGTTTATCGAGTTCTCGATCAGCTTTGCCTCGTCCCCTGCGCGCGACTCCACCCACCATGAAGGCTTGTTGCGGTTGCTGATGATCACGCCGAAAAACCGCGCGTAATAATTGTTGGGTGGAAGTTCCTTGAGATCTTTCTCCAGCTCGTCCCATGAAAAACCATAGGTCTCGACGAGATCCAGCAGTTTCCTGGGTAGCCTCGCATAGCGCCAGTACACGAACAGCTTGTCCAGGGTGATCACGAGCGCGAGTATCGCCAGGAAGAGCAGCGGATAGACCATCGCGCCGCCGAATTTCAAAGCCTGAAGTGCCTGTTGTAAGTCCTGCATGGTCATCCTCTTCGTTGATTTCAGAAATTCCGGGTGATGCCGGCAAACAGACCGCGCCTAAGTCCGTACTGCGGAGCGAAAACGCCTATGCCCGAGCCGTCGCGGATTTCGTAGACCTTGTCCAGCACGTTGGTCATCACGAGCCTTGCCTCGAGCGGGCCGATACCCTGTAGGGCGAACTTGCGGCTCATGCCGAGGTTAAGCACGGTATAGGATGGCAGGCTCGTGGTGTTTGCAAAGCCGTTGCGCAGCCCGCTCTCGAATATCAGATCGCCGTTCAATCGAGTCCCGTTGGTCAGGAGATAGGAGCCGCCGGTGGAGAAGGTCAGCGCCTGCTGATGGTCGACGTTCACCCAGTTGTTTGCAGCATAATCGAGCGTTGCCTGATCGAAAAGATACTGGCCCGAGATGATGTTTCTAGCCTGGCTCACGGTTCTTGCAAGATTGGCATAGGCCGAAACCTTGTCCGTGGTGTAGTTGCCGGAAAGCTCCACGCCGTAGATCCTGCCTTCCTCATAGTTGAACGGGGTCAACAGGAGCGCGGGGCCGAACTGTCCCTCGTCCAGCGTGTTGCTGCTTTTCTTGTAGAAGGTGTCGATGCCAAGGTTGATCGTGCTCGTCAGCTGATGGGTGACGCCCGCATCGAGGTAATCGTCGCGTTCCGATCTGACCGGGGAATTCAGGCCTGTCGCGGCGTTAGTCGTTCCGGAGAAGAGAGCGAGGTCGCTCGAGGAGACGAGTTCGGTGGGTGGAGGCGTGAAATAACGCGCATAGCCCGCATGCCATGTGGTCTGTTTCGTGGCCTTGTAGATTGCGTTCAGCCTGGGACTGAACTGCTGCTCGTTGACATAGGCGCTGACGGAATCGAAGCGGCCGCCATAATTCACGGTCAGCTTTTCCGTTGCCTTCCATTCGTCAAGCAGGTAGGCGCCGAAAAGCGTGTTACCGTTTTTGCTGTTGTTGTCCGGAATGGTGTAGGGCGAGCCGGAAACCAGGCCTGTTCCAGCATTGACCGGGAATACCGTTGCGCTGTTGTCGCTCACGATGTTCTCCACGCTGCCGAAAAGCCCCATGCGCAGCGTGTGCCTGTCGTTCAGCCGGTAGCTTCCGTCGGCCTGGATGCCGCTGCTCGAGCTGCTGCGGAAGATGTCGGATGCCACGCCGTTGAAGGCCAGGTTTCCCGCGATGTCCGGAATGTAATGGAAGCTCGAGTAGCGCGTGAACAGCGATACCTGGTAGTCGCTTCTGTCGTTCAGTGAGCCTGCCAGCGAAGTGACCACGAAGCGGTTTGTTTCTGTCTGCGTGTCGTTGAGGTTCGCTGAATTCATGCCCGAGAGATTCATGTAATTTCCTATGCCCAGATGATTGGGGTCTGCAGGCTGCCCGGGATTGTCAGGAATCTGGAAATTGCCGTCATAGACGCCTGCCATCAGGCTCACCTTTGTGGTTGGACTCACGAGATAGGAAAGATAGGCAAATCCCCTGCGCTGTTCTGTCTGGTCGTGCAGAGGTGTGCCAGGAGTGGGGCTTGCTATGCCGACATTGTTGCGCAGGAATGAACCGTCGACAAAATAGGATAGGTTGCCCACCGTGTTGCCGTATTCGAAACTTGGGTTGAATGTGCCGAAGCTGCCGCCGTAGAGGTCGATGTTGCCGCCTGAGTCAAACCGGTTCTTTGTGTTGATCTCGATGACACCCGCGGTGCGAAATCCGTACTGGGCGGGCAGTGCGCCTGTCAGAAGATTGATGTTCTGCGCAAACCTCGCGTCCAGCGCCTGACCGAATCCGCTGATGCCGTCTGGCAGGATCACGCCGTTGATGCGGTATTGCAGATCGCCGTGGTCGCCTCGCACATGCAACTGTCCGTTGGAGTCGTTGACCACTCCGGGTGCCTGGAGCAGCACCTCATTCAGGGGGGTTGCCTCTCCCTGTGGCATCTCCTGTATGTTCTTTTCGTCGAAGCGATAGCCGCTGCCGCCTGTCTCTGCGGACACGATGCTTCTGGAAGTGTCCCGGCGTCTGGCCGCGATGCGCACTTCCTGCGTCTCCTTTGCAGCAAGGGTAAGTCTGGTCTCGGCATCCCTGGCTTTGGAAAGAATGACGATGGAGACGCCTGTCTTGAATTCGGGCTTTTCGGCCTGTACCGCGTAGATGCCTTGCGCTATGTTGCTGAACAGGAAGCGACCTTCTGCATCGCTTTGTGTCTTTCCGATCACCTTCTGCGTGACCGTTTTGAGGCCGAGCGTTGCGCCTGCGATGGGGCGGCCCAGACTGTCCTGGATGATGCCGGAAATCTCGCCGGCCATGACAGCCTGAAAGGGCATGCAAAGCAGCATGCACGTCAAGGTTTTGAACGAAGACATTGATAAATCCGTATAAGAAATGAAAGATTCCTCGTGCGATGCGCAGGAGGAAAATGGCAGACTCAAACGAATGGAGGCGGTGCGCGCGCGGCGAAAGCGGTGAAGTGCGGGTTTGCCAGGAAGGGGGCAAAAACCGTGTCTGTCAATTCCATGCTGGCGGGCAGCGGTTTGAACTCGGGCGCATGGCTGCCCAGCGCAGAGCCCATCTGGGCATAGGCGGCGCAAAGATCGCAGTGCTTCTCGTGTGGCAGGGTATGGTCGCGCAGAGGGTGAACGGCGATATGCGTAACCTCGTGCATCATGCCGCCAGTCTGCACGAAGAGCAGGGCGAATAACAGCAGCAATCTGGCCAATGCGGTGGGTTTCATGCGCTGCACTTTAGCGATAAATGCGGAATGGGACAAGGCTATTCGCTTTCCAGACGGTCGGAAGGGGAGAATGACCAGGTGCGGGTGATGGTCAGGATGTCGGTGTCCTTGGTGATGTCAGGCGGCAGTGGCGCAAAAGGGGAGGCGAGCTTGACGATGCGCATCGCCGCGGCATCAAGCAGCCTGTGGCCGGAAGATCGGCTGACCTCGATGCTCTCCACGCTGCCATCCGCACGGATGGACACGGAAAGCTGCAGCTTTCCGTAGAGCTGTTGCCGTTTCGCTTCTTCAGGATAGTTCAGGTTGCCGATTCGTTCCACCTTGATGCGCCAGTCCTCGATGTACTGGGCGAAGCGGTATTCCCGGGTGCTGGCGCCGACGAACTTGCGGCGCGGCAAGTGCTGGTAATAGTCGTTGTTCCTGCTGATCTGTGCTTCCAGCCGCGCGATCTCAAGGCTGCGTTGCACCAGGTCTTCTGTTGATTCGTTCTGCTTGGGCTCCGGCACGGCAACCTTGTATCCGCTTTTCAGGCGGGTCATCATGCGGCGAGATTCATCCTCCAGTTTCGTGACCTGCATTGCTGCCTGTTCCGGGGAAATTTTGCTGTCGTCGCTGATGTTGGGCAGCATGCTCTTGGCCTGGCGGTTTTCTGCGGTGTTGCCGCCGCCATCGAGATTGGCCTGGGCCATCGCATCTGCCTTGACGGGTTTCGATTTTGAACGGCTGTTGACCAGCACCACTTGCAGGGGCTGCATGAGACTGGCTGCGCCTTTTGGCCTGGGCAGCGAAATCGCGATGCCGAAAATGATGAATGCGTGCAGCGCGACGGAAAAGAGCATCGCAAGCGACACGCGTTTTTTCACTATGCCTGGCAAGCGAGTTCCTCGAAATCTTCGACGGTGGTTTCGTCGGCGAGCGTCGCGATGTAGCGCGTCTGCAGAGTGAGATCGAGCAGGTCCGTTCCGGTGACTGCAAGTTCGACGCGGGTGCCGGCGGGGAGTTGTTCAGGCAGCGAAGGGGCGCGGAACACCAGGGGTATCTCGGTCATTCTGACCAGATTCTCGCGCAGCACGACGGCCTCGATGGTCCCCCTGTTTTCCTGAATGAGCCAGCGCAGACACCAGTAGCGTTCCATGCTGCGCTGGAATTCGTTGTATATCGTATACATCGTATCGAAGTCGCGCAGCGTGGCATAAAGCGCGGCATCGTTCTTGGGGTAGGGCGCATCTTCGGCTTTCAGCATCGCAATGATCTGGCGCTGGTTGACCATGTCCACATAGCGGCGCAAGGGCGAGCTGGACCACATGTATTGCGCAACGCCCAGGCCCTGATGGGGGGCTGCGACCGTGCTCATCTTGACCTTGCCGCCCTGCTGGGTGCGGTAGATGCCGGGGAAGCCGTGCTCCGCGAGGCTCTTTCCCCATTCGCAGTTGACCAGTATCATGAGTTCGGACACCACCTTGTCTATGGGAGATCCGCGGCGGCGCGTCGTGATGGTGACTCGGTCGTTCGGGTGCCCGGCCAGGAGTCCTGCGGATTCGATGTGGAAGTTGTAGTCGAGCTGCGAATTGTTTTCGCTCTTGCCGCGAGCGGCTTCCATCTTCTGCGCAAGATGCCAAAGCAGTGTCAGCTCCTTCGCGTGAGGATAATCGGACTTTCCCGCCGCCAGCGTTTCCTCGTTGAACAGGGGTTCCAGCGTGTCATGGCGCAGGTTGACTGCGATGTGCACGCGCTCTACGCGGCTCTCATGGCGGAGGATGTCGAGCGTTTCCGCGTCGACCTCGATATACATCGAGAGCGCTGGCGCAACGCGGTCAGCCGCCAGCGTGAAGACCTGCACCACGCTGTCGGGCAGCATGGTGATCTTGGAGCCTGGCATGTATACGGTGGAAAGCCGGGATGATGCTATTCTGTCGGCATCGGAATCGCGTGGAATGCCCAGCGCTGGCGCCGCGATGTGCACACCGATGCGCCAGTTGTTGTTTGGGAGCCTTGCGACGGAGAACGCATCGTCAATTTCCGTGGTGCTCGCATCGTCTATGCTGAAAGCGTTTTGTGCGCCCATCGGCAATTCGTCCCATGCGCCAAGCTCGACAGGAGGAAAGTCCGTGCCCTGGGGGAAGTTCTCGTAGATGAATTTCTGAAGGTGGTAGTCGTGCTCAGAGGGTATCGCTCCGCAGCGGTGGAGCAGCTGGGCTGCAGACAGGCGGGTGGTTTCACAGGCTGTTTCCAGTGCCTTGACCTCCAGCGTGTTGCGGTCCGGTTTGTAGAGTATCTGCGCTAGGTGATTCGAAAATTCGGGTGGAAGCTCGAAGCGCATGAGCTCTTCGCTGTAACGTGTCTGTAATGCCAGCGCTTGGCGTTTCTTTTCGGCGCCGGCGAGCGCGGCCTTGAGCACATCGGCCGGCGCTCTTCGGTAACGCCCCTTGCCTTTTCTGTGGAAATATATAGGTGCGCTGTGCAGACGCAATAGTGCCGCGGCAGATTCGATGGGGCTTGGCTTGTGGCCGTAATATTCGGTCGCGATCTCCTCGAAGCCGAATTCATCTGGCGGGCAGCATTCCCACAGGAATTCCGCCTCGATGTCATTCGCGAGCGCTTCAGCCTGGGGCAGGAATTCGGCCATGTCGGGCGCTGCAAAATGCAAAAGGACATTTCCTGCCTTGATCTTGCTGCGTTTCCCGGACAGGCTTTCGATCTGCAGCGAACTGGAGTTGTCGGTCATGATACTGCCGACCTTGAAGCTGCCGTCTTCTTCGTAGAGGATGTTCATGGAGATGCTAAAAATAAGTTGGCTGCAATTATAACAGCGCTTTGCCGACGAGGGATGAGCTGCGAAACATCAACGCTGCTTCTGGCAAGAGCCGATTGCACGCATTTCGGATTTTGCCGCAAAAGCCCGAAAATTAAAAAAATTTAATGCTGGGTGTTTGGATGAACAACCTTCTTGCTTCGGGATTTCCTTGGTGATAAAGTGTTGCGGTCCTCTGCAGTGAGGGTGGGGTGTATCGGTACATTTTATAATTCACGAGTATCCAGGGAGATGCCAAATGCTTGAACCAGATGTTACAACAACGCAAGTGCTCACCATGTATGCATGCATTTTTGCATTCTTGTTTGCCATGGTTTTCATTGTGATGAAAAAAGGTTCCTGATATCCGATATCAAGGAATGTTTTGGTCTGCACGCGTTGCGGATTGTTAAAAATTTTAGTGGGGGAGGGGTGCATGCTTAGATTATCCAAATTGGCTATGGTGTGTTGGGGGACTGCCACCATGCTGGCTTTTTCAGGCGCGAGCTTTGCAGAGGGCGCGCCAGTCACGGCAAATATCACGAATGGAAAGAACATCTTTACAAACGGCAAGGCGGACGGAAGTGTGCCGGCTTGCAGTTCTTGCCATGGCGAAAAAGCGATGGGCAACGATGATATGGGCACGCCCCGTCTGGCCAATATCGGTTATGTCTATGTGGTCAAGCAGTTGACCAACTTCGCAGAAGACAAGCGCACGCCGCAAGGACTGGGCGCGGTCATGAATGGCTTTGCAAAATCCCTTTCCGAGCAGGACAAGCGTGACGTGGCCGCCTATGTGAATTCCTTGCCGAAGCCAAGCAAGGCGGATCTTTCCGATCTGGCTGCACTGAAAACAGCCGGTCAGCCGGTGGGCGAGGCCTACAAGGGCAAGGTCCTGGTGCGCTATGGCAGCAAGGTTTCTGCGTGCCAGACGTGCCATGGCTTCGATGGACGCGGTGCGGATCCTGTCTACCCCAAGATCGGCCAGCAGAAATTTGTTTATATCGTCAACCAGCTCCATGACTGGCGCAACGGCGCAAATGATCCCAAGGCCGACCCTGCCAACGGACGTGTCAACGATCCTTTGGGCCAGATGCGTGCGATCGCAAAGAATCTGTCGGACGACGACATCAACAATGCAGCGACCTATCTCTCACAGGCAGACGACAGCACGCCAGGAGACGGGGATCAGATCGACAACGAAATGGTCTTGAAGAACGTCAAGATCACCAAGTAACACTCCATGAATTCCAGCGCCTGCAACGGGCGCTGGAATTTTATTTTGTAATGGCGTACTTTGCAGCAAGCAGATATGCCCCGATACTTCCGGGCAAGGTTGGTGATAGATGAAGCTTGGAGAGAAGATCCTTTTTGGCGTAATTGGCCTGCTTTTTCTGGTTACGATAGTCAGCTTTTTCATGCTGGAATCCATCAGACATCATTCGGCCAAGCCACTGTTTCCCATATTGACGCATTACGAATTTTCACCTGAGGGCGAGAAGGGTTATGCCGTCTATCAGCAAAGGGGATGCTACGAATGCCATCATGCTGTTGGCAGCGGCACCAGCATGGGCGTAAGCCTGGATGGCATGGGCTCGAAGCATGATGCCGAGTATTTCTACAATTTCCTGAAGAATCCAGAAAAGACCTACGGTGCGAAGACGCTGGATCATGGAGCGCCTCCCAAGGATGCGGCTTATGTGTCCGAGCTTCCTGATAGCGAACTGCACTCGATGGCGGTTTTTGTTTCCGAATTGAAAGCCGATCAGGGGTCGTCCTCGTCGTACGAGCCGCCCGAGGAGCAATCGAGCTTCGTCGATGCGATGGTGCAGATGTGGACGCCGGCGGGATGGAAGCAGAGTTTCACGGATATACGCGAATGGATGAAGAATAATCCGAAAGAGGATCAGAATGGCGCAAAGCATTGAACATACACCCGCAGAGGCTGCGGAATACAGGAAATACGTAATCTGGTTCGTATACGCCTGCATCATATACAGCATCGTGGGTTTTTCCTGGGGGGCGATCATGGGCGGCATCCCAGCCTACAGGCATTTTGTCGATTACAGCGCTCACGGCAGGCTGATCACCCTTGCTCATGGCCACATCAATCTCCTGGGTTGGGTCGAAATGGCGATATTCGCCTCGCTCTATCATGTCGTGCCAACGGTTTCAAGCAGGCAGATATACAGCCTAAAGCTGGTCAAGGTGCATTTCTGGATGCACAACTTCGGTCTGCTGGGTATGGTTGTCTTCTTCCTTACGGCGGGCCTCGCGGGTGGCCTGATCGAAGGGCCTGATGCTGAGAAAATGGTCAACAGCTTTATGGCATTGGTTGGCATATTCGGTATTCTGGTGCTGACGGCAAACATCATATGGGGCTACAACCTTTACAAGACGACCAAATGCGGATGGCAGCGGCCAAAATGAAAAACGCATGGATGATCGGTGCGCTGATGCTGGGCCTCGTCACGGGCTGCGGTGAGCAGCGCCTGTCATCGGGCTTCAATGTCGGCACCAAGGCGCCCAGTCTTCCAACCAAAACCCTGGCAGACGTCGGCGGAAATCTCAGCAAGCTCACGACATACAGGCAGCCCGACCCAAGGATGTACCAGTACTCGATAGACAAGGCATTGCTGGCAGGCAAGCCCATCGTTCTCGAGTTTGCAACGCCAGGGCATTGCACGAACTGCGATCAGCAGCTCCAGATGCTGCAGGGCATGCTGGAAAAATATCAGGATCAGATCATATTCATACACATAGACCAGTATGAAAACCCGCAAGCCTACAAGGCCTACAATGTGATGGGGGATCCCTGGACCTTCATCATAGACAAGCAGGGCATAGTGCGATTCGAGCAGGCAGGACGCATGCTCACGGGCGAAATGGATCAGGCCCTCAAGGTGATTCTGTAGCCGCCATGGAAAAGACCGTAAGATTTGATCTGGTTGAGGATCGGAGGGGGATGATGTGGGACCTCCTTCTTTATGTACCTACCGTTGTCGCACTTGCCTTGATCTCGGCCAGCCTCTGGTATGGTAATGAGCATAACGCGAGCTACCTTTTCTTCTTTCTGACCTGTTTCTTCTTCATCGCAGGATTCAATCGCATTTTCAAGACCAGGCTGATGCTGCTGCCTGGCGCCCCAGTTGCGCTGTTGCTGGGCAAGGAAGGCGTGGTTGTCGTTCAGAAGAACGGCGTTCAACTCAATCTTGTAAAGAATCTCAGGTACTTTCCGGACTATGCGAACAAGTCGTTCGGGATGTCAGGGCAGGAAGGGACGGGAAAGTTGATGCAGTTCGTATTTCACAAGGGGCAGTTTGCGAGCGAGGACAAGTTTTCCTCAGCACGTGATGCGCTCAAAGGGCAGTGCCAGCCGAAGTGATTCCGGTCCTCGCTTCGGGCGGCTTCGAGGAGCGGTATTGAGAATGAAAAAAATAATATTGTTGTTAGGTCTTGCAGGACTCATTTCTGCGTGCAACTCGGGTTCCCAGCGCATCTCGATACCCCCGCAACACTGGAAGGATGTGGATGTCAGAATAGAAACGCATCCCAATCCGCCTCAAGCCGGCATGTCGGATGTGGTTGTCATCGCCACAGGCCCGCGAGGATTGCCTGTTTCGGATCTGACGGTATATCTGCGAGGGGAAGAGTCCATGCCATGGGTGCAGGCGATACAGGATGGATTCATAGGCGTATACCGTCGTGCAACAGATCTGGGCGATAAGCAGCAGGCTGAGATCAGGGTGAAGATACAACAGGGAAATGCAGAAACCGTGCTGAAATTCCCCGTCATGCTGTCGACAGATTAGTCTGGCTTCCTGAATACTGTCAGCAGCAGATTGACGAGGTAGGTCGTGAAACCGATCAGCATCGCGGTGCCAGAGATCGCGATCAGCGGCCCATAAAAACGGTGCACCGATGGAATTTTCATGGGATCGGAGTGCAACAGTAACCCCTCCCAGATTCCAAATACCATCTGTATGATGTAAAAACTGTAAACGCCTATGCTGACCCACCAGAATGTGTGGTTGAGCAGCCTGATGGAATAGAGCTTCCTGCCCGTGAAAACGGGAACCAGATAATAGGTGACGCCCATCGCGAGTAGCACCACGCCGCCAACCAGATTCATGTGCGCATGAGCGAGCGGGTCTATCATGTGGCCTGGCCCGCCGTACGGACTGCCTATCGAATCAAGCCAGGCGCGTATCGGCGGCATGACCTGAAGCATGCCGTGCACCGTTCCAACGAAGAAGGAGAAAGCGGAAAAAAGCAGGAATTTCAGCAGGGGCTGGTGCGTAGAGGCATTGCTCATGAAAATAATATTCGGTTGTGGAACGAGGTGTGCCCTGTACGGACAAAACCCAGAAACAGAATGCCCGGCATTTGCCGGACATTTTACTCGTGCAATCTCTGACGGATTGCCTGTTATTTCTTGCGGTTTTCGGCGAGAAGATCTACGCCAGTTCCGCCCAGCTTGACAGCGATGATAATGCCTGTCAGAAAGATCCCGATAGGTATAAGAAGTTCGATTGGCATGCTATTCCCCCATTAAGTTGTTGCGTCAAGTCGAGTTGTATTTAAAAGCCTGGCAGACTCAATGCCATACTTCGCGCTCGAGTATATCGGATACACGGTTTGCGCGCAATAGCGAGCCTGTCCTGCTTGAATACTGGGGACACGCGAAGATCAGAGTTATTATATCCATCTTCATGTGCCCGGGTCTTGCGTTATCACATGCTGGCGGCAATAGCGGCAATCGTCACGGAAAGCGCGCTGATCCAGCCGAGTTCGCTGACAAACTTGGTGTCTTCAGGAGAGAGTTCTTCATGATTCTTGACCTTGGCATTCAGCTTGGCAAGATCTGCCTGCAATTCCTTCAGTTTGTCTTCTTGAGCTTGCAATTCTTTCAGCTTGGCTTCTTTTTCAGCATGTATGTCTTTTGAATCCATTTTTAGTTACCTCGTGAATAAGCGTTATGAAAAGTAAACTCCTAGTGGCGCATGTGAAAACCACGAGAAGATAATACGCGTAATCATTTGAAAGTGTCAAATAAGGCCGACGAGAAAGGGAATGATGCATGGCCATACTTTAGTCTTGCAAAATAGAGCCTGCCGTGAGCGACTGGATGATTGGACATTAAATTTAATTAATATTGCGGAATGAGAAGCGTCCGAAAGGTTGCAATACACAATAACAATGGCCGATTGCAATAACAATGCACATCGTTTTCGCGCTGCTGGAATCGGGATGTGTGTAGCTTTGCGAGGAACAATTCCCTTGACAAGGTAAATGCGCAATCAGTAACATCCGGTCCAGTTTGAGCTGGTCCATGGATTGGGGTCGCTTGAATGCACAAAGCGCAAAATCTTCGACTAAGTCGAGAATTTTGCTGGGTTTTGTGGTTTGGGTGGTGTGGCCGAGAGTTGCTTTGTTTTAATAATTAATAGCATGGGGGGGTACATGAGTACGAAAAAGCCTGTAAAACTTCGATCGTTTTGGTTGATCCTGATCGGCGGCATGCTGACGGGCATGGGTAATGGAAGTGTGTTCGGCGCAACGCTGATGTGCCTTATGGGTCGCGGCAATTTTTCAAACTGGGGTGGCATGAATGGAACGGCTTACGATCCTGCAACGTTTACCGGTTTTATCGACTGGGCGATGATCGTGTTCGGGGTTGCGTTCTGTCTGATCATGATCGTTGCACTGGGTCGTCACGAAAAATTGGAACAGGCTGCGGCTTAAGGCCGTATTCTGACAATTTCATTTTGAATCTTGGAGGGGGATAGGCTATGGCTATGATTGCTGGATCATTGGGCGTGCTGCTTGCTTTTTCTAGCATGTTGCTTTCGTGGTATATCTTGATACCGCATGAAAAGAAAAACGGTACCGATCAACATTAGTTTGTTTTTTGTGAAATAAGGGGGTAGCACATGTTTAAGTATCTAATGGCAAGGAACGAGGATATTCCACCAGGTGCATCGGCGGTATTCTTCGGTTTTTCAGCAATTATCTGGTTTGTCATCGGCACGGGTCTGGGTTCATTCAATGCGGCCAAGCTCGCGTTTCCCGATTTTGTGACGGGTGACATGTATTTTGCATTCGGCCATATGCGTCAGGTGCATGTGATGGCGGTTATCTTCGGGTGGATATCGATGGCCTTTGCAATGGCCATGATGTACATCACGCCGGCGCTTGGCAACAACAAGCTCTGGTCTGAAAAACTGGGCGTCTGGAACTGCATGCTGTGGAACATCGGCCTGCTGGTCGCTCTGACTACGCTGTGGGCTGGTATCACATCGGGTCGTGAGTATTCGGACTTCCCCTGGCCTGTCGATCTGTATCTCGCGACCTGCGTGTTCATCCCATTGGGCGTGAATGTGTGGATGACGATAGTGAACCGCCGCACTCAGGGTATCTATACCACGAACTGGTTCTTCGCTGCTGCGACCTTCATGGTCATCATCGTGTTCCTGGTGGGCAACTCTCCCGAGTTCTTTCATCTGACCGGGCTGACTGAAGCCTATCTGACATGGTGGTTCGCCCACAACGTGCTGGGTCTGTGGATCACGCCTGTTGCTGCGGCTATCGCCTACTACACGATCCCGAAGATCACGGGCAATCCGCTGTATTCGCACCGCATCGGTCACCTGCACTTCTGGTCAGTTGTGGTGTTCTACTCGACGCCGGCTGCACACCATCTGATGTCCGCACCGCTGCCCGAATGGCTGAAGTCCTTCGCATCGGTCGAGGGTGTGCTGATCCTTGTTCCTGCGATCGCCTTCGTGTCCAACATCATGCTGACGATGAAGGGCAAGTGGCATATGTTCGTCGAGAACGTCGAGGTTCGCTTTACGATCACGGGCTGCCTGATGGCGATTCCGTTGAACATGCAGGGCGGTTTCCAGCAGACTCGCGCGATCAACTGGTACATTCATGGCACCGGCTGGATTGTTGCGCACGCTCATCTGGCGCTCCTGGGTTTCTCGACCTTCCTTGAGGCTGCTGCCGTGTATCTTGGCCTGCAAACCTTGATGAACCGCAAGCTTTATTCTCTGAAGCTCGCAAACATGCACTTCTGGCTCCTGCTCGTCGGCTTCACGACCTACTGGGTCTCGATGACGATCGCGGGTCTGATCCAGGGCGCTGGCAAGATTTACGAAGTTCCCTACATCGATGTGGTCATTGCTGAACATCCCTACATGATCGCGCGTTGGCTCGGAGGTACCCTGGTATTCTTCGGCAATACACTGTGGCTTTACAACATGTGGATGACTGCCAGAAAAGGCACGGTAATCCCCGCAGGCCGCATGCCTCATGAGCTGCAGTACGAGCGTTGATATAATAAATAGGGAGATCAAGCATGGCTGGATTTAGAGAGTATAAGATCGGTGCGAGGATATTCGGCCTCGCGCTGAGCGGTTCGATGTCGATCACGCTGTTCTTTCCAAGCATCAATATTGCGTCGACCGCGTCGACCGATATGGCGCTTGCCAAACAGCTGGCTGTCGGGCACGAGACCGGGTTCAATCTGGACGACCCGTTTCTGAAGGGCAAGAACAAGCCCCTAGTCGTGAGCCTGAAGGCCGACCCAAAGACGGGCCAGCCTCTGGCTCAGCAGCAGACGGTGTTTGTCTACAATGCGGGTACGACATTTCCTGCCGGCATCCTTCATCCGAGGATACTCGGAACGGGTGTCGAGGAGCTGAGCGTTCAGCAGGGCCACATCGAAGATGCGCGCAAAGATGCGGGTGCGGTTTTTGCGATCAACAAGGCTGTCTATCAGGGCAAGCAAGTCAGCTACATCGAGGATCTGACGACGATCAAGGGCTGGACTCCGGATGACGTGATGAAGGTTGCCAAGGATGAGGATGTCTCTCATGCGGGTGCTGGCAAGACGATGTTCGTTCGCGAAGGATGCTGGTGGTGCCACACCCTGTTGCCTGAAGAGACTCAGGACTGGCAGGTGTTCGGTGCGCCTCCTATGCAGGGTGACTTCAACGGAGAATCTCCAACCGCTTTCGGCTCGGACAGAAAGGCGCCTGACCTGCTGCATGTCGGATCGCGAAATTCCTCCAGGGAGTGGATGATGATGCACTTCTTCAATCCACGCCTGGTGCAACCGCACTCCATCATGCCGCGTTTCGATTACCTGTGGGGCGAGAAAGATGCCTCGGGCAACACGATCGACTACGCGAAATGGCGTTCGGAATACAACGATTATCGTGAAGGCAAGCGTGTAACTCCACCCGAAGTGCCTAGCTATGCTAGCAATTCGGAAATCCGTAGTCTGATCGACTTCATGTTGAGTCTTAAGTAAGGGGGGATGGATATGGCTTGGAACTTTGAAAAACCGCTGGTAACGATGGTCGATCCGGCAACAAACGAAGCCGACAAGAGGCTCTGGGAAAAGGAAGACCTGGGTGGAATCACCGAAGACAACAACCGCATGCCCATGCCGGTCGTGCTTCTGGTGGTGCTGACTGTGTTGACGGCTTTCGCTGTCACCTTCCCGCTCTGGGGGCAGCGTCCGACTGCATCGCTTTATGCCGGCTACATCAAGTCGATGGACGATCCTCATGTCAAGGCGATCACAAACGACGACGATGCGATGAAGATGATCGTCCAGTTGAACAAGGCATCCGGCACGCTGGACGGTCGTTCAATGGAAGACATGCTTGAGCGTCATCCGATAAGTATGAACGATCTGCGCATCATCAAGCCACAGATGGAGGCATTGATGGCGAGCGGTGTAGATCTGGGCGAATATGAAGTCGTGGGCGACCAGGTGGTGCTGGCAAACTTCCAGGGCAACCTGAAAGCAGATGGCACGATCGAGCGCAAGCAGCCATGGTGGGACAAGGGCTACACGATAGACATCTTCTATCTGACCTATTTCTTCACCATGGTGATCGTGATGATCAAGCGTCTGCCTCCTTCAACATGGCAGCCTAGACACAACGTTCATTAATGAAGCCCGGGGTTCCGGTTTAAGCCGGAACCCTCAAGATTAGGAGAGTCATATGATTGAGTTAGATAATGGTCCTTTGGTGCTTGGCTGCCTGTGTCTGGTTGCCTTGTCGTTTCCGGTCTTTTACAGTCTGTTCATAGATCGCAACAAAAGGGATTAATGTTTACGGCCGGTTAGTCCGCGGCCATTCCAAACAAACAAATGCGCGCCAGGATTGGGCGCATTTGTTCTTTCAAAACTGTTGCTCGCGTGAGGCTGTTGCAGCCGCAAGCACCCTATCCGCATAGGAGCGCACGATTCGATTTTATTCAATTCTTGGCAGCATTCCGGCAGTGCAGGCAAGCTCGGAGATTTCACCCAAGCTCGATCTAAGCATCGAAGGCATGCGCAGTCATCAGTTCAGCGAATGGGTGTTCGTGTTCCTGCTGGTCGGTATCGTCGTGTTTTCCGGGATTGTATTCGCGCTGATGTTCAACTACAGCCGCAAGGAAAATCTGAGAACCGGAGAAAGATGGATGCTTGCCGCCATCATTCTTGGTATAGTTGCAGCCGTGATCATAGGTGCAATGCAGATGCTCGCGGGCTACCTTTTCTGAAACAATTTACTGGTGAATAAAGATGGCTAATTTTATTGAAAACCTACCCGATGGCTGGACCATCTATCTTTGGCTCATCATAGGTGCGATGATCATCGTTGCGGTGATGTACTGGATACGCTGGGGAATGAAGAACGAACAGTTCAACGAGGATATCAAGTATGTGATGTTCGACGAGAACGACAAGGACAAGATGGATCCGGCGGAATATGCCAAGAGCCGAGAAGTGATCAAGGCGCAGATAGAAAGCAGGAACCGCCACCTCGCTCAGGAAGATGCAAAGCGCAAGAACTCGGCATGAAGGCGGGTGAAAAGTTCGTACTGGGCTCGATTGCGGCCATACTTGTGTTCAGTGTCGCAAGGTCCTTGCTTCATGTGAAGCAGGATCATGAGCGCGACATACCTTACTACAGCACGGCGAGCCGCGAAGTGGCAGAGAGAGCGAATGAAATCTATCGCGCCAATGGCTGCAAGGAATGCCATTCTCTTTGGACCATGAAGGACATGATGGAATCCGTGCCTGCGCCGATTCTTGATGGCATCGGTTCCATTAGAGACGAAGCATGGCTTTATGGTTACCTCTCCTCGGAAAATCCCCAGTCCATACTGCCTAGCCGACTGAAGAAGGAATACAGGATGCCATCCTATGCAGGCCTGCCACAGGAAGACAGGCGCGTGCTCGCAGAATATCTGGCGAGCCTCAAGGTCAAGGATTGGTATCTCGAGCAGACCAGGAAGGCAGAGTACGAGAAGCTGACGGGGAAGGAGTACAAGAAATGAACCAAAGATATCTTACGGGTCTGTTTGCGTTGATGACTGGTGTGCTGGTCAACTATTTCGGCGACAGGCTGCTGGGCGTCAAGATGGAGCTTTTTTCCGGGCTGTCCACCTTCAGCTTCAGATGGATGCTGGATGTTTTTGTTTTGCCGCTGCTAGTCGGTCTTCTGATGGCCTGGATATTCGGGAAGGGGGCGAAATGGCTCTGTTATTTCCCGCCGCTGATCGTGCGCTGTTTCAGCTATGCGCAAATACTTTATGTGACGGGCGTGCCTCAAGGCAGCATCCTGAACCCGATGGGATGGTGGGGGCTGTATGTGATACTTGCGATGGAATCGGCGGGAATAGGCGGTATACTGGGCGAGGTCATGATCAAGAATATCTACGGCCGTTCGTACATGCTGTCTGATGCAGTGAATGAAGAAGTGATGCTGGAAAAGGAATCCTGATGTCGGAAAGAAAAGCACCTGTTCTGACAGAAGCAGAGCGTCAGAAAAGAAAGCGCTATCTGTCAGCCACGTTGATCACCTGTATTGCGCTGGGGATGATCGGTGGAAGCCTGCATGTTGTGAAGCTCGGCTCTTTGAGGATGAGCGAGATGCGCGGCATGGCGACCTATAACCTCAAGGAGGAATCTGCTCACATACGCGCGGCAGGCGAAGACATCGCGCTTCATGAGGAAAATGAAAAGCGGGTGGATGAATCGCCGGGCTACACGGTGGCTCAGGCAGATGCGTTGCTGACCAAGGATCAGTGGAAGGAGCTCGACAGCACCGTGCTCATTCCAGCGGGAAAATTCGAGATGGGCACGGACCTGAAGAATGCGGACGCACCGTCGCATCCCATGCATGCCGTGTATCTGAATGCCTATCGCATAGACAAGTATCTGGTCACGAATGCGCAGTATGCAAGGTTTATCGCGGCCACGGGACATCGCCCGCCACTGGACTGGAAGAATGGCAAGCCGCTGAAAGGGACGCTGCTTTTGCCCGTCACGCTGGTCAACTGGTATGATGCAGCTGCTTACGCGAAATGGGCAGGCAAGAGGCTTCCAACAGAAGCGGAGTGGGAAAAGGCGGCGAGAGGAACGGATGGCAGGCGCTGGCCGTGGGGAAACGAGATGGATCCGACGAGGTTGAATACCTATTACAACGTGGGATCGGCCAGCATGGTGACGACCTACGACAAGGGTGTCAGCCCCTATGGCGTCTATGACATGGCGGGAAACGTGGATGAGTGGACGGAGAGCGACTTCGTGCCATACAACGGAACGGATGCGGATGCCGAGGTTTTCAAGGCCAAGGTGGCAAAGGTGGAAAGCGCAGAGGATCGCGCATTGAAGGTGGCCGATCTGGTGCATGTCAACCGGATGTACAAGGTCCTGCGTGGTGGCTCATGGAAGGGAGACCCATTTTCTACCGCGACCTATCACAGGGATTTCGCACTGCCGAATCTGGCTTCAGACTTTTACGGATTCCGCTGTGCTTCAGACGTTAAAATGTAACTGCTTCATCGGAGGTGCATGATGTTCAAGTTGTCAATTAATACAGGGTTGCTTGCGATGCTCGCATCCACGTCCGCCGAGGCGGCGGTCGACAGCTACCGCTTCACTCATGTGACCATAGCAACTCCCTGGTATATCTTCATCTTTCTTTTGATGGGCGTCTTCGCTCCGTTCATATTGATGGTCGTGCTGGCCTGGCGGGTTGCGATGAGAAAATCGAGCAGTCCGGCATCCGATGTCGCCCATAAACCCATAGCAGAATGAGAACTATGTCACGTACCCTGAATACATTTTCCAGCTGGTTTTCCTTTCGTTTCTTCGGAATGCTGCTCGTTGTCATGTGCTCTTCAATGAACCTTGCGCATGCCGAGGAGATCTCGACCGGAGATGACAGCGCGCACATTCTGCAGGCCTTCAACAAGCAGCACAGGGATGAAGAGCATGAAAAGTCCATACCGCAGAAGGAAAAGCAGCAGATCATGTTTCTGATGGGGGTCGTGCTGTTCGTTCTGGTGCTGATAACCGGCGCCCTGGGGCTTGCGATGGGACTCTACGGCAAGCAGGTCTATGTGCAGCACATGCTTTTTGCTGGGCTTAGCGTGTCCATGGCCATCGCCCATGCCATCGTGGGTCTCGTGTGGTTTTATCCTTTCTAGCCTGTCCGCGTAACATTTCATGATATCGCGCGATCGCAGCAGGGCCGCATGGCTAGCCTCTTTGCCGCAGAATACCCGGTGAATCCAGAAGACGCAGCATCCTGCACCGATGTGACAGTGCCGTGGTGGCGTGGTGCGGCGGCCCTTTACGGTGTTTCGGGATTCGTAAGCCTGGCCTATGAGGTGCTGTGGTCGCGGATGCTCTCCATGCAGTTCGGCGTCAGCATCTTTGGCGTGGTGCTCACCGTCGCGGCCTTCATGGTGGGGTTGGGAGGAGGCAGCCTCGCGGGCGTGAAATGGGCCAGGTTGGTGCAGAGGCCGCTCGCCGCATTGGGGGTGGTGGAAATCGCCATAGCGCTGTATGCGCTGCTGCTGCCGTCCCTGTTGCACTGGACCAGCTTGTGGCAGGTATCGGACCGGCTAACGCTTGTGCAATGGTATCTTTTGCAGGCGACGGAATCGCTGGCTCTGCTTCTGCTTCCGGCCTTTGGCATGGGAGTCGGTTTCGCGTTGATCATGAGGGCGGTGGATCGCACTCCGCTGTCGCTTTCGAAATTATACGGCTTCAACACGATAGGCGGCGCTTTGGGTGCGCTGTTTCCGCTCTGGAGCTTGCCGGTACTGGGGTGGATTGGTTCGGTCAGGATCGTTGCATTGCTGGGGTTCGCGGCGGGTAGTACTGCGCTGATTATTTCGAGATATTCGAGATCAGCTGCATCCGGTTCTCTCGGCGCATCACGCCCGCCCATGTCGGCACTGCTGCTTTATGCGGGTATAGGCGCAGGCAGCCTGATGCTCGAAGTGGGCTGGGTGCGCATTTATGGCATGATCATGCTGCGCACGGAGTATGTGCTGGGCGTCATGCTTGCCGTCTTTCTTGCCGGCATGGCGCTTGGCAGTCTGCTGGTTCCCCGCAGACACTGGATAGCCGTGCTTCTGCCTTTGATTGCGGGAGGCGGCGTGCTGTTGGGCCTTTGGCTCTTGCCTTCTGCATCAGCCTGGGTGGAAGGCAGCCAGTTCAGCTCGTTCTTTGGCGCGATCAGCGCAGAAGCGATGATCGCGGCTTTGTTCACGCTGCCTGTCACGCTGGTTCTGGGCGCGTGGCTGCCGTTGCTTGCAGAGCGCCACGGCAATGCCGATGCAGGCGGCATATGGTTTTATGGCGCAAACAGCCTGGGCGGAGGATTGGGGGCCTTGCTTGGCTGCCTCGTGATCATTCCGGTATTCGGCAGCGTTGCGATGGTCGTCATCGCGGGCCTTGCGATTTCCGCATTCGGACTTGCGGGCATCAGATCGAGATGGGGATGGGCTGGCTTTGTCCTGCTTCTGCTGCTGGCCTGGCCTTTGCGCAACATGCCTCCGGTGAGCAAGCTGCTGCCTATCGCAGAAGGAGGCAGCCGCGATCTTTATCTGTACGAGGATGCGGTCTCGCTCACGCATGTTGTTCGCCACAAGGACGGACAGCGCATACTGCTGACCGATCTGCAGCGCATGGACGCATCGAGCGATCCTGCTGCGGTTGAGATACAGATGGACCAGGCAAGGCTTGCGCTGCTTCTGCATCCCTCTCCTCGCAGTGTGCTGTTCCTGGGGCTGGGGACGGGAATTTCCATGGCGGGTTCTGCACCTTTCCCTGAACTCGACCGCAGTGCGGTGGAGTTGTCTCAGGGCGCAATTAATGCCGCCAGCCGCTGGTTTTCCGAGGTGAACGGCAACATCCTGGACCATGCGAGCATATATCGCGACGATGCGAGACATTATCTCAATGCCTCAGACAGGCGCTACGACGTGATCATAGGGGACCTGTTCCATCCCGATCTCGCAGGCATGGGTTCGCTCTTGTCAGTGCAGCAGTTTGAGCGCGCGAGGCAGCATTTGAACGTTGATGGCCTTTTCGTGCAGTGGCTTGCCTTGAACCAGTTCGACATTCGCTCGCTAGGCGTCGTTCTGCATAGCTTCAAGCAGGTATTTCCCGATGCACAGATGTTCATGGACGGCATGCACCTTGCGCTGGTCGGCCCAAGGAAACCTTACTCCATCGCCGGTGCGATGCAGCGCAATCTTATGAGGATAAAGGAAGAGGGTCCGGCGACAGGAAATGAGGGGATGTGGACGTGGCTCGGGCGCTACTGGGGCCCTGTTCCTGATATCAATGGTCCTGTCCAGGATGAATGGGTACCCTATATCGAATACAGCCTGCCGCGCGCGCGCTATGACGGGAGCGTGAATCTTGCGAACCTGATGTCCTGGCTGATGAGGCGTCATCCGGAGGTCGATGCTGCTTCGGACATGTTGGGGGTTGCCGCGCATGACAGGGGGGCATTCGGCCGCGCCTACATGGCAGCCACGCTGACCGCTGAATCCTGGATATCGGCCATCAGGGGGGATGAGTCAAAGTCGGTGCAGATGATCTGGATGGCATATCAGGCGAATCCGCATGACCACTGGATTGCCAATGCGCTAGCTGATAGTATGATGCAGTCGCTGACGCAAGCGCGCGAGCATGGTTTGAGCGAGCGCGAGGCCTTGCAGCGTGTGCTTAAGATATCTCCCGATCATCTGGGCGCGCTGCGCGCAATGTGGCAGCTGGAGAAGGCTGCAGGCAACCTGCATGAGGCAGAACAGTACAGGCTCAAGCTGCTTGCGGCAGCCCCACTGGATGCAGAGGCGAAGAGCGCATTGTGAGCGCGATATAACGCGGTGTAGAAAAAGGTAAACATGTCATCAGCGATGAACAAGACGCTTTCCAGCATACCTGTGAAGGTCGTCAACGGCGGATCCAAAAAAAGTATGAACAATTTCCGCTGGAAACGGCGCGCCGTCCAGATCGTTTTTCTGATATTGCTCGTGCTGATTCCGGTGTCGGGGCTTTTCAGGATAGATCCTGAAAACGGCGCGTTGGTGGTACTGGGGTGGCAGGTGTGGTTTTCAGACTTCTTCCTGATAACAGGGTTATGGATCACGCTGGCAAGCTTCCTGGTCGCGCTGTATTCGACTGCAGGCACCGTGTTCTGCGGCTGGGCCTGCCCGCAGAATTCGATGGCGGAGTGGGCCAACCACATGACCCGAAAGCTGCTGGGCAAGCGCGCCGAGATCAGCCTGAACGGCGATGCACTCAAGGTCGCGGCGGCCAAGAATACCGCGCTCAACTGGACCCTGCTTGCGCTTTCTCTCGTGGGCGTCTCCATGCTGTTCGCGCTGCTGCCCCTGCTCTATTTCTACCCGCCGGATGTGGTGCTCTCCTTTGTCCTGTTCAGGGACGATCCCAGGCTGGCGGGTTCGTTGCACTGGATCTATTTCGTGTGGGTCCTGATCATTCTGCTCGACGTTTCGGTGCTGAGGCATTTCTGGTGCCGTTTCGCCTGCGTGTACAGGGTGTGGCAGCATTCTTTCAAGACCAAGGAAACGCTGCACGTGCTCTATGACGAGAGCCGGTCGGCAGAATGCGAGAAATGCAATTTCTGCGTGACGACCTGCTTCATCGAGCTTGATCCGCGCAAGACCATGATCTATGACAGCTGCATCAACTGCGGTGACTGCATAGACGCCTGCAACGCGCTGCATGCGAAGAAGGGTGGGGTGGGCCTCCTGCGTTTCGAATTCGGCGAGCGGGCAAAAACAAGGCTGGGCAAGTTCAGGGACAACTCCATGGCTCTACTGTCCAGGCTGCGCTGGACCACGCCATTTGCGGTGCTTGGCATCGCGATGTTTGCCTGGGGCGTGTGGTCTTATCAGCCCTACCATATTTCTGCCGGGTATCTGCAGACCGGGCACAGCCAGTCGGCGCGGGACTATCGAATCGAGATCGCCAACAAGCGCTATCGCCCTGCAGAGCTGGATGTTGCGGTGGAAGGCCTGCCTGCTGGAAGCTTTAGGTTGAGCAGCAGCCAGGTGGATCTGCCGACGGTCGGAAGGGCGTCGGTGTTTCTTACGATGTCGCCGGCACTTCCGCGTGGTCTGCATCCCTTTACGGTTGTGGTTCATTCGCGCGATGGTTGGGTCGGGCGTTTTGAATTGCAGCATTTTGTCGATTAGGAGAATTGCGATGGATCAGGACAATCTGGAACTCCCCAAGGAAAAGACGCAATGGGGGAAGTTGCGCAAGGACCACTTCGGTTACGGCTCGAACGAGGAGCGCCTGGACAAGCGCGGCATGGAGGACTGGGAGCTGGTCGAGAAGATTCCCGAGTCTCAACTCAAGGTGCCATACTGGTTCTGGGCGGTGGTGGCGAGCGTGTTTCTGGTCGGCGTTGGCTTGAGCTTTCCCTTCTGGGGTTTGCGCCCCGGTGTGGTCGTGAAGTGGACGGACTGGGTGAAGGACCCGGGATTTCTGGGTTCGTTGGCGTACATTAGCGCTGCTGGTGCTTTCATCTGGTACATGGTTCACAGGAATGAAGTCTCCATAAAGGAGGAGGCCGACAAGGAAGCAAAGACGCCATCGGACACGTGAGCCTTTTGGGAATGAAGAAGATCGGAATTTTTCTTTTGATGCTGCTCCTGCTTGGCGCATGCAGCGAGAAGGAACCGCCGTCGCCCTACCATGCGATCGATGTGACATGGCAGCATACGCATGCGGATTTCTCGCTTTATGATTTCAAAGGCATGCCGCGCAACCTTCTGGATTTCAGGGGGAAAGTCGTCGTGCTGTTCTTCGGATATACCCATTGCCCCGATGTGTGTCCTACCACGCTGGCAGACCTGGCGCAGGTGATGCGCATCCTGGGACCGGATGCGAGCAGGGTTCAGGTTCTGTTCGTTACGCTGGATCCGGAACGGGACAAGCCTGCGCTGCTTGCAAAATTCGTGACCTCGTTCAATCCGTCCTTCCTGGGACTGTATGGCGATGCGGAGTCCACGGAGAAGGCTGCAAAGTCCTTCGGCGTGAATTATCAGAAGCAGTACGACAAGCATGGAGGCTACACGCTGGACCACAGCGATGGCATCTATCTCATGGGGACCAGAGGCAAACCTTTGTTGCTCGCGCGCTATGACGAACCCGCAGATCAAATGGCGCAGGACATCAGGTTGCTGCTGTCCATCAATCAGTGACGCTGATTTCGGATGCAGCGACAGTGCGGTACAATCTTGGAATTTTCGGCAAAGATGGATAGAGTATGAACAACTGGTTATCTCGCATTCCCAAGGAATATCTGGCATATCTCGTGCTTGCGGTCTGGGGCGCCGTGGTTTTCATGCTGCTGAACAAGTCCAATTACGGTCTGGACGAGGGCGGGGCGCATGCGCTGCTGCTCGTCTGGTCTGTGGCCGACGGCGTGGTCAGTTCTATCGTGACCCTGGGCCTGCCGGATTTTCGCACGCTGTTCTTCATTCCGGCGGGCGTGCTGTGGACGGGCAGCGTGGTCGCGGCAAAAATGACGACGCTGCTTGTGATGGCGATGGTCGCATGGGGACTGCACAGCTGGCGCAGCCAGTTCAAGGAACAGGAGGAGTCGTCGCTGCTCGCGACAGGATTGCTTCTGATCTCGCCGGTAACGCTTCATCAGATCGATACGATCTCGGTTGCCCCTTTTCTGCTTTTTGTATTTGCGATGGGGGCATGGACGGACAAGATCTACCGCGAATCGAAGCTGGCGCTGGGTGGAATGTATTTCGCTCAGATCTTCCTGTGTCTGATCGCAGTCACGCTTCATCCCATGGGGCTGGCCTATCCCTTGATGCTGCTCTGGACATGGTACAAGAATCCGCTGGACCGTGAGCACCGCAACTACATTTTTGTCGGGATCGCCTCCGCGATGGTGATCGCACTGGTATTGACCATGGGTTGGCGCCATGTGGGCTGGTTTGCAAACCCTGTGCGTGCGACCTCAAGCCTGCTCCTCGGTCCTTCCGATGGCGGTGATCTTGGAATAGGCGGCTGGATATTCGGCGTGGGCACGTTGGTTTTGCTGTTCTGGGTGGCCATCAGCCAGGCTGCGAAACTGTGGGCGGATCTGCTGGGGCGTATATTGCTGGCAGCGCTTGTGGTGGGAATTTTTATAGGCGACGAAAATTTTGCTGTGGTCGCGCTGGTGGTTGTCCTTTACTGGGGATTGCCCATGCTGCTGAAGGTCGGCGCGCAAGGTGGATTCCTGGCGCAGCGCGGCATCGCGCTGATCGCGATCTTCGCCCTTTCCACTGCATCCATGCTGAATGACAAGGCGGCTTATCAGTCCGTCCAGCTTGGCGAACTTCTTCCACGCGATGCGCTGATTCGGGCGTTTTCCGAGAATGCGTCAGATATTCTGAAGGGTGAGGCGCGAGGCAATCAGGCCAAGGATGCGACGGTTCGCAAGCTGAGAGTCGCAAGCCAGTGGCCTGGGCTGACCATGCTGGCCTGCCGCTGCGATGCGCTGCCTTTGCCTCCCGAAGCGCGCGACAGCGATGCGCTGTATGCAATGCTGAAGGGAGTCGATTACCTGCTGTTCGATCCGCACGATCCCGCCAACAGCGCGTTGTCGCACAATCTTGCGACGATGGAGGCGGGACTGGTCGAGACGGTGGATCTCAGGAAGGGTGGCGTGATCGTCGAGGTCAGACACCAGCCAGCACAGCCTTCCGTCAAACCTGCAGCTAAGCCGGCATCATGATGGTAGAGATACTGATCTTTCTGGTTGCGGGCATAGGGGCGCTGTTCATCGCCGGATATTCTGTGCACATGTTTGTCGGCGGCCTGGTCGCTCAGGATACCGAAAAGCAGATCATCTTCGTCGTCTGCGCAATCGTTTTCTGTGCAATGGCCTATATGGCCTGGGATGTCGTGCAGAGGCGCACGGGCAAAAAATAGCGGCTCATCTGACCTGCTTGACCGGGATGGATTTGAAGGTCCTGGGTGTGTTCATCATGTCCGCAAGCGTGTATTGGTCGAGCACGCCGAGAAAACTGGCTTGCGCGTTGAAGATGACGCCCTTGAGTTTGCATGACGCGCTGACGACGCATCGATCCGTTTCCGGATTGAAGCATTCAAGAAGATCGAAGTCGGGTTCGGTGGATCTGACGACCGAACCTATCCGTATGTCCTTGGCGGGAAGCGCAAGCCGGATTCCGCCATGCCTGCCTCGGTTCGTCAGGATATAGCCCTTCTGCCCCAGGCTGTGCACCACCTTGACCAGATGATTTCGCGAGATGTTATAGAAATCGGCAAGCTCGGTGATGGTCGCCGTTTGATCTTCCTTTTGCGCAAGGTAAAGCAGCACGCGCAGTGAATAATCTGTATATAGGGTTAAACGCATTCTCTTGTTCCGCTTGCCTGCGGCATGTATTCCACAGCATCGATTTTAAACCATGCGCGAAATTTTTCTTGACAGACTTGGATACGGATAATAACATGTATTAAGAATACATGTTAATGCTGATGCATGGGCAATGTGTTCTTGTGTCGCTGCCCGCAAGGCGGTAATTGATAAAGGAGAGCAATGTGAGTTTGTTTACGGATATAGGCGGCGAACCCGCAGTGAATGCGGCAGTGGATATTTTCTATCGCAAGGTGCTGAAGGACGATCGCATCAATCGCTTCTTCTCCGGCGTGGACATGGAGAAGCAGGCAGCAAAGCAGAAGGCCTTTCTGACGATGGCTTTCGGCGGCCCGCACAACTATACCGGCGAGGACATGAGAAAAGGCCATGCGCATTTGGTCGCGCAGGGGCTCAACGATACGCATTTTGATGCGGTGATGGAGCATATCGGCGCAACGCTCACCGAGCTCAAGGTGCCGGCAAACCTGATCGCCCAGGCAGCCGCGATCGCCGAGAGCACACGCAAAGACGTGCTCGGCAAGTAATCGCACTCACCCATGGCCAAAGTGATCTATGGCGGGCAGTCATACGAATGCGGGGAAGACTCGGTCCTCGATTGTCTGACTGCCCAGGGTGTTCCCATTCCTTCCTCTTGCCGCTCGGGCAACTGCCAGACCTGCCTGATGCGCGCGGTGAAAGGCAAGGTTCCCGCAGATGCGCAGGCGGGATTGAAGCCTACGCTTGCTGCGCAGAATTATTTCATGGCCTGTTCCTGTCATCCCCAAAGCGATATCGAAGTGGTGATGCCTGAGGCGGGAATCAACAGGCTGGCGGCCAGGGTTGCCAGCGTCGAGTATCTGAACGCCGACATACTCGGAATTCGGCTCAATCCTTCAAGGCCTCTCGAATACAGAGCGGGGCAGTTCATCAATCTGTTCAAGGACGATGTCACGTCGCGCAGCTATTCCCTGGCGAGCCTGCCCGCGCTTGATGAGCCGCTCTTTCTGAATGTGAGAAAAGTGCCCGGTGGGAAGGTTAGCAACTGGCTTTTTGAAAAGCTCAGGGCTGGCGACGAAATCGAAATTTCGGAAGCGACTGGAGACTGTTTCTATGTGCCTGGAAACGCAGGTCAGGACATGCTTCTGATCGCCACCGGCACGGGACTTGCGCCTTTGTATGGGATCGTTCGCGATGCGCTGCAAAATGGGCACAGGGGCAGGCTGGTCCTGTATCACGGCAGCTACGATGCGGGAGGATTCTATCTGGCCGAAGAGTTGCGGGAACTCGAGAGGAAGCACCCCAATTTCAGCTTTGTTCCCTGCGTGTCCGAAGGCATTGCGCCGGCAGGCTATGAACAGGGCATGGTGCTCGACGTTGCATTGCGGGATCATCCGGATCTGACCGGGTGGCGCGTGTTCCTTTGCGGCAACCCGAACATGGTCAGTGCCGCAAAAAAACAGGCCTTTCTCGCCGGTGCCTCGATGCGCGAGATCTACGCCGATCCCTTCTGATTTTCGCACTTATCAGCAAGTGAAAAATGTAGCACCTCCGTCCGCAACGCCTTCTCCCCAAATTCGGCAGCCCATTGTCACTGATAACAACTTCTTGGTGCAAGTCGGCTTGACTTGAGTGGTTTGCCAGGTTTGAGCGGTTCGGGCTACCCTGCTATGCTTGTGGCATTCTTGCGCAAGCATAAGGAAGGATGGGTAGCATGATTGCTTTTCTCGAGGCCAGACGGGCCGGGCTGTATAAACGTGGCAACTGGCTCCCCAACATCGTCGCTGGTCTGATCGTGGGCGTGGTTGCGCTGCCTCTCGCGATGGCCTTTGCCATCGCGACAGGTGTAAAACCCGAGCAGGGGATATACACCGCGATCGTGGGGAGCATCGCTGTCTCGATATTCGGCGGAAGCCGCATACAGATAGCCGGGCCCACCGGGGCGTTCATCGTGATCCTCTCGAGCATCACGGCAAAATATGGCGTTGCAGGCCTTCAGGTGGCAACGTTAATGGCGGGGGTGATGCTGCTCCTGCTTGGCTTGGCGCGCATGGGAACGATCATCAAGTTCATCCCGGATCCGGTGATACTCGGCTTCACTGCAGGCATTGCGGTGATCATCTGGGTGGGGGAGTGGCGCGATTTCTTCGGCCTGCCTTCGGTCGCGGGCTCGCATTTCCATGTGAAGCTATGGCACCTGCTGAAAGTTCTGCCGCAATGGCATCCTGCGACCACAGGCCTCGCCGTGCTGTCGCTGGCGCTGGTGATCATCTCGCCACGCCTGCCTTTGTTGCGCAAGATCCCGGGCCCCCTAATCGCTCTGGTGGTGGTCACGATGCTTCAGGCCGCATTCCATTTTCCGGGCGTGCGCACCATAGGCAGCACCTTCGGCGGCATACCTCAGGGGCTGCCGCAACTGCGCTTTCCTGAGATCAGCGCGCGCGAGGTCATCGACATGATTGGCCCCGCCTTCACGATCGCGATGCTGGGCGCAATCGAATCGCTGCTGTCGGCCGTGGTTGCTGATGGCATGGCGGGCACGCGCCACAACTCCAATCAGGAACTGATAGGTCAGGGCATAGCCAACCTCATCACTCCGCTTTTCGGTGGCTTCGCTGCGACAGGAGCGATCGCGCGCACTGCAACCAACATCAGAAACGGTGGCAATAGCCCTGTTGCGGGGATCGTGCACGCGTTCACCCTGGTGTTCATCGTCATGCTGCTAGCGCCTCTGGCGAGCAACATTCCTCTGGCGGTGCTCGCTGCGATCCTGTTCGTGGTGTGCTGGAACATGAGCGAGGCGCGTCACTTTGCAAGGATGGTCAGGCGTGCACCCAGGGCGGATGTGGTAATCCTGATGGTGACTTTTTTTCTCACGGTGTTCGCGGACCTGGTGGTCGCGGTGAATATCGGCGTGATCCTTGCCACCCTGCATTTCTTGAGGCGTATGGCGAGCAGCGTCGAGGTGCGTCGAGCTACCGAGCAGGAGCTGAGCCAGGAAATCGCGCAGCTTGGGCAGGGGGGGCCGCTGCCGGCTGGCGTGCTGGTCTATGCAGTCGAGGGACCGTTCTTCTTCGGTGCGGTGGAGAACTTCGAGCGTGCGCTCTCGGACACGCACACCGACCCCGAAGTGCTGATCATCCGCCTGCGCTGGGTGCCTTTCATCGACATCACCGGCCTGCAGTTTATGGAGGAGGTGATACGCGATCTGCACCGTCGCAAGGTTCGCGTGATACTCTCGGGTGCAAACGAGCGTGTGCAGGGCAAGCTCGAGAAGGCGGGCATCGTCGATCTGATAGGAGCGGGCAACAATTTCAGGGAGTTCGGCGATGCGCTCGCGGCCTGCAGGGCGCGAGCCTAGAGCGGCAGCGCAGTCTTGTCGACCACGCGGCGCAGCACGAAACTCGAGTGCACGCCTGTCACGCCCGCGATCCTCGTGATCCTGTTCAATAGCAGATCCTGGTAGCCGTCCATGTCGCTGACCACGACTTTAAGCTGGTAGTCCGCGTCCTGTCCTGTGATCAGCAGGCACTCCAGGATTTCAGGGATCGCTGATATCTTCGTTTCGAAATTGTCGAAGCGCTCCGGCGTGTGTTTATCCATGGAAATGTGGATTAGCGCCATCAGTGAAAGCCCCATCGCCCTTGCATCCACCATCGCGCGGTATCCCGTGATGATCCCGGATTCCTCAAGCGCATGCAGGCGCCTTAAGCATGGGGAAGGGGAGAGTCCGATGCGGCTCGCAAGGTCTTGGTTGCTGATCCTTCCCTCCTGCTGCAAAACGCGTAGCATCTCGATGTCGTAGTTGTCCATTTACCATGCCTCCGTGATATTTGAAATATAATTTCAATATTGCTTTTAATTGAAAAATATAATTGCAATTTATATCGCAATATGGCCATATAAAGCAAGCACATGCCGTGGGAATGCGCTTATGATTCTGTTCATCATGATTTCAGGAGCAGACCATGGACAAGTACAGACCCTTTCGGCAGGTGGCCTTGGCGGACAGGCAATGGCCGAACAGAACCATAACAGGCCATCCTGTCTGGATGAGCTCCGATCTGCGCGACGGCAACCAGTCGCTTTTCGAGCCGATGGATCTCGAACGCAAGATGCGCATGTTCGACATGCTCTGCGAGATCGGATTCAAGGAGATCGAGGTCGCGTTTCCTTCCGCATCGCAGATCGAGTTCGATTTCGTGCGCGCCCTGATCGAGGAGAAGCGCATTCCTGCTGACGTTTCGATAGAGGTGCTGACTGCGGCTCGCGAGCATCTGATCCGTCGCACGATGGAGTCCTTGCGTGGCGCCAGGCGTGCGATCGTGCATGTATACAACGCGACATCCAGGCCATTCCGTGAGATGGTCTTCGGCATGAAGAGAGATGAGGTCGTCAGGATGGCGGTGGATGCGGTGTCCCTGATCAGGGAGCTTGCTGCTGAGCAGCCTGAGACCGAATGGGTGCTCGAATACAGCCCAGAGACTTTTTCCTCAACCGAACTCGATTTCTCGCTCGAGATATGCAATGCGGTGACCGAAGTGTGGGGAGCGACGAAAGACAACAGGGTGATCATCAATCTTCCGGCGACGGTCGAGGTCGCGACCCCCAACGTGTATGCCGACCAGGTCGAATGGATGCACCGCAGTCTCGAAAGAAGGGATGGGGTCATCCTGAGCCTGCATGCGCACAACGACAGGGGAACTGCAGTCGCCGCTACCGAATTGGGTCTGATGGCAGGTGCGGAGAGGGTCGAAGGCTGTCTCTTCGGAAACGGCGAAAGGACGGGCAATGTGGACATCGTCACGCTTGCGCTCAACCTTCACACCCAGGGAGTGGATTCGGGGCTGGATTTTTCCGACATCAACAAAATCGCCAGAACCGTCGAGCATTGCAATCAGTTGCCCATCCATCCGCGTCATCCCTATGTGGGCGATCTCGTGTTCACCGCCTTTTCCGGATCGCACCAGGATGCGATCCGCAAGGGATTTGCAAGGCAGAAGCCGGATGAACCCTGGGGCGTGCCGTATCTTCCCATCGACCCAAGGGATGTCGGGCGAAATTACGACTCCGTGATCAGGGTCAACAGCCAGTCCGGGAAGGGTGGCATCGCCTATCTGCTGGAAAATGGGTACGGCATGGTCATGCCACGCCGCTTGCAGATCGAGTTCTCATCCGTTGTGCAGAAGCATGCAGACAAGGAAGGAGGAGAGTTGAGCGCACAGGATATCTGGCGGATTTTCTCTGCCGTATATCTTGATGCGTCTTCGCCCTTGCGCTATCTTGCCCATCATCTTTTCGAGTCGGGAGAGAGGCAGGGCATCGAACTCGTGGTGGAGAGGGATGGTGAAAAGCGGACTTGCACGGGGATCGGGAATGGGCCCATCGATGCCGCAGTGCACGCGCTGATGCAGATGGGCATCAGCGTCAGGGTGACGGGCTACGATGAATCCTCTATGAGTTTAAGCAGCGATGGCGGGAATGCCATGGCCTCTGCGTTCATCGAGATCGCGCATGAAAGAGGCGGCGGCTATGGGGTGGGGATGGATGCGAATATCGTGACCGCGGCAGTCAGGGCATTGTTCAGCGGAGTGAACCGGATGTTGAATGGAAAAGGGGATGCGTGAGGGCGGCTATGCGGGAGTGGTGTTCGCGCTGCTGGCAGCGATAGGATTTTCGGCGAAAGCCATCCTGGTCAAGCTCGCATACCTTTATCGCGTCGACACCATCACGCTGCTTGCGTTGCGCATGGCATTCTCCATGCCGTTCTTCATCGCGGTGTTGCTGTGGGTGCGACGCAAGCAAATCGATCCGCTTACGCTCAGGGACAGGGTGATGGTCCTGGGGCTGGGGCTGATAGGCTACTACCTCTCCAGCCTCCTCGATTTTCTGGGCCTGCAGTACATCACCGCAGGCCTCGAGCGTCTGATCCTCTTTCTCTATCCGACCATGACGGTGATCCTTGCCGCGCTGATATACAGGCGCGCGATAGGAAAGAAGGTACTCGTTGCGATGGCGTTGAGCTATCTGGGCATCGCGCTGGTTTTCCTGCACGATGCGGGGGGAAGGCAGGGGGAGTCTGTCTTTTTGGGAGCACTGCTTGTGTTTGCTAGCACGCTTTCATATTCCATTTATCTTGTGGGAGCAGGGCATGCGATCGCGCGTCTGGGCGTCGAGCGCTTCACCTCGCAGGCGATGATAATAGCGAGCATTGCCTGCCTGCTGCAGTTTGGTGCGACGCATTCCTTGAGTGCGCTCGAATTGCCTGTTCGCGTCTTTGAGTATGCGCTTGCGATGGCGCTCTTTTCCACGGTGCTGCCGGTGTTTCTGCTCTCGTATGCGATACGCCACATAGGGTCTTCCCACGCATCCCTGATAGGCTCGATAGGCCCTGTCAGCACGATCTATCTGGCTTATCTTTTTCTTGGCGAAAAGGTAACGCTCCTGCAGGTCTCGGGCGCATTTCTTGTGATGTGCGGTGTACTCGTCGTCAGCCTCTCCAGGAGCCCGACGGGTGCGCCAAAGTGAAGAGAGGCATACAATGGACCCCTCTTCGCATTATTGATGGACGCCATGAACCTTCTCGGATCGATGCCGCCTGAATGGGCGCATGTGCTTTTCGTTCTTTTCCTGTCATTTCTGATCGGGCTTGAACGCGAAGAACGCAAGGACAGGGACGGGCACTATTCTTTCGGCGGCGTGCGCACTTTCCCGCTGATCGGTCTTATCGGCTATTCGATGAGTCAGCTCTCGGGCGGTGAGCTTCTTCCTCAGGCGATCGGCTTCGCCGTGGTGGGCGGTTTCCTGATGATTTCCTACTGGCACAAGCTCACCACGTCGACGAGCTCGGGCGTCACTTCCGAGATGTCGGGCCTGGCCACCTATCTCGTTGGCGCGTTCGTCTATCACGAGATGTTCTGGATCGCCACGGCGCTGACGGTTTCGAGCCTTCTGCTGCTCGAGCTCAAGGAAGGACTGGAGAATCTCGCCAAGCGCATCGAGAGTGCTGACATTCTGACCTTTGCCAAGTTTCTTTTTCTCTCCGCGGTGATACTGCCGTTGTTGCCCGATGTGCCTTACACAGGATTTCAGATCAACCCGTTCAAGACCTGGCTCGTTGTCGTGGCGGTGAGTGGCGTCTCCTACGGCAGTTATGTGCTGCAACGCCTGACCAGGGAGAAGGGGAGTGTCATCCTTGCCGCCCTCCTGGGAGGCGCGTATTCCTCGACGGTTGCGACGGTGGCCTTGGCGAGGCGCGCCAAGGAAGAGGAACAGTCTCATCTTTTCTCGGGCGGCATACTGATCGCGTCCGGAGTGATGTATCTTCGCCTGGCGATCCTGCTCGCGCTTTTCAATCGGGCGCTGATGCAAAGGCTGGCGATCCCGTTTGTCGTTCTTGCGATCATCGCATTGATCTCGGGCTGGTTCTGGTCCAGGCGGTCGGATGCTGCAGGCTTGAAGGAAAGCCGGGTGACGGAGCCAAAGAATCCCCTGGAAATCAGGGCGGCGCTGCTCTTCGCGCTGCTTTTCGTCGGCATGCTGGTCGCGACGCACTTGGCTGTGACTTATCTTGGCAAGTCGGGCGTCTATACGCTGGCAGCGATCATGGGCGTGACCGACGTGGATCCATTCATCATGGGGCTTACCCAGTCCGCGCCTTTGTTGACGCCGCTGCAGGTGGCTTCAGACAGCATCCTGATCGCGGCGGCCAGCAACAACGTGATCAAGGGTATCTATGCTTATGCGCTCTCGTCGCGCGAGGTGGGAATACAGAGCCTGGCTCTCCTGCTGGGGCTTGCGGTGCTGGGATTGCTGCCATTGTTCTGGTAGCTGCTTATGCGCGGATCAGCGCGGGGTCTCTCCCCATTCTGCCACCCCTTGGCGCAGGTGCATGGCTGTGTAGCCTTCCTTGTTGAGCAATTCGACCGCGTCGGCAGCCATGAGGCAATAGGGTCCCCGGCAATAGGCGACGACGGTGCGGTCCCTGGGTAATTCTGACAGACGCTTGCGCAGTTCATCCAGCGGTATCGATCTGGCAAAGGGCAGGTGGGCGGCGAGATATTCCTCTGCAGGGCGCACGTCGAGAACGACGACTTCACCCTTGCGCGCAGCCTTGATCAGGCTGTCGCGGTCGCTGGGCACGAGGTCTTCAGGCTCTTTTGCGATCTTCTGCACCGCAAGCTGCAGTTCGATCAGTCGATCCTCGGCCAGCGTGTGTATCTGCACCCACAGTTCTGCCACCGATTTGTCTGCAAGCCGGTAGTAGATATTCTTGCCGCGCCGCTCGGTCGCGACCAGATTGGCCATGCGCAATTCGCGCAAATGCGCGCTGGCAAGCTTCATGCTGAGCGCAGCCTCGGCCGCCAGGGTCTCCACCGTCTTTTCATTCTGGCAGAGAAGCTCGATCAGCTCCAGCCGCTTGGGGCTCGAGAAAACCTTGCCTATTCTTGCCACCTGCTCGTAAAGCGTGTCCTTGATCAGGCGCGCGTTCTTCATTTTACAATCCATCTAATTTGCGATTAACAAACGACATTCTATTTGATATTGACATGAATGAGAAATATGTGATCTAATCATTCCAATAACTTTTAGATTGTTAATGAACGGAGGGTATTGTGAATACATTGTTCATACTCAACGACGCACCCTATGGCAGCGAGCGGACCTACAACGGGCTGCGCTTGGCTGGCGCAGTCGCAAGGCGGGAAGGCAGCACGGTGCGTGTCTTCATGATAGGGGATGCCGCCTCGGCAGCCCACAAGGGACAGAAGGTGCCGCAGGGCTTCTACAACATCGAGGTGATGATGGGCAACGTGTTGCGTCATGGAGGCGCGGTCGGAATCTGCGGGACATGCATGGATGCGCGCGGTTTGACCGATGGCGATCTGGCCGATGGCGCACACCGAAGCACGCTGACGGAACTGGCCGAATGGACGGCGTGGGCGGACAAGGTCCTGGTATTCTGATTTTTTGGAGGTCGCATGTTTTTCAAGCAACTGGCAACAAAGGAGTCTTCGCTTTCCTATTTCTTTGGCTGCGGCACCAAGGGCAAGTCGATGGCGGTCGACGTGGTCGCAGGCGACGAGACTTGGTACATCGAGGAAGCCAAAAAGGCGGGCGTCACGATAGACTACGTGATCGACACCCATGTCCATGCTGATCATTATTCAGGCGGCAGGAAGCTGGCCGAAATGGTCGGTGCGCCGTATTGTCTGCACGAGTCGGACAAGGGGTGGGTGAAATTCGAATTTCATGCGTTGAAGAATGGAGATCTGCTCAATCTGGGCAATGTCGATGTCGAGGTGCTCCACACGCCCGGCCATACGCCGGACAGCATCTGCCTTCTGGTGACCGACATGCGTCGCTGCAAACAGCCCTGGTTCGTGATCACGGGGGATACGCTGTTTGTGGGTTCCACCGGCAGGCCGGATCTCCTGGGGCGCGAGCGCGAGATGGCGGGGGAGCTTTTTGACAGCATACACGGAAGGCTGCTGGATCTGCCCAATGAAGTCGAGATATTCCCGGGGCACCAGGCAGGCAGCGTCTGTGGCGCAGGGCTCTCTGGCAAGCCCTCGTCGACGATTGGTTTCGAGAAGCGCTGGAATCCCGCGCTGACGATGGGCAAGGATGAATTCATCGAAACGCTGATCAGCCAGATTCCGCCGCGCCCTGCAGAGATGGACAGGATGGTGGCTGCAAACATCGCGGCATGACGATGAGCGACGAAACAACGAGGGCCGAACTGGTTCACGGCATCCGCGCGAATCTTGAACAGTTCATGCATCAGCTGGTTCAGGTGATGCTGGTGGGCTTCACGATAGGCATGATGCGAACCGTGGTGCCCGCGCTGTCCGAATCCGAATTCGGCGTGCCGAAAGATTCCTTCATGCTACTCACTGCGTTCGTGGTCGCTTTCGGCCTGGTTAAGGGAGCGCTCAACTTCGTAGCGGGCAGGCTTTCAGAACGCATGGGACGCAAGAAGGTCCTGCTGCTGGGCTGGGCTGCGGCCTGGCCCATACCTCTTATGGTCTATTTCGCGCCGTCCTGGAACTGGATCGTCGCGGCTACCGTGCTGCTGGGCGTCAACCAGGGGCTGACCTGGTCGATGACGCAGAATGCGAAGCTCGACATCACCCGTCCGGAACAGCGCGGATTGACGATAGGCTTGAACGAGTTCTCTGGCTATGTCGGGCTGGCGCTGGCAGGCATCATCACCGCATATCTGGCAGCCGCGCTTGGTGCACGCACAGGGCTTCTGATTTTCGGCATGGTGACAGTGTCACTTGCGACGCTGCTCACGCTGCTCTGGGTGAAGGACACGCTGCCTTGGGCGAGATCGGAAGCGGCAAGGCAAAAGTCAGGAGCAGGCTCGGGTCCGGCGCCTCGCTATCCCACGGGCATGGGCGATAAACCCTCAATGCGCGAAGTTTTTGCACTGGTCTCCTGGCGTGACAGGCGTCTTGCCGCAATCACGCAGGCGGGCCTTGTTGAAAAGTTTGTCGATGCGCTGGTCTGGGTTTTCTATCCTGTGTTCCTTGTCAAACATGGTCTGAGCCTGCCGATGACGGGCTGGGTAGTCGGCATCTATGGATTCGTATGGGGCGGTTCGCAGTTCTTCACCGGCAAGCTTTCAGATCATGTCGGACGACATGGCCCCAATGTGTGGGGCATGTGGATATGCGGCGCGGGGGTGGCGATGATGCTCTTGAGAGATGGCATGGCATGGTGGTCCCTGTCCGCCGCCGTTTCGGGTTTCGGCATGGCCCTGCTGTATCCCAACCTTTCCGCTGCGGTCGCCGACATCTCGCACCCCGCCTGGCGCGGCTCTGCAATCGGCATATATCGTTTCTGGCGCGATCTGGGGTACGGCATAGGCGCACTCGGCCTGGGTATCACCGCGCATTTCAGCGGAACGGTGGATGCCGCATTCTGGTTTGTCGCGATATCGATGCTCATCTCGGGCGGCCTGCTCAGGATCTTCGGCGAGGAAACGCACCCCAAGCTGAATCCGGCTTGAATCATCCCTGAATCAGGCATATTCTGACCGGTATCATTGCCAAAGGAGAGCGTATGTACACTGATCACATGTGG
Source organism: Pseudomonadota bacterium (assembly GCA_021783995.1). GTDB lineage: Bacteria > Pseudomonadota > Gammaproteobacteria > Burkholderiales > Gallionellaceae > Gallionella. The sequence continues at coordinate 58,304 of JAJXTH010000004.1, forward strand.
TTCGGCGGCGGCTGGATGATGTTCCCCTGGCTCTTTTTTCTGACCCTGTTCGTTCTCGCCTTTCTGTGGAGAAGCAGGGGCTCTGCACGCGACGAGCCTGAATCGGCGCTCGAAATACTTAAGAAACGCTATGCGAAGGGAGAGATATCTAGGGAAGAATTCGAGCAGCTGAAAAAGGACATTTCCTGATCCTGCGCCAAGGCATTCAGATCCCGAGGCCTGCCTGATGCGCCTGCTCGTCCGCGTAATAGCTGCTCCTCACCATTGGGCCGCAGGCGGCATGAGAAAATCCCATTGCCTTGGCCTCGGTCTCGAACATCGAAAAAGTCTCTGGTGTGACGTAGCGCAATACCGGGAGATGCCCGTCCGATGGCTGCAGATACTGTCCCAGGGTCAGCATGTCAACGTGATGCGCGCGCAGATCGCGCATCACCTCCAGCACCTCCTCGTCGGTCTCGCCAAGCCCGAGCATCAGTCCTGACTTGGTGGGTATTCCGGTAAATCTCGTCTTGAAATCCAGAAGCAGCTTAAGAGAATGCGCATAGTCGGCACCGGGGCGCGCAAGCTTGTAAAGTCGCGGCACGGTTTCCAGGTTGTGATTCAACACGTCGGGCAGGCTTGTTGACAGTGCATCGAGCGCTTCGTTGAGGCGGCCGCGAAAATCCGGAACCAGGATCTCCAGTCGCGTGGCAGGGGAGCCTTTCCGCACTGCGGAAAGGCAGTCGGAGAAGTGCCCTGCGCCGCCGTCCCTGAGGTCGTCGCGGTCGACGCTCGTGATGACCACGTATTTGAGATTCAGAAGGCCGATGGAGCGCGCGAGATTGGAAGGCTCATCGGGATCCGGGGGATTGGGCTTGCCGTGTGCAACGTCGCAGAACGGGCAGCGCCTCGTGCATACGTCGCCCAGGATCATGAAGGTTGCCGTTCCCTTGCTGAAGCATTCTCCGATGTTGGGGCAGGAGGCTTCCTCGCACACGGTGACCAGGTTGTTTTCCCTGAGCAGCCGCTTGACGTCGTGGTAGCCGCTGCCGGACCCTGTCTTGACGCGTATCCATTCCGGCTTGCGCAGCCGCTCTTCGAGGGGAACGATCTTGATCGGGTTGCGCGCGGTCTTGGCCGCACCGGTCTGTCTGTTTTCGTTCATGCTGTTTTCCTTGATTGCTGCAAACCGTGTATCAGGTTTTGCGTGAGTCCTGCCTGAAGCTCGTTGATGCTTGCTGTGATGCCTTGCTCCACGCACTGCGTGACGCGCAGGCCTTGATAGCCGCACGGATTGATCAGGCTGAAGGGAGCGAGGTTCATGTCTGCGTTGAGCGCCAGCCCATGATAGCAGCAGCCGTGCCTGATCCTCAGGCCCAACGATGCGATCTTCGCGTCATTCACATAAACGCCAGGTGCGTCGATGCGGTTCATGGCTTTTACACCATAATCTCCGAGCAGATCTATCACCGATTGTTCCATCACGCTCACCAGTTCGCGCACGTTGAGCTTCAGGCGGCGCAGGTCGAGCAGCAGATAGGCCACGATCTGCCCGGGGCCGTGATAGGTGATCTGTCCGCCGCGGTCTGTTTTTATCACGGGGATGTCTGTTCTTTGCAGCAGGTGCTCCGGCAGCCCTGCAAGCCCCTGGGTAAAGGTGGAAGGATGCTGCACCAGCCAGATTTCGTCACGCGTATCCGCAGTGCGTTCCACGGTGAATTTCTTCATCGCCTCCCATGTGGACAGATATTCGACCATGCCCAGAGTATGCACAACAGGATGCGGGATTGAGAATCGGGGGCGCGGTTCTTCATCGCTCGCTGTTGATTCTGGCAGAACTGCTCGATCCTCGATCCTCAATCCTCGTTCCTCACAAAACCATCTTGATCAGGGGATGGGCGCACAGTTCCCGATACAGAGCGTCGAGCTGGGCGCGCGAGGTGGCGTGTATCGTGCAGGTCAGGCTGATGTATTTTGCGGTCCTGCTTGCGCGCATCTCCATGCTCGCAGCATCGTAATCCGGAGCGTGTTTCACGATCACTTCGAGAACGGACTGAGCCAGATCGGGGTGCTGCGCGCCGAAAATCTTGAGCGGGAAATCACACGGATATTCGATCAGGCTTGCGGATTCGGGAATGTCTTTCATTTTGCGCGCATCACATTATGTTTGTAATCCTGATACAGCGCATGCATTCTTCTGAACATGGGCCCAGGAATTCCGGCTCCGACATGCTTACCGTCAACGCGTGTTATCGCCAGGACTTCCCTGGTGCTCGATGTCAGCAGGAGCTCGTCGGCCTCGAATACCTCGGCAACGGAAATCCTGCGCACCTCATGCGGGATGCCGCTGGCGCTTGCGATCTCGAGTATCACGTCGTAGGTGATGCCAGGCAGCATCAGGTTGTCCTTGGGCGGCGCGAGCAGCACGCCGTTTTTGACGACGAAGACGTTGCTTGCAGCGCCTTCGGTAAGGAATTCGTTGTCGCGCATCAGCAGGGTTTCCGCGCATCCCGCGTCTATTGCCATCTGCCGCAGCAACACATTGGGCAGCAGCGATATCGCCTTGATGTCGCAGCGCAGCCAGCGGTTGTCTGTCGCCGTGACTGCGGATATTCCGCTATCCAGAAGCGAAGCCGGAGGAGTGGTAAGCGGGTTGCTCATCACGAATACCGTGGGCGCAACGGGCGGGACAGGGAATGCGTGGTCGCGCTTTGCCACGCCGCGAGTGATGTGCAGGTAAAGGGACTGGTCATCCGGAGCGTTGCCTGCGATCACTGCGTTCAGTATGCTGACCCATTCCTCGTTGCGGTGCGGATTGGCAAGCCTGATGCCGTCGAGGCTGTGCTTCAGGCGCCCAAGGTGCTCATCCAGCCTGAATGCGCGCCTGGAATAGACAGGGATCACTTCATAGACGCCGTCGCCAAAGATGAAGCCACGATCCAGCACGGGGACCTTCGCTTCCTCTATCGGCATGTACTGTCCGTTCAGGTAGATCATCTGCTGGCCTCGTGTCTACAGCGGATTGTATTTCATGATCAGCAGGCGCACGCTGTCCCATCCGCGCGAGAACACGTTGGCCTGGGCCACGCTGTCCAGTGCGAGCAGTGGGAACTGCGCATACGGTTTTCCGTCCAGCGTGAACCGCAATATCCCGAGCTGCTGGCCGGATTCGACCGGCGCGATGATGGGCTGGCGGGTTTCCACGCTGGCCTTGAGCTCGGCATATTTGCCCTTGGGGATGGTCAGCACGAGATCCTGTCTGAATCCGAGATCGACATGGCTTTCCGTTCCTTTCCAGACACGCATGTGGACGACGGGCTGGCTGTTCTGGTAGAACTTCACTGCATCGAAGGCTTGGAAGCCGTAGTTCAGGAGCTTCTGGCTGTCCGAGGCGCGTTCGCTGTCTGATGCCGCGCCCAGCACTACGGCGATCAGCCGCCTCTTGTCCCGAAGCGCGGAGCCCACGAGGCAGAACCCGGCCGATTCGGTATGCCCGGTTTTCATGCCGTCGGCGTAGGGGTCCAGCCACAGGAGGCGGTTCCTGTTTGCCTGAGAGACATTGTTGAAGGTATATTCCTTGAGCTTGAAGATCGGGTAGTATTCAGGAAAATCGCGCACGACGGCTGCCGCAAGGATGGATAGATCGCGGGCTGTGCTGTAGTGTTCGGCGTCGGGCATGCCGACCGGATTGGCAAAGTGCGTGCCCTTCATGCCCAGTCGCTGTGCTTCCCTGTTCATCATCGCGACGAACTGCGCCTCGTTTCCGCCGACCTCTATGGCGAGGAGATGGGCTGCATCGTTGCCGGATTGCACGATCAGGCCGTGCAGCAGCTCGTCTATCGTCACTGTCTGTCCGGGCTTGAGCAGCATGCGAGATTCACCATTCGTGACGCGTGGCGCATCCTGCGGCACGGTCACGCTCTGATTCAGGTGGAGCTTGCCCTGCCTGATCGCGCTGAAGGTCAGATAGGCCGTCATCAACTTGGTCAGCGATGCGGGTTCCATGCGCTCGTCCGCATTGTGGTCCAACAGTATCTGGTTGCTGGAGAAGTCGTACAGCAGATAGGATTTCGCTTCCAGAACGGGAGGCTCAGGAATGTCCAGCGGCAACGCGTGGGCTGCAAAGCTTGCCAGCAGGCAGAGGAATGACAGTATGGCTTTCATGCTTGGTTAGAATATGTCTGCCATCTGGGCTGCCTGCAACGCGATCTCGTTGATCGTGTCCCTGAGTTCGTCCGCATCGTCTGGATCTATGCCCAGCGTCTGCCATTCCCGGTCGCCGATCTCGCTTCCGCAGTATTCGTTGATGCCGAAATTGGGCAGCAGTTTTTCTGCGAGATTGATCATGTAGGCCAGCATGTTCGAAAGGGGTACCTCGTCCTCGTATGGCGTGTGGTGGTAATGCAGCACGTCTATGATTTCCTCGGGGAGATTCCACTGACGCGCAAGCTGCGCACCCAACTGGCAGTGGGAGATGCCAAGCACCTCCTGTTCGATTTCAAGCACATGGCGTGCGGGTTGCAGTGCAAACTGCTGATGCAATTCGTTGCTTGCAACGCTGTCGACATGGTGTATCACCATGTAGCCCATGTCGTGCAGCAGTCCTGCCAGGTGAATGTGGTCCTGCTGCGGCCTCATCTGCCTCGGCATCGAAAGCGAGAGCGTGTTCATCGCAATGGAGATCGAAAGGCTGTGCAGCCAAAGGTACTGCGGGGAAAAATTCTGTGTGGCGGGAACCTTGGAAAAATTCGACATCGCCGCGATGCCGAGTGCTACAGCTTTGACACGGGTCAGGCCCAGCAGCATCGCTGCTTCCGGAACGGTGCCCACCTTGCGGTTCAGGCCCATCATCGGGGAGTTGGCAAGGCTGATCAGCTTCGCCGATATCTGCGGATCCTGTCCGATCAGCTTCAGCAGTTCTGCCTCGCCCTCGTCGGTATTGAGATTCAGCGCCATCAGTTTCATCGCGATTGCAGGCATGGCTGGAAGTGAATCCAGGTTGGCCAGCGCGTGGGTGAGTTTCTGGCGGATCAGTTCAGTGGACATGTCTGTACTCTTCGGTTTGTATCACGGAATGATTGCGGAGATGGTCCTGCATTATACGAGAAAGTGTGGCCTGGCGCTGCTTAACGGCCCGGCGGCGGCTTGTTGAGCTTGCGCTGCAGTGTGCGGCGGTGCATGTTGAGTGCGCGGGCTGTGGCGGAGATGTTGTTGCCATGCTCCTGCATCACGCGCTGTATGTGCTCCCACTCAAGCATGTCTATGTTGGTTGCAGGCGTTTTGAGTTCCACGTTGCCGTCCGCCTCGTGCCTGAAGGCAGCTATGATCTCGTCGGCATTGGCAGGCTTCGCAAGGTATTGAGTTGCACCCAGCTTGATCGCCTCGACCGCCGTGCTGATGCTGGCATAGCCTGTCAGAACGACAATGCGCGTATTGGGGTCGAGCTCGTGCAAGGTCTTGACCAGAACCAGTCCCGATGCGCCGCTCATCTTCATGTCCACCACGGCATATTCAGGAGGATTTTCCTGGGCCATGGGGAGAGCTTCCTCGACGCTATGTGCGATGCTTACCGAGAAGCCGCGCCTTGCGAGCGCGGTGCCAAGCACCTTGCAGAATGTGACGCTGTCATCCACCAGCAGAAGAGATTCGGGTTCCTCGAGGCTCATGGCGTCCCCGCGATCGGCAGGCTGATTTCTGTCGTGGCTCCGCCACCTTCCCGGTTGTACAGGCGCACCATGCCTCCCAGGCGCTCCACTGTTGCGTTGGCCAGGAAGAGTCCTAGCCCTCTTCCCTGTGGCTTGGTGGTGAAAAAAGCGGATCCTGCCTTGAGTGTGACTTCTTCGCTGAGCCCCGGCCCATCGTCGCGTATCTCGATTATGAACCTGTCATTTTCGCATCGCGAACTTATATCTATCGGATGTTCGCTCGCATCGGCTGCATTGTTGAGCAGATTCATCAGCGCTGCCCGCAGCGTGACGTCCACGCTGATTCCGGGCGCGCGCCCTTCTGCGTGATAGCGGTACTGCGAGGCAGGCTGCAGCAGCTGCCATTCATCGAGTACATCTGCAATGAATTCGTCCGCCTTCTGTATCTTGCTGGTCCCGCTGTCTTGCGCATCGCTCATCATCTTATCCAGAATGCGGCGGCAAAGGCGGACCTGTTCGTCGAGCAGCGAAAGGTTGTCGTGAAGTTCAGCGGGATCCGGTGATGCATGCTGAAGCTCGTTGATGATCACAGCCATGGTGGAAAGCGGTGTGCCGAGTTCGTGTGCGGCGCCGGCTGCCTGTGTGCCCAGCGCCACGATGCGCTCGTTGCGCAGGATTTCTTCGCGAACCTCGGAAAGCAGTTGATCGCGGCTGCGCACGGCCTTTGCCATCCAGACCACGAAGGAGGCGACTACCACCGCGCTGATGATGAAGTCCATCCACATGCCCATCACATGTACGTTGAAGGGGCTGTCCATCTCCATGTCCTTTTGCGGAAGCGGCACGTGATAGATCATCAGCCAGCTGTAGCAGGCGGTGGTCAGGGCTGCCATGCCCCATGTGTAGAATGCCGGCAGGGTCGCCGCTGCGATCACCAGCGGAAGGAGATAGAGCGAAATGAAGGGATTGGTCGATCCTCCCGCATAGTAAAGCAGCAGGCTCAAAACGATGACGTCGATGGCAAGCTGCGCGAACATCTCCGGATCGGTCACTGGGCGGGCCGATTTCAGTCGGAACAGAGTGAAGAGGTTGGCTGCCGCAAGCACCGCCACGCCAAACAGCATGGGAGTCCATGAAAGATCGAGTCTTAGCACCCGCCATGCAAGCCAGAGCGCGAAAAGCTGCGCTGCGATCGCCAAACTGCGCAGGCTGGCCAGTCGGCGCAGCTGGATGTGGCCTGGCAGTGAGGAGAAGATGTTCATGATGAGATTGTAATCAAAGCGACTCTTGTTGCGTATAATCCATCCGACAATCAGGGGGGATCATGAAGAAATTGTTTTTTGCTATGCTTTTTTTGACGAGTGCGGCGCATGCGGATGGCATACGCGTCGAACATGCCTGGGCTCGTGCAACGGCCCCGGGTCAGGACACCGCGATGGTGGACCTCGTCATCACCAGCGCGCATCGCGCAAGGCTTACCGGCTTTTCAAGCCCGGTCTGCGATACTGGAGAGATGCATGCGATGATGCATGAAAACGGCATGATGAAGATGCGTGAAGTCGACGCGATTAATTTGCCCAGAGGCAGCATGTCGCTTGAGAAGAGCGGCTATCATCTGATGCTGGTCGGGTTGCATGAGCCCCTGAAGGAAGGGGAGAGCGTTCCCCTGACGCTGGACGTGAAGGAGGGAGGGCACGAGATCAGGGTGAAGGCGATGGCGGAAGTGAAGCCTTTGACCATGCCGATGCAGGGCATGTAAAGGAATCAGCCTTTTGCATGCCAGACCAGGGTCCGGTTGTTGATGGGCATCTCTATGTCTTCGCTGAGATAGAGGCCGTGTATGGAGGCGAGTCTGTTGACTTCCTCGAAATCCCGCACACCGCTTTTCGGGTCGCGCGACTTTAGCCATGCGTCGAAACGCGCATTGCTTTCAGAAGTGAATTTCCCTCCATAGTTGTATGGTCCATAGAAGCACACGCATCCGCCCGGCTCGATTGCACGCGCGATATGGGCGAACAGCGCCTCGACCTGGGGCCAGGAAACGATGTGCAAGGTGTTTGCATTGAATATCGCATCGTAGGTCGCAACAGGCCAGATCTCGTCGTCCGCATCCAGCGCAAGGGGAGGAAGCACGTTGGGAAGTTCTGCCTCATCCAGCCAGGCATTTATGCCATCGTGATTCTTCCGAAGCTCGCTGGTCTGCCAACTGAGATGGGAAAGATGACGGCCGAAATGCACCGCATGCTGGCCGGTTCCGCTGGCGACTTCCAGGACGCGACGCCGCCCTGCGAAGACCCTCTCAAGCACATCCAGTATGGGATGCTTGTTGATCTCGCAGGATTCGGCAAAAGGCTTCATCTTGAAGTCCGCGGTTCTCGGAAGATCAGAGGTGGGCGTTTGCAGCAGCGACTGCGACACCGCGCTGCACCGGCGCCTTCAATCTTCCCAGCACGTCGTCGAGCGCGGCAAGGCAGAGTCTCACGTTTTTCGGATTGCTTGCGTGGCCCATGAGTCCGATGCGCCAAACCTTGCCCGCCATCGCGCCCAGCCCTGCGCCTATCTCAAGGCCATAGTCGGACAGCAGCAGTGCACGCACTTGTGCCTCGTCGACGCCTTCAGGCACACTGATTGCATTCAGCTGAGGGAGGCGCTCTCCTTCGGGAACCACGAAGGAAAGCCCCATCGCCTCGAGACCTGCGCGCAGCGCGAGGTGGTTCTTCTGGTGGCGAGCCCATGAGTTCTCGAGCCCCTCCTCCTGAAGGATCACGAGTGCCTCGTGCAGGCCGTAGAGCGCATTGATGGGTGCGGTGTGGTGGTAGGCGCGCTTGGTAGTTCCCCCCCAGTAGCCCATCACCAGGTTGAGATCCAGAAACCAGCTCTGCACCCTGGTCTTGCGGTTCTTGATCTTTTCCAGCGCATCGTTGCTGAAGCTGACAGGCGAGAGGCCTGGCGTGCAGGAGATGCACTTCTGCGTTCCGGAATAGATCGCGTCTATCTTCCATTCGTCGACCAAAAGCCTGGAGCCGCCGAGCGAAGTGACCGCATCGACGATGGCGAGGCAATTGTGTTTGTGGGCGATCCCGACCAGGGTCTTGGCGTCCGACTGCGCGCCAGTGGAAGTCTCGGCGTGAACGAAGGCGACGATCTTCGCGTCCGGATTGGCCTTCAATGCGTCTTCAAGCTTCTGGGGATCGATCGCACGGCCCCACTCGTCCTGCACCATCACTGCCACGCCGCCAGCGCGCTCCACGTTTTCCTTCATGCGCCCGGCGAACACGCCGTTCTGGCAGATAACAACCTTGTCGCCCGGTTCGACGAGATTCACGAAACAGGTCTCCATGCCAGCCGAGCCTGGCGCGGAAACTGGCATAGTCAGCTCGTTCTCGGTGCGGAAGGCGTATTTCAGCAACGCTTTCATCTCATCCATCATGGAAACGAACACCGGGTCGAGATGGCCCAGTGTGGGGCGCGACATGGCTTCAAGCACGCGCGGGCTGACGTCGGAAGGACCGGGACCCATCAGGACGCGTTGCGGGGGATGAAATGATTTTATGTTCATGCTGTTTCCTCTTAGTTGGTTGGTTTGTTTTTTGCGAGCAATTCTATCCAGTGCACGACCGGCAGAGAAGTGCTGGATGCCAGATGCATCTGGCAGCCAACATTTGCGGTGGCGATGATCTCGGGTCCGCCAGCCTCGAGCGCTGCAATCTTGTTGTTCAGAAGCTGGCCCGAGAGCTCGGGCTGGGTCAGCGTGTAGGTTCCTGCGGCCCCGCAGCAGAGATGGCTGTCTGAGACCGGCAAGAGCTCGAAGCCGCATCGCGCAAGCAGTGCTTCCACCTTGCCGGAGAGCTTCTGCCCGTGCTGGGATGTGCATGAGGAGTGATAGGCCACGCGCATGCCGCGGCCTGCATGCGCGTATTCTGCCATGTTTTCTGCCGCGAGTATTTCCGAGATGTCCTTGGCCATGGCGCTTATGCGGATTGCCTTCTCGGCATATTCAACATCATCCTTCAAAAGCGCGCCGTATTCCTTGACCATCAGGCCGCAGCCGCTTGCCGTCATCACGATCGCCTCAGCGCCCTCTTCGATGTGAGGCCACCATGCGTCGATGTTGCGGCGCATCATGTCCTTCGCGCCATGGGAATCGGAAAGATGCTGGTTCAATGCGCCGCAGCATCCAGTTGCATTCACAAGAGAGATGCCAAGCCTGTCGAGCACGCGTGCTGTTGCGATATTGGTGTTGGGCGCGGTGAGAGGCTGGACGCAGCCTTCCGGGATCAGCATGCGCCTTACGTGCGAGCTTTGGGGCATAGGTCCTGGATTCTGCATTGCCGGAATCTTGGTGCGCAGGCTGTTTGGCAGCAGCGGGCGTATGAGCCTTGCAGCAGAGAGTGCAACCGACATGCGCACCTTGTAGGGGATGGTCGAGAGCATCGCGCGGCGCATCAACCTTTCGATCAGCGTGCGGGGCGACTTTTCATCCACCATCTCGCGTCCTATGTCGATCAGCCTGCCGTAGTGCACGCCCGAAGGGCAGGTGGTTTCGCAGGAGCGGCAAGTCAGGCAACGGTCGAGATGCAGTCTGGTCTTTTCGGTGGCCAGCCCCGTTTCCAGCATCTCCTTGATCAGGTAGATACGTCCGCGCGGGCTGTCGAGCTCGGAGCCAAGAAGCTGGTAGGTGGGACAGGTCGCCGTGCAGAATCCGCAGTGCACGCAGCTTCGCAGGATGGATTCGGCTTCCTCTATGGCCGGTGTTCGTGGCTGGTCGATGAATGTCTGCATGTCTACAGGGTCTTGAAGATGTATCCGCGGTTGAAGATTTCCAGCGGATCGAAACTCGCCTTAAGGCGCTGGTGGAGTGCAAACAGCGGTGGCGTAAGAGGGGTCGAATTGCTGCCGTTCCTGAATGCAGTGACATGGCCGCCCGAGAGTGCGACCTGATGGCGTATCGTTTCGGTGTCCTCTACGCTGTATAGCCAGCGCTGGGCGCCTCCCCAGTCGAAGAGCCACTGGCCGTTTATGTGCATCGGCCTGGTCGATGGCTTCACCGCGATGCGGTAGAGCGTGCCAGGGCGATGAAAGTAGGGGAGCGTCTGTTCGCGCAAACCATGCCAGAAGACGTCCGCGTCTGGCAGCATGTCGCCGGGTATCTTGCTGCGCGCCTCCTTGACCGCCTGCTCGCTGCCGGAGATGCGCAGATGCACGCGTTCGCCGTCATGACATGCACCATCGACTGGATAAGGTCTGGAGAGGAATTTGCTCATGATGGAGATCGCATCGCCCTTGCTGCATTCACGGCTCACGGTGATGCTGGAAGCGGGCCTGGGCAGAACCTTGAGACTGATCTCGAGGAGGATGCCGAGCGTGCCGTGTGAGCCAGCCAGGAGGCGAGAGACGTCGTAGCCCGCGACATTCTTCATGACTTGGCCACCGAAACTTGCGATCTCGCCACGGCCGTTCAGCATCTTGCAGCCCAGCACGAAGTCGCGAGCGGAACCGCTGTAAGGGCGCCTGGGTCCGGAAAGTCCGGTCGAGATCGTGCCCCCCAGCGTTGCGGCGCTTCCGAAATGCGGCGGCTCGAATGCCAGCATCTGGCCGGATGCCGCGAGCGCATTTTCGATGTCCGAAAGCGGCGTGCCCGAACGTGCGGTCAGCACCAGTTCGCGCGGATCATATTCTATGATGCCGCGGTGGGCGTTGACGTCTATCGCGATGCCCTCGGTTTTCTGTTCAAGAAAGGACTTGCTTCCGCCTGCTGTTATGCGAAGCGGCGCCCTGTCCTCTATGGCTTGCAACACCTGCTGCTGCAATGAAATTCCGTCCATCAGAATCTCTCCAGGTCTGCATGCGGAAGATTGCCGTGATGGACGTGCATCGCGCCGAATTCGGCGCAGCGGTGCAGCGTGGGCACGGCCTTTCCGGGATTGAGCAGACCGGAGGGGTCGAATGCTGCCTTGATCGCATGGAACTGATTGAGCTCAGGACCTTTGAACTGCGTGCACATCTGGTCTATCTTCTCCACGCCCACCCCGTGCTCTCCGGTGATGGTGCCGCCGACCTCGACGCAGAGATCGAGGATGCGGCTTCCGAATTCTTCGGTGCGTTCGAGTTCTCCTTGCTTGTTTCCGTCGAACAGGATCAGGGGATGCAGGTTGCCGTCACCCGCATGGAACACGTTTGCGACAGCAAGTCCGTATTCTGCGGACCAACTGCTTATCTGGTGCAAAACGCGGGGCAACTGGCTGCGCGGTATCGTGCCGTCCATGCAGTAGTAGTCCGGGGAGATGCGCCCGACAGCGGGGAAGGCGGATTTTCTTCCCTTCCAGAAGAGCTGCCGCTCTGTTTCGTCCTTTGCGGTGCGCACCTCGGTCGCGCCGTTGTCCGTCAGTATCTTGCGCACTTTCATGATGTATTCGGACACTTCGGCATGGGTGCCATCGAGCTCGCAGAGCAGGATGGCTTCCGCGTCCCTGGGATAGCCTGCGTGAGCGAAATCCTCTGCCGCCTGGATCGCGAGCCTGTCCATCATCTCGAGTCCTGCGGGAATGATGCCCGCCGCGATGATCGCGCCCACCGCCTCTCCCGCTCGGGCGACATCGTCGAAGGCTGCCAGAACGACCTGGGCGCGTTCGGGTTTAGGCAGGAGCTTCACGGTGACCTCGACGATGATGCCGAGCAAGCCTTCCGATCCCGTCATCAGTGCCAGAAGATCGTAGCCCGGCGCGTCCAGCGTCTGTGAGCCTATCGTCAGGAGCTCGCCTTCCATCGTGACGACTTTCAGCATCAGGATGTTGTGCACCGTGAGGCCGTATTTCAGGCAGTGCACGCCGCCCGAATTTTCCGCGACGTTGCCGCCTATCGTGCAGGCGATCTGGGAAGAAGGATCTGGCGCATAATAAAGCCCGAAGCGAGCGGCGGCCTCCGAGATCGCGAGGTTGCGGACGCCTGGCTCGACGGTCGCCATCGCGTTTTCAACGTCTATGTTTATGATGCGCTTGAATTTCGCAAGGCTCAGCAGCAAGCCGTTCGCGAGCGGTAACGCGCCACCTGAAAGGCCGGTCCCGGCGCCCCTGGCAACGACGGGAACCTCGTGCTCGCGGCACAGTCTGACGATTTTCTGGACTTCCTCTACGGTGCCGGGCAGAACCACTGCCATCGGAAGCTGACGGTAAACGGAAAGTCCGTCGCATTCGAAAGGCCGCAGATCCTCCCTGTCGTGCAGCACGGACTCGGGAGGGAGCATTCTTTTCAGTTCGCTGATGAGCGCTTGGTGGTTCAAAAGAGGTTCCTGCGAAAAAGTAAGTATAGTAAATTACTCTGGTATAAATTTCTAGCATGCTTATGCTAAACGATATTCTGAGGAGGAAGGGTATGAACATGTGGAACGAGCGCTATGCGGGCGAGGAATACCACTTCGGTACCGAGCCCAGCGGTTTTCTGGTTGCCAATTGCGACCTTCTGAAGCCCGGCATGCACTGTCTTGCGCTTGCGGACGGCGAGGGCAGGAACGGTGTGTGGCTTGCCGAACAGGGAGTCAAGGTTCATTCCGTTGACAGTTCGAGCGTTGCAGTCGAGAAGGCAAAGAGGCTTGCAGCAAAAAGGGGAGTGAAGCTGGAGGTCGAACTTGCAGATCTTGCAGACTGGGACTTCGGCTTCGAGAAATATGACGCGGTGGTCGCTGTCTTTATCCAGTTCGCATCGCCTGATCTTCGCGAGAAGATGTTCAAGAAGATCCGGAACTGCTTAAAGTCCGGTGGATTGCTTCTGCTTCACGGCTATACACCACGCCAGCTTGAGTACAGGACGGGAGGCCCTTCGCAGCTCGAGAACCTCTATACCGAAGCCATGCTTAGAGAGGCGTTCTCAGACATGGAGATCATCTCCCTGCACGAATACGACCAGGAGATCAGTGAGGGCTCGGGGCATTCCGGCATGTCCGCGCTGATCGACCTGGCCGCAAAAAAGGTATAGATTTCAGGCCCTGCTCTTCGCCCAGGAGATGATGCCGTTCGCGTCCATGGCGCCCGCCTGGCGCGCGACCTCGCGCCCATTCTTGAAAAGTGCCAAGGTCGGTATGCTGCGGATGTTGTATCTGGCTGCCAGTTCCTGCGCCTGCTCGGTGTCGAGTTTGGCAAGGCGCATCGCGGGTTCCAGTCTTCCTGCAGCCTGCACGAAGGCGGGTGCCATCATCTTGCAGGGTCCGCACCAGGGTGCCCAGAAATCCACCAGAACGGGGATGTCACAGCGTGTGATGTGCAGGTTGAAGTTTTTCGCGCTGAGTTCGACCGGGTGGGAAGTGAAAAGAGGCTTGTGGCACTTGCCGCATGAAGGCTGTGCTGAAAGCCTGTCAGGGGGCATGCGGTTGATTCCGTCGCAGTGTGGGCAGACGATGTGCAGTGCTTCGCTCATAAAATTCTCCTGTTTCAAGATGCAAGGTTAAAGAGCTTGTCGCTAACAGCTACTTGCTAGATTATGCGCATCGAAAGGTCGAGTGCTTCGACGTCTTTGGTCAGAGCGCCTATCGAGATGCGGTTCACGCCTGTCTCGGCGATTTCGCGCAGACTCGCCAATGTGATCCCGCCCGAGGCTTCGAGTTCCGCGCGCCCCGCATTGTGCTCCACAGCGGCTACCAGCATGTCGATGTCGAAGTTGTCCAGCAGGATAAGTCTGGCACCGGAAGCCAATGCCTCTTCCAGTTCGACGAGGTTCTCCACTTCTATCTGAACGGAAGTCTTGTCATCGGCGATCAGGAACGCCTTTTCCAGAACGGCCGCAATGCCTCCGGCAGCGGCAATGTGGTTTTCCTTGATCAGTATGCCGTCGTAAAGCCCCATCCGCTGGTTGTGCCCGCCTCCCGTGCGCACTGCGTACTTCTGGGCGTCGCGAAGCCCGGGCAGGGTCTTTCTGGTGTCCATGATCTTCGTGTCCAGTCCCTCCACGATGTCCACGTGGCGGCGTGTGACGGTCGCGGTGCTGGACAGGGTCTGCAGAAAATTCAGTGCGCTTCTTTCGGCCGTGAGCAGTGCGCGCGCCTTGCCGCTGATCTCGCAAAGCTTCTGGCCCGGCCTGATGCGTTCCCCGTCTCTGGCATGCCATGCGATATTGCATCCGGGATCGAGCGCCAAAAAACATGCCTCGAACCATGCAGAACCGCAAAGCACGCCCGACTGCCTCGTGATAACTTGAGCGCGCGCAGTGTCGTCGGGCGGCAGGAGGTTCGCTGTCAGATCGCCGCTCCTGATGTCCTCTTCCAGCGATTTTCTGACGTCGTTCTTGATGGTCTGGGTAAGCACGGCTGTGTATGGATGTTCGGGAAAGACAGTATAAGCCAAGTCGTCAGGACTTGAAATTCCTGGTCTCCGCCCCACGTTGGCTGCATTCGGAATTCTTTCAGGAGTGCGCCATGCGTTTCGACAAGTTCACCACCAAGCTTCAACAGGCCCTGTCCGATGCACAGAGCCTGGCCGTTGGGGCCGACAACCAGTTCATCGAGCCACAGCATCTGTTGCTCGCGCTATTGAACGATGCCGACAGCGGCGCGGGCTCGCTGCTTGCGCGCGCAGGCGGCAACGTGAATGCGCTGAAGGCGGCGCTCGTAGATGCAGTATCCAGGCTACCCAAGGTCGAAGGCCATGGGGGCGAGGTGCAGGTGGGCCGGGATCTTTCGAGTCTTCTGAATCTCACCGACAAGGAAGCGCAAAAGCGCGGCGATCAGTTCATAGCCAGCGAGATGTTTCTGCTCGCCGCAACCGCTGACCGCGGCGAGACAGGAAGGCTGTTGAAGGCGCACGGTGTTGCGCGCGCGCCACTTGAGCAGGCCATCGAAGCGGTGCGCGGCGGCGAGTCCGTGGGCTCCCAGGAGGCCGAAGGGAGCCGCGAAGCGCTAAAGAAATACACCATAGACCTGACAGAGCGTGCGCGAGCCGGCAAGCTGGATCCCGTGATCGGGCGCGACGACGAGATACGCCGCGCGATCCAGGTGCTGCAGCGCCGCACCAAGAACAATCCGGTGCTGATAGGCGAACCCGGCGTTGGCAAGACCGCGATCGTCGAAGGCCTGGCCCAGCGCATCGTGAACGATGAAGTTCCAGAAACCCTGAAGGGCAAGCGCGTGCTTTCGCTCGATATGGCGCTATTGATCGCGGGTGCGAAATATCGCGGCGAATTCGAGGAGAGGCTTAAGGCGGTGCTCAAGGAGCTCGCGCAGGACGAGGGAAAAAACATCGTCTTCATCGACGAGCTGCATACCATGGTGGGTGCGGGCAAGACCGAGGGCGCGATGGACGCCGGCAACATGCTAAAGCCTGCATTGGCCCGCGGAGAGCTTCATTGCATAGGCGCGACCACGCTCGACGAATATCGAAAATATGTCGAGAAGGATGCCGCGCTCGAGCGCCGCTTCCAGAAGGTGCTGGTGGGCGAGCCCTCGGTCGAGTCGACCATCGCGATTCTGCGTGGGCTACAGGAGAAATACGAGCTGCATCACGGCGTGGAGATCACGGATCCCGCGATCGTCGCGGCGGCAGAGCTTTCGAATCGCTACATCACCGACCGCTTCCTGCCTGACAAGGCGATAGACCTGATCGACGAGGCCGCAGCGCGCATCAAGATGGAGATAGACTCCAAGCCCGAGGTGATGGACAAACTGGACCGCCGCCTGATCCAGCTGAAGATCGAGCGCGAAGCGGTCAGGAAGGAAAAGGACGAAGCCTCGAAAAAGCGCACTCTTCTGATCGAGGAGGAAATCGCGAAGCTTGAGCGTGAATATGCCGACCTCGAAGAAGTGTGGAAGGCGGAGAAGGGAGCGGCCCAAGGGGCGGCAAGCGTGAAGGAGGAGATAGACCGCGTGCGCGCCGAGATCAACCGCCTACAGCGCGAGGGAAAGCTCGAGAAGGTGGCCGAGCTGCAATACGGCAAGCTGCCCCAGCTCGAAGCTAAGCTCAAGGAGGCGGCTCAGAGGGAAGCCGAGGGCGCGGGACACAAGAACAGGCTCTTGCGCACCCAGGTGGGTGCAGAAGAGATCGCCGAGGTGGTGAGCCGCGCGACCGGCATCCCCGTCTCCAAGATGATGCAGGGAGAGCGCGACAAGCTGCTCAAGATGGAAGACAAGCTGCACGAGCGCGTGGTGGGGCAGGACGAGGCGGTGAGGCTGGTGTCCGATGCGATACGCCGCTCGCGCTCCGGGCTATCGGATCCGAACCGCCCTTATGGTTCGTTCCTGTTTTTGGGTCCCACGGGTGTTGGCAAGACCGAGCTTTGCAAGACGCTCGCAACCTTTCTGTTCGACTCGGAAGAGCATCTGATCCGCATCGACATGAGCGAATTCATGGAGAAGCATTCCGTCGCGCGTCTAATAGGCGCTCCACCGGGCTATGTCGGCTACGAGGAAGGCGGCTATCTGACCGAGGCTGTTCGCAGGAAACCGTATAGCGTGATTCTCCTGGACGAGGTGGAGAAGGCGCATCCGGACGTCTTCAACGTGCTGCTGCAGGCGCTGGACGACGGCCGCATGACTGACGGGCAGGGCCGCACCGTGGATTTCAAGAACACCGTGATCGTGATGACTTCCAATCTGGGCAGCCAGATGATCCAGCAGATGGAGGGAGACGATTATCAGGTGGTGAAGCTCGCGGTGATGAGCGAGGTGAAGAACTATTTCAGGCCTGAGTTCATCAATCGCATCGACGAGGTCGTGGTGTTCCACGCACTGGATGAGAAGAACATCAAGTCGATCGCGAAGATCCAGCTTCTGGGACTCGAGAAGCGCCTGGCTGCGATGGAGATGAAGCTCGAGGTGACTGACGCCGCGCTGAGCGAGGTCTCCACTGCGGGCTTCGATCCGGTGTATGGCGCAAGGCCCTTGAAGCGCGCGATCCAGTCGCAGATCGAGAATCCGCTGGCGAAGGCGATCCTCGAGGGCAGGTTTGCCGCGAAGGACACCATCCATGTGGACTGCAAGAACGGCGTGATGCGCTTCGAGAAATAGGAAAAGCCCGGCATTGCCGGGCTTTTTTCAGGCAGCCCTTGCGCGCAGCTGTCCGCATGCGCCTTCGATGTCCTGACCTGCCGAGTCGCGCAGCCTCGTGACTATCCCCTGCTGCTTCAGCGTGCCAGCGATGAATGCCATGCGCTCAGCCGATGGGCGGCGATAAGGCAGGCCGTTCACTGCATTGAAAGGGATGAAATTCATGATTGCGTATCTGCCGGCGAGCAGTCTGGATATGCGTTCGAGCTCGGCATCGCCGTCGTTCACGCCATCGATCAGCGTCCACTGGTATTGCGTCGGATAGTTGGTCGCGCGGGCATACGCCTCGCATTTCTCTATCAGTTCCTCCACTGCAATGCGCGGCGCATTGGGCAGCAGCTTTGAGCGCATAGCTGCATCGGTTGAATGCAGAGAGAGTGCGAGCGCGGGCTTGACGGTCTGCTTTGGGAGGCGCTCGAATACGCGCAGGTCGCCGACGGTGGAAAGCACGAGGTTCTTGTGGCCGATGTCGCCCTGTGTGCCCAGCACGTCGATTGCTTCGAGCACGTTGTCGAGATTGTGCGACGGTTCTCCCATGCCCATGAATACGACCTTTCCGACTTTGCGGCGGCGGCGCGCGAGTGCTACCTGAGCCACCATCTCGGCACTCCCAAGCTGGCGCAGGAGACCCGCGCGCCCGCTCATGCAAAATACGCAACCCACTGCGCACCCCACCTGTGTTGATATGCAAAGTCCGCCGCGCGGCAGCAGCACGCTTTCCACCATCTGCCCATCAGAGAGTTCGATCAGGAGCCGCGCAACCTCGTCAGTTTCGGGATACTCGCGATGGATACGCGCAAGGGAGTCGAGCCCGGCTTCTATGGACGGCAATTCGCGGCGCAGCGCCAGCGGGAAAAAGGTCTCTGCCGGGCTGTGTTTTTTGTCGTAGGAGCAAGCCTTGCTCCAGCCGCGCAGCAGCCGGTCTTCATGGCAGGGCTTGCAGCCCATGTCGCGCAGGCGCTGGCGTAGTTCTGAGATGCGCATCGGTGATAGCGGAGGATGTTGAATGTAGTTATTTTAGCGCAGACACAGGCTCTGGTTTAACCTTGCTGGAGAGAATGACTCATTTGACCGACGCGGTTGTTTTCAGTTTGTTGATGGACTTCACAACCGGCGCAGGATCGCACAGAATTCGAGTTTCAATGATTGATTTTGGAGCTCGCATGGACATTTCACGATTTTCCCTTTCCAGACATACCTGCAAGGCCTACGATCAGAACATGAAAATCCCTCAGGACCAGGTCGAGCAGATCAAGACCCTGCTTCGATTCGCCCCATCCTCGGTCAATTCCCAGCCATGGCATTTCATCATCGCTTCAAGCGAAGAGGGCAAGGAGAGGATCGCGAAATCGACCCAGCAGGGAGTTTATTCCGCGAACGTCCAGAAGATACTGAACGCCTCCCATGTGGTCGTGTTCTGCGCGCGCACGAAGATGGACGATGCGCACATCGCAAGGCTGCTTGCGCAGGAGGAGGCGGATGGCCGTTTCCCGACACAGGAAGGCAAGGAGACGCAGAACAAGGGGCGCAACTACTACGCGAACCAGCATCGCTTTGAACTCAAGGATGCCCAGCACTGGATGGAGAAGCAGGTATATCTTGCGCTGGGAACCCTTCTTCTGGGTGCGGCGGCGATGGGCATAGATGCGACACCCATTGAGGGCTTCGATGCACAGCTCCTCAATGAGGAGCTCGGGCTGAAAGACAAGGGCATGACGAGCGTGGTGCTCGCGGCACTCGGATACCGGAGCCAGGATGACTTCAATGCGAAGCTGCCGAAGTCCAGGCTTCCCATGGGGGAAGTGATTTCGGAACTGTGATGGACGCCGCCGAAATGGGTTAGACTGGCAATATGGAAACAAGATATATCGTTTACAGTTCACATAAGCCGAGCCTCTTGCGAAGGGCGGCAGCGGTTGTTGCGTTCACGGCAGCGGCTGTGGCAGCTTTGATGTTCTCCGCAGTGCTGCTGGCCTTCCTGTTTTTCATCGGCGCGATGGCTGGCATCTATCTGTGGTGGAAGACGCGCGTGCTACGCCGTCAGATGAGAAGCATGCAGGAGGCTGGGATGGAATCAGTTGCGGTGCATGAAAACGATGCTGGCATCGTGATCGAAGGGGAGGCGGTCCGTGTGGATGCAAAAAGAGATACGCCTTGAGCCGCAGCCGCGCGGCTTTCATCTGATCACCGAAGAGCTGCTGCACAAGCTTCCCGAGCTGCTCAATTTCAGGGTAGGCATGATGAATCTCTTCATGCTGCATACCTCAGCCTCGCTTGCGATCAACGAGAACGCCGATCCCACGGTGCGCCAGGATTTCGAGAGCTTTTTCAATCGCATGGTGCCGGAAGACGAGCCCTGTTACAGGCACAACGACGAAGGAACGGACGACATGCCGGCGCATATCAAGGCGAGCCTTTTGGGATGCAGCCTCAATATCCCGATCACGAACGGGAGATTGAGACTCGGAACATGGCAGGGCATCTATCTCTGCGAGCACAGGAACCATGGTGGGTCGCGCAGCCTGGTCGCGACAGTCAGCGGGGAATAGACGATGCTTGATTCGCACCCCGATGCCCTGCTTTTCATCGCTCCCGGCTGTCCGCATTGTCCGGGGGTATTGCAGGCACTCTCGGAGCTCCTGAAGGAATCTCTGATCGGAAAGTTGACTGTGGTCAATGCCGCCGTCCATCCTGAGCTCGCCCAAGAGCAGGGTGCGCGCACTGCGCCCTGGCTCAAGCTCGGACCGTTCGTGCTTGCAGGTGCATACGGTCTTGAGGAATTGAGGCAGTGGGCCAGATGGGCGATGGAAGGCGATGGCGCAGCCCACTACGTCGAGCATCTCCTGAAACAGGGCGGCTTCAGACAGGCTGTCGCATTTATCGCCGAAAACACGCAGCGATTGAAGCCGTTGCTCGCTGTGGTTGCCGACCCTGCTGCCAATCTCGAGGTGAGGCTGGGAGTGAGCGCGATTTTTGAATCCTATGAGGGAAAAGCGGCATTGATCGACATCATGCCTGATCTTCTGGAGCTGCTTCGCCATGCCGACCATCGCGTGCGCGCGGACGCATGCCATCTGCTTGGATTGACCCAAAGCGCTGAAGTGCGGGCGCCTCTTGTTGCATGCACAAGCGATGAAAGCCTGGAGGTCAGGGAGATCGCTCAGGAGGCGCTGGACAACCTTACTGACGCATGACTTCAGGCGTGCTTTCTGCTGACCGCATTGAGATAGATTGTTACCAGCGCTGCGACCAGCCAGAGGCTCGCGATCGCCGATATCCAGAAGCCGGACGCGCCCCGCGCAGGGCCGAGATAATCCGTGAGTCCGAGCAGCACACCTCCGCCCAGTCCCGGCCCCCACAGCAGGATTGCATAGATCAGCATGGGCACGACCGACTTCTTGTATCCCCTCAATGCGTTCACCGCCACCGCCTGCAGCGCATCGCCCAGGTGATAGAGAGCGACCAGCATGATCAACGGTATCGCCCTCTTCTGCACGTCCAAATCGGTGGTGTAGAGAGCTGCGATACGCGGTGCGCCGAACCAGAACAGGCTGCAAAGAGCGATCCCCATCAGCATGCCAAGGCGTATGCCTGCTCGTGCGGTGCGGCGCGCATTTTCTTTCTGCCCTGCCCCCATGTTCTGTCCCACCAGCACCGAGGTCGCGTTGCCGAGCGCCAATGGCACCATGAAGGCGAGCGCGGCGAGGTTGGCCGCGATCTGGTGCGCGGCCGACACCATGGGGCCCAGCCTTGCGATGAAGAGCGCCATGAAGGTGAATGCAGTCACGTCGGCGATGAAAGTGAGCGCGATGGGCAGGCCCAGCTTCAGGAAATCGCGTATCGCCTTCAGGTCCGGCAAGGCGACGGGGAGCCCGATGCGAAACTGGCTGTAGCCGTCGTTCCTGAGGCACCAGCTCCATGCCAGCATCGCCATCAGCCATGCATCCAGCGCAGTCGCCACGGCGCATCCCGGGCCGCCCATCTCGGGCGCACCCAGGAGTCCGTGCATGAACACCATGTTCAGCGGAATCTTGATCGAAAGAGAGAGCAGGTTGAAGAACATCACGGGGCGGGGTCGGCCTATTCCTGTTGAGAATCCGATGAAGATGCGCAACGCAAAGGTCGCCGGCACACCGAATGCAGATGCGAACAGATAGGCTCGCACCTTCTCTTCGACCAGAGGTTCGAGGTGGGAGATGCCGATCAGCGGGCCT
Source organism: Pseudomonadota bacterium (assembly GCA_021783995.1). Lineage (GTDB taxonomy): Bacteria > Pseudomonadota > Gammaproteobacteria > Burkholderiales > Gallionellaceae > Gallionella. Next base: position 80,167 of record JAJXTH010000004.1, read on the forward strand.
GGAAAACAGAGCACAAGGATCGCGATCAGCGCGAGTGCCAGCGCTATCCACACGCTCTGGTGTATCTCGCGGCCCACCTCTTCATGGCGGCTGGATCCATAGAGATGGGCGATGATCGGAGGGAGTGCGAGCAGCACGCTGATCAGCGACATCAGCACGGTGGCTGTGATCGATGCGGCGATGCCGACAGAGGCTAGATCTATCGCGGAAAGGCGTCCAGCCATCGCGGTGTCTATCACCGCGTTTGCCATCAGGGCGAGCTGAGCGATCAGGACCGGCCAGGCCAGGTGTATGATCTGTGAAGTCGAGGTACTTCTCATCCGGTTTGAGTGTAGAAGGGCAGCTAGGCCATATCCGGCGCTGCGTCCCATGCATTCGCTTGGGTTTCTTGAGGTTGTCGTTTCGAGGCCTTTTTGTCGTACATGCGGCGGTCTGCTATGAGGAACATGTCTTTTGCAGAGGAGCTCTCGCAGGCATAGGCGATGCCGTAGCTTATGCCGGTTTCACTGAATCCGTTTGCCTTGATATCCTTTTCCAGCTGGGCCAGGGCTTCCATCAGATCGTCTTCCTCGTGTTTGTGCGCCAGCAGGGTGAATTCGTCACCGCCAAGCCGGAATGCCGAAACGCTGTCCGATTCAAGAGCGGACAGCGCGCTGGCAAACAGGCTCAGCAGTTCATCGCCCTTCGCGTGACCATGATGATCATTGACGTATTTCAGGTTGTCGAGGTCGATGAGAAAAAGCATAAGCTGCGCCGGATCTTCCGCAAAATCAGGATGACGAAACACACACTCGAAATGCTGGTCGAATGCATGCCTGTTTGCAATGCCCGTCAGGTGGTCTGTGCGCGTCAGTATCAGCATTTTTTCCATGCGCTGCAGGGCTTGTTCCTTTTCTTCGGTCAGCATCCTGATTTTATCTGCAAGCGCAAAAGCCAGCAGCATGCCGTCCGCCGTGCAGCCAAGCAGCACCAGCATCTTGCTATTTCTGATGAGGTCCGACAAACCCCAGTTGGCGCCAAGAATGACGATAGCTGGCAGGAGAAGCGCGATGAAGGACAGCACGAAATAGCGGGCAGGGCGGAATCCGCTATTCATGCTTGCAATGCCAGAGACAAGCGCTACGATTATCCAGAGACTGTTGACCGCCGTCATCAGGATATGCGCATACGATGAATTGATGAAGCAGCTCGGCAACAGGATGAGCGGCAGCGCAATGTTGATTTGGCTGATCGCTCGAAGTCTTGGAAAGTGCTGGTCTAACCTGAGGAAATTAAGATAGAAAAGCGTGTTCAATACAGGGAGAAGGAAAAAAGGAACATATTGCCATTTGAGGTCGCGCCAGCCGAACAGTTCTGCAGGGAGCTGGAACATGAATGCCCAGCCGAGAAAACAGGCCATCAGATAGGCGGAATAGTAGAGGAGCGCGCGGTCATGCGTTATCCGGTTGATGAACAGGTTGTAGATCGCAAGAGCAAGAAGTGCGCCTAACGCTGAGAGTATCAAGATGTTTTCGAAATGAACGAGATGCCGGTAGTCATGTTCGGTATAAAGGCGCACTGCCGGGATGAATTTGAAGGGCAGATTTTCGAAGTGGATCAGCACCTCTGCATGCCCACCCGCGGGCAAATGGATATTCTTGCCGTAATGCAGCATGTAGTCGTGCTCGGCCTGATAGCCTGTGACAATACGCTGCGCAGTTCCATTCCGACCGTAAATTCTTGCTTCAATCCGATCGATCAGGCGATAGTCGGGTTCGAGCACCCATTCGGTGTTGGCCGAGCCATTGTTCAATTCGGCATAAAACCAGTAGCTGCCGCCCAGCATATTCCCGCTTTTGATTTCATGCAGTCCGGAGAGAAACCCGGTCAGGCTGTCTGCAGAGGCAGGGAAACTTTCCCCCTCAGACTGATAAAGCTTGCCGGTCAAATCGACAGCACCATTTTGTCCAACCGGTACGGCATGCGCTGTTGAAATGCATAGCAGGAGCACTGCGGCAGCAAGCAGCGATTTCAGACAATGATTCATGCGCTGTGAGGGAGCTCGTCTTGAAGAAAAGCGGCGCACCAAACCCATGGAAAAAGCAATCTGTAAGCATGAACCTTGGACGGACTCATCAATCACCTGCCATGAATTTGTGGACGGCCGCAAGCGTGCAACCGTCCGTTTTGAATTGTGAAAAAACCGTCGGATTGTAAATCAAGCGGGCTGACAAGCAAAGGCAATCAACTTTTGTAGGACTTTCGTCTTCATTCAGCCCGGAGGTCTGTTGCTCGTGTTAGACTTGAACCATGTACGATCCTGAAGAAATGAACGAGCTGCAGGATGTCGATCAGCTGCTCGACAATGCGAGCAATGCGATCGGAAAGAGCCTTGCCGGGCGGCGTGTCGAGCCCGGCGAGATCGGTCCGATGCAGATGGCAGAAGCGCTGCGCGCGCTGATCCAGCAATTCGAGGAGATCGACGCAAAGGTCATTCCTGCCTATGACAACGACCTGGGCGATCAGGCCCTGATGCTAGCTTCCGAGCTCGCCGCTTTGGCAGAGCAACTGGCGCTGCCCGATGCAAAGGCCGATCTCGAAAAGGCATCGGTGGGCATTGCACTCTGGGTGGCAAGACACGAAGGCGAAATAGGCGAGCTCGAATCGGTGGTGAACGGTTTTGCTGAAAGTGCGAACATCACCGCATCGGAAGAGACGCTGCGCGTGCTGTTTCATGCAATGAAGCGCGTGCTGGAACATGCGTCACCCTCCGTCAGGGCGGATGCCGATCAGACCAATCCGCATCGCCCCTGGCGCATGCTGAATTTCAATTTTGCGATCGTGGCGACCCGCACGCAGGATGAACAGCTTATGCACGATGCATTCGACACGCTGGGACGCAACCTTCCTCAGGATGCGCCGGGCTTTTTCGAGGAAGGCCTCAAGCAATCCGAAAAATCGGTGTACGGTCCCGGGGTCAGGAAACTGATGCAGGAATATTTCTCGCGTTGGGCTGTGCGCCATTAACCGGTTTTCAGGGCGAGCGCATTGTCCTGGAATGAAATGCCTTCCCAGCCTGTCTTCATGAAGTTCCTGATGTTCTGGTGGTCCGTCCCTTCGGGGTGCTTGAGCACATCTTCACGGTAATAGGCGCCGAAGCAATGGAGCGTCTGTTCCTCGGTCAGCATGTGAAGTTTCGCGAACGAGAATATCTTGCACGAGCCGTTGTTCTGTCCTGCCTCGTTGTGCAGTTCTCCGTTATTGAATGCGGTTGGTGTGAATTCGTAATTCGCATCTATCGTCGCAATGGTGTCGCTGAACGCGATGCTCCCCGGGGAAGCCTCGAGCTTTTGCAGAAATTGTTTCATGAGCGGAATTGTTCGAGAAAACTCGCAGTATAGCGCGTGTCCTTCATCTCCTGAATATCCAGAGTATGAGCGACAGCAGCAGAGAAAGGACGAGGCTCGTGGTGAACGGGAAGAAGAGGGTGAACCCCTTGCGCCGGATATAGATGTCGCCGGGCAGGTGCCCGAGCTCCAGTCTCGATATCCAGGGCCATGCTATCCCTACCAGGATGGAGATGATGCCGAGTATGATGAGCCACTTTGCCATGGCGAAAATCATAGCATGCATCGAGCCATGGTGGCCCTTAAGCGCTGGGAAGGTTAGCGGCTCGTCGGCGGCGCGATGCCCTGGCAGTCCGGTCCCAGATATTTCATGCGCGATTCGCTGTGCATCTTGTGTGTTCCACCGGAGCCAGTTTCGGTCATGTCCAAGCTTGTGGTGATCCCATCGTTGCCCGCGATGCTGACGCCATGGCCTGCCATCGTGCGCCCATTGGTCGTGCAGTTAAATTCGAAGCTGGTTTTGTTCCCGTTGCGGGAAAACTTGGTTGGTTTACAGCGCCCCTCGGGATCCACGATGGGCGTATCCTTTTCCGCTATCGCAGGGCTGATACAGATTTTTGTCCCGCCTCCTGGAGACTGACTCATCATGGCCTGCATCCTTGCACGCTGGGCCGGTGGAAGGCTGCTTATCTGCTGCTGCATCATGGCCTGTGCTTGAGACATCTGGGATGTCATGTCACGGCCGTCCAAGATCTGGCGGGTCTGATCGACTTCCCAGAGCCCGGCTTTCAGGTCGGAGGCGTATGCATTGCTCGTGCATGATATGAGAATTGCAACTATCAGTTTCTTCATGTCTTCCTCCTGGTTTTGCGCAATGCTATCAGCTTCGGGATGGGCATGGCATAGTGCGATTCCGAGAGGGGATAAGAAGATATTCATGGGCGGGATGGATTAGAATGCGCAATTTGACGGGCAACACATGGAAATCAATTCGGACATTTCAAAACGCGTCGTGATCCGGCCGGAAGAGCAGCCCTTTGAAGAGACAACAGGGATTAGCCAGCGTGTGCTTGAGCGCGGGCGTGATGAGGAGTCGCGTTCGACTTCCGTCGTTAGCCTGTCTCCTGGCACAAGCCTCAAGATGAGTTGCGAATCCGGGCACGAGATCCTCGTGCTGGAAGGCGAACTGGACGATGAATCTGAAAGCTTTCGCAAGGGAGATTATCTCAAGAGTCCGCCCGGCTCGCCGCATGTCTACCATACTGCATCCGGCGCCACGCTTTTTTTGAAGAGCCGGCATCTCGACCCCGGAGAGGATCAGCGCATCCTGGTGAGGACTTCGAGCAGGCCCTGGTATCAGGGCCTGGTGGATGGTCTTTCCGTGATGCCGCTGTCGGAATCCGGCACGAGGCATGCGGCGCTGGTGCGCTGGGAGCCCGGCACCAGGTTCAATCCCCACCGCCACTTCGGCGGAGAGGAGATCTATGTGCTGGAAGGCGTGTTCGCGGACGAGTTCGGCAAATATCCTAAAGGCACCTGGATGCGCAGTCCGCATCTGAGCGCGCACTGTCCCTATAGCGTGGAGGGCTGCGTCATCCTCGTGAAGACCGGGCATCTGCTCGAGGACTGAATCACATCATGCAGCCCTGATCTCATCGGGGATGTCCTCGGCCAGGAAGCCCCCGGACTGGTGCTGCCAGAGCGCCGCATAGAGCCCGTTTCTTTCGAGCAGTTCTCCGTGCGATCCCTGCTCGACGATCCTGCCGTGATCGATCACGATGAGTCTGTCCATGCGCGCGATGGTGGAAAGCCTGTGGGCGATCGCGATCACCGTCTTTCCCTGCATCAGGCCGACAAGCTGCTCCTGTATGCTGGCCTCGATCTCGCTGTCCAGCGCCGAGGTCGCCTCGTCCAGCAGCAGTATGGGCGCGTTCTTCAGGATCACGCGCGCGATCGCCACGCGCTGGCGCTGCCCTCCGGAAAGTTTCACGCCGCGCTCTCCGACATGCGCCTGATAGCCTGTGCGCTCTTCCCAGTCCTTGAGCCCGATGATGAACTCATGCGCATGCGCCTTCTTCGCCGCCTCCTCGATTTCCAGTTGCGTCGCCTGCTGCCTGCCGTACCTTATGTTGTCTGCGAGCGAACGGTGCAGGAGCGATGTGTCCTGCGTGACGAGCCCTATCTGGGTGCGCAGGCTCTCCTGCGTGACATGCCTTATGTCCTGTCCGTCGACCGTGATCCTGCCGGATTCCGCATCGTAAAAGCGCAGCAGCAGGTTGACCAGCGTCGATTTTCCCGCGCCCGAACGCCCGACAAGCCCTATGCGCTCTCCCGGATGCACGACGAGGTCGATGCGATCCAGCACGGGCTTGTTTGCGCCATAGCTGAAGCTGACCTCTTCGAAGCGTATTTCTCCCTGTGTGACTTTGAGCGGCTGTGCGTCCTTTTCGTCTATCAGCGTGTGGGGAACCGAGATGCTCTCCATGCCGTCCTGCACCACGCCCACGTTCTCGAAGATGCCTGCGACCTCGAAGGAAACCCAGCCTGCCATATTGGTGATCTGCCATACCAGAGGCAAGCTGGTAGCCACCTGGCTTGCGCCTATGATGCCTCTGGCCCACAGCATGAGGCCGATCAGCGACGTGCTGACAAGAAGGAGCGCGTTCATGCTCTGCAGCGTGATCATGAATCGGCTGGTCATGCGCATGTGCTTTGATATCGCATCCTGATGCTCGTCCACCACCTGGCGCACATAGGCGTCCTCGTCGGCTAACCTGGAAAACAGCTTCACCGTGAGAATGTTGGTATAGCTGTCGACCACGCGCGCCATCACCAGCGAACGCATGTCGGAGCTCTGCTTGGCAAGCTCTCTCAGGCGCGGCACGAAGAATCTGAGGAAGACGGCATAGGATGCAAGCCACAAAATCACAGGAAGTGTCAGGCGCCAGTCGAAGCGCGAAATAAGGATCAGCGTCAGGATGCCGTAGGTCGAAAGATATAGACCCGCGCGTATGCTGGCCATCACGCTGTCGCGCAGCGCCTGCGCGGTCTGCATCACGCGGTTGGCGATGCGTCCTGCGAAATCCTTCTGGAAGAAGGGCCAGCTCTGGCGCACCACATGCCAGTGGCTCTGCCAGCGCACGAGACTGGTCGTTCCCGGCATCAGCGCGTTGTGGCGTATCGCGATGTCGGCGAACTGCAGCATGGGTCGCACCACCAGCACGACCAGGAGCATCGCGGCCAGCATCGTTGCATGGGACGAGAGCGCAGCAGCGCGATCGGCTGCTGCCATCAGCGCGACCAGCTTGCCGATGAAGACCGGAATGCTCATGTCCGCCATCGCGACGCACAGGCTGGTTGCCACCATCGCGGCATAAGGCGCTGGCGTCTGGCGGATGAAGTGCCAGTAGAAAGTCATGAGGCTCCCGGGCGGCGTGGCGGCCGCATGGCTTCGGGTGCCGTGGATCAGGGACTCGAGGAATCTGAACATGATACGATAACGGCTGGGATTGAGCTGTGCAGTATAGGGCAGTTCGGCCGGCTTGTTGAAAAAATCGAGGCATCTGGCCAGGGAGGTCTGCAATGAAAACCGCATTGATCACGGGCGCGAATCGCGGGATAGGGCTGGAGTTTACAAGGCAGTATGCAGCAGACGGCTGGCATGTCATCGCCTGTGCCAGAAATCCCGAGACTTCAACGCAGCTAAACGAGCTGTCTGCGCAATACCCCGGGCGAGTCCGGATATGGCGGCTCGACGTCGCCGATCATCAAGAGATGGTCAGCATGTCCCAAGCGCTTGCCGATGCATCCATAGATCTTCTGGTCAACAATGCGGGTGTCTATCCCGGCAGCGACGCAAATGGTTTTTCAAATACCGATTACGATGAATGGGCCAGGGTTTTTCGCATCAACACGATGGCGCCGCTCAGGATGGCGGAGGCATTTGCAGGGCAGATATCGAGAAGCGACCTCAGGACTATTGCGAACATCAGCAGCATCATGGGCAGCGTCTCTGACAACAGCAGCGGCGGAAACTATCTATACCGTTCCAGCAAGGCTGCGCTCAACATGGTGGTCAGGAGCATGGCGATAGACCTGAAGGAAAGCGGCATCATCTCGGTGGCCTTTCATCCAGGCTGGGTCAGGACGGACATGGGTGGGCCGAATGCGGCGATCAGCGCAGAGCAGAGCGTATCTGGCATTAGGCAGGTCATTTCGGACCTGACTCTTTCGGATTCGGGGAAATTTCTGGACTATGCAGGGCGCGAGATGCCCTGGTGAGGATCAGTCCTGAACCCAGGACTTGGCCTCCTGGTAATCGTTGAAAACGCGGACTTCGGCGTCTATGAAGAGGCGGGATATCCACGCCTGCCAGGCGAGCCATTTTCTGTCCGTGACCACGGCGATCTTGGTGAAGTCGTGGTTGTGCTGGCGTCCGAAGAACTTGATTTCCTCCCATGCGACATCGATGGTGTATCCCACCATCGCGCGCAGGTCGAAGAGCAGGTTGAGCTTGCCGGGAAAATCCAGCTTGTACAGCGACTGATCCTCGAATTCCTTCAGGTCGGAAAGCGTGAATTCGCCGATCACGGCTGCATTGACGAGGTTTTCTGTCTGTTCGATGGTGATCATTTGTTCCTCCTCTGGCTAGCTTAGCACGTACATTCCATGTGCGGCGCAAGGTTGCGACGCAGGTACTCGTGAAAGTGCAGCATGCCATCCTCGGTGGGGGACTGGTAAGGTCCATGCTCCTCGATGCCGCGCTGGTAAAGCGATTTCCTGCCCTGGTGCATGCGCAGGCAGATGATGTCGTCCTCGACCGCGGTTTCGTTGTATGCCTTTTGTTCTGCCTCGACGTAATCGCGCTCGAAAAGCGCGATGTCCTCCAGGTAATAGAATTCGACGATGTTGGTGCAGGCCTCGGGTCCCCGCGGAAGCAGCGTGCTGATCACCAGGGTGCCCGGGTACCATTCGACCATGATGTTGGGGTAATAGGTCAGCCATATCGCGCCGTATTTTGGCAACTGGCCGTTGTGGTAACGCAGCACCTGTTCCTGCCAGTCGCCATAGGCTTTGCTTCCGACGCGCTTCAGCGCGTTCCTGATGCCGACAGTCTGCACGCTGTACTGTTCGCCGAACTCCCATTTGAGATCGTCGCAGTCCACGAAGTTGCCGAGCCCGGGATGAAAGGGCACGACATGGTAATCCTCGAGATAGACCTCGATGAAGGTCTTCCAGTTGAAGGCATATTCGTCCACCTGCACGCGATCCAGCATGTAGCCCGAGAAATCCAGATCCTTCATCACGCCGACCTTGGCCAGATCCTTCGCGATATCGCGCTTGCCGGAGAACAGCATGCCGTTCCAGTTCTGCAGCGGCGACTTGGAGAGATGCAGGCAGGGATTTTCCGGAAAATGCGGTGCGCCCAAGAGTTCCCCGTTCGTCTTGTAAGTCCAGCGATGCAGGGGGCAGACGATGTGCTGCGCATTGCCGCGACCTGTCAGCATCGTGGCCTGGCGGTGCCGGCAGATGTTGGAAAGAAGCTCAACGCCATTCTGGTTCCGAACCAGCATCTGTGCATCATTGCGCAGCACCTGGTAGTCGCCCAGGTTGGGCACCATCAGCTCGTGGCCAACATAGCCCGGGCCGTTGTCAAACAGCACGCGCTGCTCGAGCTCCAGCACCCTGGAATCGAAATACCAGGCAAGCGGCGGTTGAACCTTGTGCGGCGCAAGTTGGATTGGATTGGTTAGCTTGGACAAACCTTACATCATCCTCTGTTCGTTGCAGGAAAGGGGCAATTTTCCCCCAAATCGCCAGCAAGGGCAACAAAAATTGGCTCTGGCAGTAAGCGTTGGGTAAAATGCTGCTTCTGAGTTGACACAGAAGACCGAAATGACCGGAAAATCCCAGAAGCCTGCGGGCTATGAATCGGCCGTCGCCGAGCTTGAACAGATCGTTGCGGACATGGAAGCCGGAAAATTGTCTCTTGAGGAATCTCTGGCCGCATACAAGCGGGGCGCTGAGCTGCTGCATTTCTGCCGTGGCCGGCTCGATGACGCACAGCTGCAGGTTCGCGTGCTGGAAGAAGGCGTGCTGAAGGAGTTTTCCCCGGGTGATGCCTCGTGATGCGCACAGATTTTCCCTCCTGGATGACGGCGCATCAATCCAGGTTCGAGGATGTGCTGCAGAGCCTGCTGCCGCAGGCAGTCATCGCGCCGGAGCGTCTGCATCAGGCGATGCGCTACTCGGTGCTGGACGGAGGCAAGCGCGTTCGTCCTTTGCTTGCATTCGCGGCGGGCGAGCTTGCCGGTGCGGATGTTCTCCGCGTGAACATCGCGGCTGCCGCTGTCGAATTGATACACGCTTATTCTCTGGTACACGACGACATGCCCTGCATGGACGACGACGTGCTGCGCCGCGGCAAGCCTACCTGCCATGTGCAATACGACGAGGCAACGGCGCTCCTGGTCGGCGACAGCCTGCAGTCGCTGGCATTCCAGCTTCTCGCCGAGCATGAACTTTGCGACGATCCTGCGCGCCAGCTTTCAATGATCAGGCTGCTTGCGGAAGCATCGGGTTCCCGCGGCATGGCGGGAGGACAGGCGATAGACCTTGAAAGCGTGGGCAAGCAGCTCGCGCTTCCCGAGCTCGAATTCATGCACATACACAAGACCGGCGCGCTGATACGCGCATCTGTGCTTCTGGGCGCGCAGTGCGGCAATGCAAGCCCTGATCAGCTTGAAAGGCTGGATCATTTCGGCAAATGCGTTGGGCTCGCATTCCAGGTTGTGGACGATGTGCTCGACGCGTCGGAGGACACGGCCACGCTCGGCAAGACGGCAGGCAAGGATGCAGAATCAAACAAGCCTACCTATGTCACGCTGCTCGGCATGCAGGAGGCGCGAAAGATGGCGGAGAGCCTGCATCTGGGGGCGCTGGAAGCGCTTTCGGAATTCGGGGAAAGTGCTTTGCGCTTGAGGGAACTCGCCGACTTCATCGTGCTGAGAAAATTCTGATGTATTCATTGCTCAACACCGTCGACAACCCGGAGGATTTGCGCAAACTGCAGCGCGAGCAGCTGCCTCAGCTTGCCAGGGAATTGCGCGAGTTCCTGATCGAATCGGTGAGCAAAACGGGCGGCCATCTCTCCTCCAACCTCGGCACGGTGGAGCTCACCATTGCGCTGCATTACGTCTATGACACACCCGAGGACAGGCTGGTGTGGGATGTGGGTCATCAGACCTATGTGCACAAGATACTCACGGGTCGCCGCGATGCGATGAAGACGCTGCGCATGGCGGGCGGGATTGCGGGCTTTCCGAAGCGCGACGAAAGTCCGTATGACACCTTTGGCACGGGGCACTCCAGCACCTCGATTTCTGCGGCACTGGGGATGGCGGTCGCCGCACAGCTGTCAGATGCGGCAAGGCGCGCTGTGGCGATCATCGGCGATGGCGCGATGACCGGAGGGATGGCCTTCGAGGCGCTGAACAACGCAGGCGCGATGAATGCGAACCTGCTGGTGATACTGAACGACAACGACATGTCCATCTCGCGTCCGGTCGGCGCGCTGAACAACTATCTGGCGAGGCTGATGTCGGGGCGCTTCTATGCGGCAATGCGGCGCGGCAGCGAGAAGGTCCTGAAGGGACCGTTTCTCGAATTCGCCAAGCGAGCCGAGGAGCATGTCAAGGGCATGGTCACACCCAGCACGCTGTTCGAGGAATTCGGCTTCAACTATATTGGCCCGATAGATGGCCACGACCTGAATGCGCTGATAGACACGCTCTCCAACATACGCAAGCTCGAGGGTCCCCAGTTTCTCCATGTGGTCACGCAGAAAGGCAAGGGCTATGCGCGCGCAGAGGAAGACTGCCTGCTCTATCACGGCGTGGGCAAGTTCGACAGGAATCAGGGTATTGCAGCGCAGAAAGTGCAGACAGTTCAGCCTACATATACCCAGGTGTTCGGGCAATGGCTCTGCGACATCGCAAAGAAGGATGAACGCGTGGTGGGTATCACGCCTGCGATGTGCGAGGGTTCGGGTCTTGCGGATTTCGCGGAAAAGTTTCCGGAACGCTATTTCGATGTGGGCATCGCCGAGCAGCATGCGCTGACCTTTGCGGCGGGCCTCGCCTGCGATGGATACAAGCCTGTGGTCGCGATCTACTCGACTTTTCTGCAGCGCGCCTATGACCAGTTGATTCACGACATCGCGATCCAGAATCTGCCGGTGGTGCTCGCGATAGACCGCGGGGGGCTGGTGGGCGCGGACGGCGCGACGCATGCCGGGAGCTTCGATCTTTCCTTTTTGCGCTGTGTGCCCAACATGACGGTGATGGCGCCCGCGGACGAGAACGAATGCAGGCAGATGCTATACACTGCGCATGCTCTCGACACGCCTTCTGCCGTGCGCTATCCGAGAGGGACTGGCCCTGGCGTTGCCATAGACCCAGAGATGAAAGCCTTGCCTGTCGGACGCGGCGAGGTGCGGCGGGAAGGAAAGCGGGTCGCGATACTCGCTTTCGGTTCCATGCTGAAGGCCGCGCTTGCGGCGGGAGAAGAGCTCGATGCGACGGTGGTCAACATGCGTTTCATCAAGCCTGTCGATGTCGAGCTCGTGAAACGCATGGCTGCTACGCACGATCTCCTCGTCACGGTCGAGGAAAACATGGTGCAGGGCGGAGCAGGCAGCGCGGTCGCTGAATGCCTGGATCGCGAAAGGGTTGCGCTGCTGCACCTTGGCTTGCCTGACAGATTCATCGAGCAGGGTGATCCCGCGCAGATGCTTGCCGACTGCGGCCTGGATGGCCGAGGCATTGTGACTGCGATAAAATTGACCAAGTAATTTTGTCGGGATTGGTTATAATCTCGTCCACCGTAAATTGATAGAGAGTTCACCATGAATACATCCACACCCATCGCCGACGTGCAAAGCTCGGCGGATCTGCGCCAGATTGCGATCAACAGGGTCGGCATCAAGGGGATACGCCATCCGGTCAAGGTGCGCGACAAGAGCGTAGGTTTGCAGCACACCATTGCCACCTTCAACATGTACGTGCACCTGCCGCACAATTTCAAGGGCACGCACATGTCGCGCTTCGTCGAGATACTGAACAGGCATGAGCGCGAAATTTCCGTTGAGTCCTACGAGAGCATACTGCGCGAAATGGTGGAGAGGCTGGAAGCCGAATCCGGCTACATCGAAATGACCTTCCCCTATTTCGTGAACAAGACCGCGCCCATTTCCGGCGTGCAGAGCCTGCTCGACTACGATGTCACGCTGATAGGCGAGATGAAGGAAGGTCGCGCGCACATCACGATGAAGGTGCTGGTCCCGGTGACGAGCCTATGCCCGTGCTCCAAGGAGATATCCGAGCGCGGCGCGCATAACCAGCGCTCTCATGTGACCATCTCTCTTCGCACCAACAGCTTTGTGTGGATAGAGGACGTGGTGCGCATCGCGGAAGAGCAGGCATCCTGCGAGCTTTACGGTTTGCTCAAGCGCCCTGACGAGAAATACGTCACCGAGCGCGCCTATGACAATCCCAAGTTCGTCGAGGACATGGTGCGCGACGTTGCGGCCGTGCTCAACGCGGACAAGCGCGTTGATGCGTATGTCGTGGAGTCGGAAAATTTCGAGTCCATCCACAACCATTCTGCGTACGCGCTGATCGAGCGCGACAAGACGCTGGGCTGAGTCTTTACATGAAGCCCGTCGCGATATTCCGCCATGCTGCCACCGAGGGACCGGGATATCTGTCGGAATTCCTGGACGAGCATCACATACCTTGGCGGCTGATCGCGATTGACAGGGGAGAGGCCGTGCCCGAATCTGTTGTAGATTATTCGGGTCTCGCATTCATGGGCGGGCCGATGAGCGTGAATGACGACCTGCCCTGGATCGCTGGGGAACTCGAATTGATCAGGGATGCGGTCGCGAGGGACATCCCCGTGATAGGCCACTGCCTGGGCGGACAACTGATGTCGAAGGCGCTCGGCGCAAGGGTTGCCAGAAACAGCGTGAAGGAAATCGGCTGGGGCAGGGTGGAAATTGCCGACAATGAAATCGCGCGCAGCTGGTTTGGCGATATCAGAACTTTCGATGCCTTTCACTGGCATGGCGAAACCTTCGATCTGCCCACTGGCGCAGTTCACCTTCTTTCCAGCGCGCACTGCGTCAATCAGGGCTATGCGCAAGGCAAGCACCTCGCGCTGCAATGCCACGTCGAGATGACGGAGGAGATGATCTCCTCGTGGTGCGAGGTGGGCGCGGAAGAAGTCTCAGGCGCAATCGACAGCCCTGCCGTACAGTCGCAGGATGAGATGCGCAGGCAGATGGCGGACAGACTGCCGCAGCTGCATGAAGTTGCGAGGCGCATATATGCCAGATGGACCAAGGGGTTATATTCCTGATCTGGAATTACAGGAATTACAAATCGGTTGACCTTCAGATATTTTAAAGGGCGCGCCGAAATGGGGATGGATCGATCAGCAGAAAGTGCATCGCCGAAAAATTCCCTGATCCTACTGTTTTATCTTGCCCTGGCGCTCCTCGTGCCGTTGATCGGCATAGCCTACCTGGACATAGAGACCCCAGAAGTCGAAGCGGACGCATATCAGAACCTGCAAAATATCGCGCATCTCAAAGCGGAAAGAATAGAAAGCTGGCTGTCCGAGCGGCAAGGGGATGCGCTTCTGCTGAAAAATTCGGAGAATTTGACTCTGCGCATCGAGCAGTTTCAAAAGCTGACGAGACGCTGGACATGCTCTACCACTGGGTTAGCTTTCACGCATCGCAAGAGGATGCGAAGGTCGTCGATCACAGAAGGCGTCACGGGTTCAGTCCGGTCGCAGAAGAGGAACACGGCCTTTACCTTGCGTGACATCGGGTCAATGCGTCGCGGATCTGGAAATTGTGTTTCTTGTTTCGGTTGCGCCCGATACGCTCATGCGCGCTCCATCACAGCGGCAAAAAAACCGTCCGTGGCATGGAGATGGGGTTTGAGTTCCAGATAGTCGCCCATTTCAAGTGGTATCTTCTGTTGCTGCAGTATCTCTCCAGCTGGGCGCAGAACGAATTCGGGATGCGAGGCGAGGAAGGCTTCCACAATGCGCTGGTTTTCATCTATCAGTATGCTGCAGGTCGCATAGACCAGGCGCCCGCCTTTTTTCAGGAGGCGGCTTGCGGAATTCAGAATTGCGGCCTGCTTCTGGTTCAGTTCCTCCATGCTCTTTTCGGACTGGCGGAACTTTAGGTCCGGATTGCGGCGCAGCGTGCCCAGGCCGCTGCAGGGTGCATCAACCAGCACACGGTCCATCTTGCCGGCCAAGCGCTTAACCTTGAGGTCGTTTTCGTGTGCGATCAGTATGGGCTGGATGTTGGATGCGCCGGAACGCTTGAGCCTGGGCTTGAGATTGGCCAGGCGTTTTTCCGAGATGTCCATCGCATAAAGCCTGCCCTGGGAATTCATCAGGGCCGAGAGCATCAGCGTCTTGCCGCCAGCGCCCGCGCAGAAGTCCGCCGCCATGTCGTTGCGTCTGGGTGCTAACAGAAATCCGAGCAGCTGGCTGCCTTCGTCCTGCACTTCGATCCTGCCGCTCTCGAAAAGCGCATTCCTGTCGAGCGGAATTTTTTCCTTGAGCCTGATGCCGATAGGCGAATAGGGAGTTTCGGTTGCTGCGATGTTCTGTTTCTGCAGTTCTTCGAGCACCTCTTCGCGGCGCGCCTTGAGCGTGTTCACGCGCAGATCCAAGGGCGCTGCCTGCTGCATCGCGCGGCCCATGGCGAGTATCTCATCGTCGGCATAGGACTGCCGCATTTTTTCCACGATCCAGTCGGGAAGTTCTGCCTGTACTGGAAGCGGCTGGTCTTCGTATCTCGTGCCCTTTGCAGTCGCGAGCCAGTCCTTCTCGTCGCGCTTCAATACGGGCTCGATCTCGCGCAGGTTGTAGCCGCCGAATCTGACCATGAATGCCAGCGCCATGCGGCGCGGTGTAGGGTTTCCTTCGCACGCGATTTCCAGCAGCATGCGATGGCGCAGTACGCCGAATACGGTTTCTGCCACCAGCGCGCGATCCTTCGATCCTATGCGCTCGTTCTTGAAAAAATAGCGCAGCGCAGTGTCCGCAGGGTGCTGTAACGGCAGGATGGTGCGCAGCGCGAGGATAACCAGGTCCAGTCGATATTCGGTGATCAGCATGTTTTTCAGATCTGAAGGTTCAGGTGCGAATTTTAACAGGGAAGTTAAAACAGGATCGAGGATAGTGAATCGGGAGGCGAGAGTTCAGAAGCCGCAACTCTGTTCTAACTCAATCCTCAATCCCCAATCTTCACTCCTATTCATCCGACACCCTGATTTCGGATATGTCGATTTCTCCAGAGACCCTGTCCTTCTTGTCGAGCTGCTGGACTTTGACCGGCAGGAGTTTGTATTCCAGGCCCAACCAGATTTTCAGACCCTCCTCGTCAGGGCCATGGATCTTGCGAAGCGGAATCGCGCGAAGCAGCCCCATGCCGGTCTGGACATTTTCCTCGGGCCCGATTTCGACTTCATAGCTTTCGAGCTTTTTGCCATTGCTCACATGCAAGGCGACTCGAGGCTGATCGAGAGGCAGCTGCGAGAACTGGTAAAGCACGCTCAGGATGTCCTGAGTTCCTTCAGGCAAAGGCGCGCTGCTGCCGCTGGAAAACTTGACCAGCCTGCCCTGCCAGTCGAGTTCGGCGCTTGTCGTCTCTGTCCCATTGGAGGTGAGCCTTTCTTCGCTGAATCTGTCCGGGCGCAGACCCTGTTCCGTGATCGTGCCTGCGCTCTTTTGGTTCATGACGAACTTCTTGAAGAGTCGCGCAAGCCCTGTGGTGTTGATGCTCTCGTACAGCGTGTAATGCGTGCCGTCCAGGTCCAGCCGATGGCGGACTTCGCCGATGCGCATGTCCCGGCCCATGTAGGCTGCGTAGGTCAGTTCGGCGTGCCTGGGCAACGGGTTCAATGGAGGGGAAGCCTGCGGCTTTGAGGGAGATGCGGCTTGTTCCTCGACGTGTTTTGGCTCTGCGGGTTTCTCCGGTAGCGCAGGCTGGCCGGTGTCTGCGGTCAGGACAGTGGGGGCTGCTGTCGGCACCGCGGGTCTGGTTTTGATGGTGTGCGCGAAGGCAGTCCTGGGTTTGATGGGCGGTTTTGCCTTGGGCAATGGCTCAAGGTGTGCGGTGAGTGGCGGTGTTTCAACGGGAACAGGGGGTTTAAGCCTGGGGCCGAACAGCAGGATCGCATGCAGGAGCAGAGAGATCGCGATCGCCAGCGCAATCCGTCCGGCGGGATGTTTCAGGAAGGAGCGCACGGCCGATTCACGGTGAGATGCGCAGGCTGCTCAAGAGCTGCGTGACTTGTTCTCCATGCGCATCGGTGATGATCATCTTGCAGGGCAGTTTGTATCGGGTCGAGACCCATATCTCTGTCCGGCTCTCTCCCGTCTTGGCCTGATTGTCGAGATAAACGCCTTCGCAGGGGCCCGCGCCAGTATCCAGATTCTGCAATGGGCCTACGGCATAGTGATAGCTGTCGAGTTTTTTGCCATCGGTCATCGGGAAGTCGAGAGAGGAGAGCTTGCCCAGATCGAGGAACATGAACTGATACATCGCGCTCAGCCTGTCCTGCGTGCCTTCGGGCAGCGGGAGCACGGTCTTTTGTCCATCGTGGGTCAGCGTGATCTTCTTTGCACTCCAGTCGAATTCGGCATGGCCGTTTTTGTTCGCGTCGTTTTCCCTGACGTGATCGAACGTTTCGGGACGCAGGCCTTTGCTGTCGATCAGCCCTGCGCTGGTCGAAATGATTTTGCCGGGCTTCAGTGCGGCCAGGATGCCTTGCGGAGTGGTGGTGCTGGATAGCGCATAATGGTCACCCTTGCGGGTATAGGTTTCATCCATCTGGCCTACCTTCATGCCGCTGATCAGAACGTCGTAGCGTGCCTCTATGCTTGCGGGCGCTGCACTGGCTGTGCCGGAAAGAAATACAAACAAAAGCGCGAATAGTCTCATGCAACCTCCAGTGCAGGCGAGATCAGGCTCGTACCCAGCGTCACGCCGCCTTCATTGATGACCCTGCCATCCATGCCGAGCCTGACCTTGCCCGAACAGAGCCAGCGCACGGCCTGCGGATAAATGCGGTGCTCCTCGCGCAGCACGCGCTCTGCCAGGCTGTGCTCCGTGTCGCTCTCGAGCACCGGCACGGCAGCCTGTATGATGATGGGGCCATGGTCGAGATCGGGGGTGACGAAATGCACTGTGCAGCCATGTATCTTGACGCCATCTGCAAGCGCCCTCGCATGGGTGTGCATTCCGGGATAGGCGGGCAGCAGGGAAGGATGGATGTTGACCAGCCGGCCTTGATAGCGCATCACGAATTTCTCTGTGAGGATGCGCATGAAGCCTGCGAGCACCACGAAGTCCGGATCATGATGGTCTATCTCCGCTGCAAGTGCCGCATCGAAGCTCTCCCGGTCGGGATGATCCCTATTGGCGACGATGGCGACGGGTATGCCCTGTGCTCTTGCGTGATTAAGGCCTGCCGCATCCATCCTGCTGCTGATCACGGCCCTGATGGCGCAGCCCAGATTCTCTTTTAGCAGCGCCTGCAGGTTGCTGCCTCTTCCCGAAATCA
Source organism: Pseudomonadota bacterium (assembly GCA_021783995.1). Classification (GTDB taxonomy): domain Bacteria; phylum Pseudomonadota; class Gammaproteobacteria; order Burkholderiales; family Gallionellaceae; genus Gallionella. The sequence goes on from JAJXTH010000004.1 coordinate 98,150, forward strand.
GTATCACGACGTTTTTCATATTGAAAAAACCGGAAACCCGGGACAGCCTATTTCACCTGCGTCTGATGTTCTGTGCCGGTTCTCTCGCGTATCACGCCTATGCGTGCGACGGTTTCCCCGGAGTCTTTGAGCAGGACGATCGCCTTGTCCGCATCGGTTTTGTCCACGATCAGAACCATGCCTATGCCGCAGTTGAAAGTGCGGTACATTTCCTGAGTGGCGACATTGCCTTCTTCCTGCAGCCATCGGAAGAGTCTGGGCATTTCCCATGAAGATGCGTCGATGTCTGCGACGACGTTTTCAGGCAATACGCGCGGCACGTTTTCCGTGATTCCGCCGCCCGTGATGTGCGCCATGCCCTTGATGGTCATGCTCTGCATCAGTTCAAGGATGGGCTTCACATAGATGCGGGTGGGCGCCATGATCGTGTCTGCCAGCGTGCGGCTGCCGTCGAAAGGTGCGGCAAGGTCGGGCCTGCTGCGCTCTATGATCTTGCGCACCAGCGAATAGCCGTTGGAATGAGCGCCGTTGGAAGCCAGGCCCAGCACGATGTCGCCTGGCACTATGCTGCTTCCCGTGATGATGCTGGCCTTTTCGACCACGCCCACCGCGAAGCCTGCAAGATCATATTCTCCGACTGGGTACATGCCGGGCATCTCGGCCGTCTCCCCGCCTATCAGCGCGCAGCCCGCCTGTTCGCAACCGCTGGCTATGCCCTTGATGACTTCGGTAGCGGCTGCCACGTCGAGCTTGCCGCAGGCAAAATAATCCAGGAAGAAAAGGGGCTCTGCACCCTGCACCAGGATGTCGTTCACGCTCATGCCCACCAGGTCTATGCCTACCGTGTCGTGGATGCCGAGCTCGAAGGCGAGCTTGAGTTTGGTGCCCACGCCGTCCGTGCCTGAAACCAGCACGGGCTCCCTGTATTTCTTCGAGATCTCGACCAGGCCCCCGAAGCCTCCGATGCCCGAGAGCACCTCGGGGCGCATCGTGCGTTTCGCGTAAGGCTTGATGTTTTCGACGAGCTGGTCGCCGGCGTCTATGTCCACGCCGGCATCGCGATAGGAAAGGGGGCTGTTGGCAGGGTTCACGTCGGGCTCTCGCTTTCTTCAGGATGCAAGGCCGCTGCCTTGCTGGTGTATTCGATGGATGAAGCCCGCGAATTATACCCCATCAGGGCGAGAGATCGAATACCAGCACTTCGGCCTCGATGGCGTCGTTGAGCTGTATGCGGCTTTCCTTCTCGAGAAGCACGGCATCTCCCGAAGAGATCTTCAGGCCGTTGATCGCGAGCTTCCCGCGCACCAGGTGCACATAGGCCTTGCGGTCTGGCGAGATGGCTAGGCTTGCGCTTTCGCTGCCGTCGAATAGCCCGGCATACACCCTGGCATCCGCGTGTATCAGCACGGAGCCGCTCTCGCCCGTGTTCGATGCAACGAGGCGCAGCCTGCCCCGCTTCTCGGCCGAAGGTATCGTCTTCTGTTCGTAGCTTGGCGAAATCTCCTCTACATCGGGCTCTATCCAGATCTGCAGGAAGTGGGTTTCCTTTCCTTCCGCGTGATTGAACTCGCTGTGGGTTACGCCTGTGCCTGCGCTCATACGCTGCACATCGCCAGGCGGTATGCCCTTGATGTTGCCCATGCTGTCCTGATGTGCGAGCTCGCCTGAAAGAACGTAGCTGATGATCTCCATGTTGCGGTGGCCGTGTCTGCCGAAGCCCGTGCCTGGCGCTATGCGATCCTCGTTGATCACGCGCAGGTTTCCCCAGCCCATGTGCTCAGGGTCGTAATAGCCGGCAAACGAAAAGGAGTGATGGCTCTTTAGCCAGCCGTGATCGGCATGGCCGCGTTCTTCCGATTTCCTGATTTTCAGCATGTCTTTTTCTCCGAAGTTGAATTGATGCTAACTGCGCCAGACATAGGCATCCATGGACAGCGCGCCATAGGTGAAGCGCGGACGATAGCGCTCGGGAGCGTCGTTTTCCGCGGCGCCCAGGGCTGCGAAAAGCGGCATGAAGTGCTCTTCGCTCGGATGGGATGCCGCGCCGTAAGGTGCGCTGCGATAGTCGAGCATGGCTTTGATGTCGTGCGCTGCGATTCTATCGCCAATCCAGTCGCTGAATGTTTCCGCCTCTGGCGCAGCGGCTTTCTTTCCGGTCCAGTCGAGCCATGCGAAATTGTGCGTGATCGCGCCGGAACAGAGTATGAGCACGCCTTCGTCCCTGAGGGGGGAGAGCGCCCTTCCCAGATCGAAGTGAAAGTCAGGCCCCGTGTTTCTCGCAAGCGACAGCTGCGCGACCGGCACATCGGCCTTCGGGTACATTGCCGATAGCGGAACCCAGGCGCCGTGATCCAGCCCGCGGCTTGCATTGCGTGCAGAGTCCATGGCCTTTGATGACAGAAGCGATGCTGCGCGCTCCGCCAATATAGGCGCTCCTGGTGCAGGATACTGCATCCGGTACAGCTCATCCGAGAATCCATGAAAGTCATATAGGGTTTCTGGCGCATCGGACAGGCTGACTGTGGGTACACGCTCTTCCCAGTGCGCCGAGATGGCGAGGATTGCGCGAGGACTGGAGATAGACCTTCCGATCTCGCTCCAGCATTCGACGGTGTCATGCGCCATGAGCAGCGCATCGGGCGCCCCGTGCGACACGAATACGACAGGCATGCGTTCAGACATTTGAGGCTCCGGTTTCAAATTTCGATGTGCTCATCATAATCCCCAAAATGCGGTGGATAAAGATGTGGAAACGGCACATACTGTCTCGCGGGTGGAACAGTGGAAGGGTTTACGATCATGTCGAGAACCGATGCGGAAAATCACAAGACACAGCACATCGGATGGCTGCGCGCTGCGGTGCTGGGAGCAAACGATGGCATCGTCTCCACTTCCAGCCTCATCATGGGCGTGGCAGCTTCGAGCGCTTCTCGCGCCAGCATACTGATTGCAGGTGCTGCAGGACTGGTCGCAGGGGCGATGTCCATGGCTGCGGGAGAGTACGTTTCTGTCAGCTCCCAGGCGGACACGGAGAGGGCGGATATGGCGCGCGAGAGGCTGGAGCTCGAAACGGATCCTGAGCGCGAAATTTCCGAGCTGACAGAAATCTATGTGCGGCGCGGACTGGATGCGGGGCTTGCCAGACAGGTGGCATTGCAGCTGATGGAAAAAGATGCGCTGGAGGCTCATGCCAGGGACGAACTCGGCATATCCGAGCTGTCGAACGCGAGACCATTGCAGGCGGCGATCACGTCTGCGCTTTCATTCGTTGCAGGGGCCGGACTTCCTCTTCTTGTTGCATGGCTTTCGCCCGACCGCCATCTCGTCCTGGTCGTCGGAATCACCTCTCTGATTTTTCTTGTCGCGCTGGGTGCGCTCGCCGCCTATACGGGAGGAGCGGGCATCTTCAGGGGGGTCGTGCGCGTGACCTTCTGGGGAGTGCTGGCGATGGCGATCACCGCCGGCGTGGGCATGATGTTTGGCGCGCCCGCTTGAGGGCGGCTGTTCTTTCGGCTACAGCATTTCGACGACCCACTTCGTGACAGTGGCAGTTGCGTTGGCACACTTGGGCCCGCGAGCATCGCTGAACGCCTTGTATTCTTCGGCATTCCACATGTCATAGGTGCGTCCGGTGAATTGCTTCTGAAGTTCCTTGCAGGTCAGTCCGCCGAATTCCTGCTTGAATCGCTCGCTCAGTTCCTTTGCCTTCTTGAAGTTGTTGATGAAGCGCCCCCTCTCGAGCTTGTCGCGGTCGCGCCCGTATTTCGCGCTCAGCGCCATCAACCCTCCAGTCAGTGCGCCGCAGGTACCTTCGCCCAGAAGGGCGCCGCCACCGGAAAGGGCGTGACTGGCCTTGATCGTCTGGTCATCCACCATTCCTATGGTTTCCTGCACAGTGGCCAAGACGCACTGGGGGCAGCAGCCATAATCGAGCTCGTACTTCAGCGCCTTATCATAAGCCTGTTCGCCCAGCGTCTGTTTGGTGTCCATGTCAGCCTCCTTTATTAGGGAATGCTGATTGATATTACGCTCCGAATCCAAGATTTGCAATAACTATTCAGCCTGCTTGCTGAGGGCGAAAGGCCTTGCACTGTTCCGGATCGGATTCGAGGCGGGCGCCTTCTATCAGGTCGATGCAGTAGGGGATGGCGGGGAAAACAGCGTTCAGGCAATCGCCTATTGCCGAAGGCTTCCCTGGCAGGTTCACGATCAGGCTTTTGCCTCTGATGCCAGCGGTTTGCCTAGAGAGGATCGCGGTGGGCACGAATTTGAGAGATGCCGCACGCATCAGCTCTCCAAAACCTGGCATCATCTTGCCGCACACTGCGATCGTTGCCTCTGGCGTGACATCGCGAAGCGCAGGGCCCGTGCCGCCAGTCGTGACGACCAGGGAGCAGCCTTCGATGTCGCAAAGCTCGATCAGCGCGGCCTCGATCAGAGGCTGCTCGTCGGGTACCACGAGAGGCACTGCATCCCAGGGGTTCTTCAGCACGCGCGTGAACCATGCGCGTATCGCGGGACCGCCAAGGTCTTCGTATTCCCCGCGGCTCGCGCGGTCTGAAACAGTCAGTATGCCGATTCTTGCATTGCTCATTCTCTGTACCTCAAGTCGTCCTGAAATGCCGTTCCATCGAGCAACTGCACGATGACCTGTTCTCCCGCAGAAAGCCCGGTGCATTCCGCGGGCAGCACCATCAGGCCGTCGGCGCGCGCCATCGAAAGCAGCACGCCGCTGCTCTGCGTACCTGTTGCACTCGCAAGGTATCCATGTTCATCCGAGGTGAGCGCTACCCTGACGAACTCGGTGCGTCCTGGTTTCATTCTGACGGGATGCAGAAGGCGCGCGGTCACGGTGCGGCGGTAAAGTCGGCTGTTTCCCATCATGTTGCGCATGGCCGGAGCGACGAATTCCTCGAAGCACACCATGCTGGAAACGGGATTGCCAGGCAGGCCGAAGACGAGCGTCCGGGAACCATCGGACCGCATCAGGACTCCGAAAGCCAGGGGATGGCCAGGCTTCATCGAAACGCGCCAGAATTTCATCTCGATGCCCAGCTTCTCGATGGTCGGGCGCACATAGTCGTGCACGCCGACCGAGGTGCCACCCGAGACCAGAAGCACGTCGTATTCCAAACCTTTCCTGAGATAGCGTTCGAGTTCAATCGGGTCGTCGCGTGCAATGCCGAGAAGCACGGGCTCTACGCCCAGCGCCTGCACCTGCGCCATCAGCGCATGACTGTTGGAGTCGGGTATCCTGTTGGGGGCTACAGGATCCTCAATGGACTCGAGCTCGTTTCCTGTGGACAGTATGGCTGTGCTCGGGCGTCTGTATACCTGAACCTGTCTCGCCTTGACGGTGGCGAGTATGCCGATCGCGCCGGGTGTGAGTTCTGTGCCTGCGTTCAGCACCGCGTCGCCGGTCTTCATACTTTCGCCTCGCAAGCGCACGTCGTGGCCGGGCTGAACTGAAAGGCTGATTTGCACCGCCTCAACTGACATCTCTCTTGCATCTTCGACCCGTATCACCGCATCTGCGCCCTGGGGCAGCGCAGCGCCTGTCATTATGCGCGAGCACCACCCTGCCTCGAGCGCAATCCTCGGAATGTCTCCGGCCTTGATGTCCTCGGCGATGGAAAGCGTGCCTGGAAGATCTGCAGAGCGCACTGCAAAGCCATCCATCGCGGATACGTCGAAGGGTGGCAGGTCGCGGTTTGCGAGGATGTCGCAGGCCAGAACGCGGCCCAGTGCAGCATCTATATTTACCGTTTCGCTTCCCAGCCTTTCGGAAGATTCCAGAACGATGCTCAGTGCTTCGCTTACCTTTTTCATCGTCTTGCCTCTGCTACGCCGAGAGCCGCCTCGAAGTCTTGAAGCGTATCCAGATCGAAGAAGGTTCTAAGCATGGGGTCATGTTCTCTCAATTTTTCTTCATTTACATAAAGCACTGGAATCCTGTCCAGGAATTCGCGCATGCTGTGGGCTTCGCCATCCTGCATCATGCCATGCAAGGCGTTCAGACAGCCCCTGGAATAGAATGCAGCCATGGGCTGGAGATGGCCAAATGCAACGGGCACGACTGCATCGTGATTGTCGCGGAGCGTAGAAAGATATTCTATCAGCGGTGCACTGACGAAGGGCATGTCACAGCCGATGGCAAACACCCAGGATGTGCCGGTTTGTTCAAGTCCTGCCAGTAGCCCTGCAAGCGGTCCCCTGTGTTCGGCATGGTCCAGCACCTGGGGCAGGGAACAGCCAGGGCGATGCTCTCTGGTGCTGACGATGATTTTGGAAAAAAGCGGGGCGAGTACCGATGCGACCTCTTCGAGCAGCGTCCTGCCTGAAAAAAGCATGTTTGCCTTGTCTCTTCCCATGCGTTGCGATTCGCCGCCCGCGAGTATCAGTGCAGTGCAGTCCTCTATCATTTCTGCTCCAGCATGAACGCAGCGATGCGCTCTATTTCATCGAGACCGAAGTGCGGAAGCTCAGGGTGAGCCTCATCCATGTCGGTGACCATCGCGATCAGACCGTCCTCTATCGCGCAGCGCGGCGGCTTCCCGCATGCGCGGCGCAACACTTCGATCTTCAGTCCTGGCGCATGCGAAAATCCTTCCGCCAGCACGATGTCTGAATCAGACATGTAGCGCATGGCGAGCGCTTCTGGCTCCCGCTCTTCTTTTGCATCGGTCACGAGCTGCAGCGCGTCTCTGGTGAGCAGGAGACTCATCGCGGCACCCGCAGCCTTGTAACGGTAGCTGTCCTTGCCTGGCGTGTCGAGTTCGACCCTGTGGTGGGCGTGCTTGATGGTCGAGACCCTAAGGTTTTCCTTGACCAGAAGGCGTATCAGCTTCTCGATCAGCGTGGTCTTGCCGGCGCCAGAATGGCCAACGACGGAAATGACGGTGCTCATGGATGGGGTGATACCCATGCGTCGCCTTCGGGAGTGATTTCCTTTTTCCAGATCGGCACGCGCTTCTTCAGCTCGTCTATCATGTAGCGGCATGCATCGAATGCTGCTGCGCGGTGTTCCGCTCCGGCTGCGATGAATACGATATTGTCCCCTGCCGAGACGGTGGCGATGCGGTGCACGATGCGCGCATCGATAAGGTCATATCTTTCCATCGCATCCAGTCTTATCCTTTTCATCTCGGACAGGGCCATGCTGCCATAGGCGTCGAAGCTGATTCTGGAAACCGATCTCCCCTCCGAAAAATCCCTCGCGCAACCCAGAAAGGTTGCGATGCCGCCCATCCGCATGGAGCTTGCCTTGAGCGCCATGATCTCCTCGTCCTGGGAGAAGTCCTCCTGCTGTATCCTGACCTGATCTTTCATCTCATCCTCCGGAAAATCTGGCCATGAAGGTGACCTCGCTGCCATCCACAAGTTGCGTTGCGAAATCGCGCGCATGCTGTCCGTCGACTGCGGCAAGGCAGACGATCTCGAATGCGTGCGGATACATTGCCGCGAGTTCGTCGCGCAGTTCGCCTAGCGTCATGCCCGGCCTGAATTCGACCTTCAACAAACTGGCGCCGGTGCGCTCGACCACAGGCCCGAAGAACAGAACGTCTATCATCTAGGTTTCCCTCTGCCAGAGGCCGCTCTTGCCGCCTATCTTCTCTTCGAGCTGTATCGATGCTATGCGCATGCCGCGGTCTATCGCCTTGCACATGTCGTAGATCGTGAGCAGTGCGGTGCTTGCCGACGTCAGCGCCTCCATTTCGACGCCGGTCCGGCCATTGCATTTCACGGTTGCGATGACCTTGATGCCGACGCAGCCGTAATGATCCGGCTTCAGGATTTCGGAGAATTCGATGGATACTCCGGACAAGGGGATCGCATGGCACATCGGGATGATGTCCGGCGTGCGCTTTGCGGCCATCACTGCAGCCACATCGGCGACCGTCAGCACATCACCCTTGGAAATCCTGCCTTCGCGTATCCTGATGAGAGTTTCCATCTGCATGCGCAGCACGCCGCTTGCGACTGCTGTGCGAGAGGTTTCTGGCTTGTCGGAGACATCGACCATCCTTGCGCGTCCAGAGTCTGAAAAATGTGTGAGTTCGTTCATGCTTGCATCTCCTGTTAGCCACCTATGTAGGACATCTCGATCTTGCTGCGCGGAACAATGGTAAGGTCGTGGCGGATCTGCGAATAGCGGTCATCGCGATTCTGCCAGCAGCCCGCCATGGCTTTCATTAATGCCTGCTCGTCACTGCCGCTGCGCAGCAGGGCTTTGAGGTCGGTATTCGAGTGTTCGGCAAACAAGCAGGTATAGAGCTTGCCATCGGTCGAAAGGCGCATGCGCGTGCAGTCCTTGCAGAAGGCCTGGGTGACCGATGCGATGAGGCCGATCTCGCCGCTGCCATCGATGTAGCGCCAGCGCTTTGCGACCTCTCCCGGAACATTCGGATCCATCCTTTCCAGCGGATATTGGCTCTTGATCAATTCGAGGACTTCTCCGGCAGTGACCACATCTTCCATGCGCCAGCCGTTGGTGCTCCCGACATCCATGTATTCGATGAAGCGCAGCGCGATGCCGCTGTGCCGGAAATGCTTCGCCATCGGCAGGATTTCATGGTCGTTGACATGGCGTTTCACCACCATGTTGACCTTGATGGAGGAGAAGCCTGCGCGCTCTGCGGAAGATATGCCGTTCAAAACGGTTGCAACCGGCACGTCAGCATCGCTCATGCGCCTGAATACTGCATCGCTCAATCCGTCCAGGCTCACGGTGAGCCTTGCAAGGCCTGCATCCTTTAGTGCCCGGGCTTTCTGGCTGAGCAACACTCCGTTGGTGGTCAGCGTCACCTCTATGGGTGTACCCCTTTCGTCAGTCAGGCTTGCGAGTTCGTGCACCAGGTTTTCGATGCCGCGACGTATCAGCGGTTCTCCGCCAGTGAGCCTGATTTTTTTTATGCCGAGCCTGACGAAGGCGCGCGCAACCAGGGCGATTTCCTCGAAGCTCAAGAGGTCGTTGCGCGGCAGAAAAACGTGGTTCCTGTCGAATATCTCGCGGGGCATGCAGTAGGTGCAGCGCAGATTGCAGCGGTCTGTCACGGAGATGCGCAGGTCGCGCATGTGCCGGCCCATCGCATCAACTAGAAGAGGCGCGATGGGTGTGCTGAAGGTTTCTGAGGGGCTGATCGGCATGGATGTGTTCCTGTCTGCTATTCTACCCGATGGCAACCTTTGAGGTAGATGGCGGCCATTGAATACACCGTTGACAAGCGGGATAAAATTGCGGTGCAATCCGTTCGGCGTACGCATAACGGGTTATAAGGATTGACCTCTATCGCGTTCGCAGGTACGATTGCGTTACTTTGAAAAGCTTACTGGATTGATCGCGATGCGTCGTAAACTGGTGGTCGGGAACTGGAAAATGTTTGGCCGCCTGATGAAGAATCAGGCATTGTTGCAAGGCGTATCGGAAGGTGTTCGGCAGTTGAAGGGCGCTGATTTTGCAGTCTGTGTTCCCTACCCCTATCTGGCGCAGGCGCAATCCATGTTGCAGGGTGGCAATGTGTCCTGGGGGGCGCAGAACTTGAGTCAGTTCGAGGAGGGCGCCTACACGGGCGAGGTGGCTTCAGGCATGCTGGTTGACTTTGCGTGCAGTTATGCAATCATCGGACATTCGGAGCGGCGCGCGCTGTATGGTGAGAGCGACGAGATCGTGGCGCAAAAATTTGCAGCAGCACAGCAGGCGGGATTGACTCCTATACTGTGTGTGGGCGAGACGCTGGCCGAGCGCGAGTCTGGCGTGACCGAGGCGGTAGTTGCAAGGCAGCTCGATGCGGTGATCGAAGGCTTTGGCGTGGCCGCATTGGCTCGCGCGGTGGTGGCCTATGAGCCTGTGTGGGCGATAGGCACTGGCAAGACGGCGAGTCCCGAACAGGCGCAGGCGGTGCATGCCTTCATTCGCCAGAGGATGGCGAAGCATGATGCGCGGGTCGCTGAGAACTTGTGTCTGCTGTACGGTGGCAGCGTGAAGGCGGGGAATGCGGCAGAGCTTTTTGCGATGCCGGACATCGACGGCGGGCTGATCGGTGGCGCTTCGCTCGTTGTCGATGACTTCGTTGCGATCTGCCGCGCGGCACAACAATAATTTGGTTTGGAGCGGTTTGTGGAAACAATAGTTTGGGTGGTGCATCTCTTGACGGCGATTGTGCTTTGCGGCCTGGTCCTGCTTCAGCATGGCAAGGGTGCGGACATGGGTGCGGCATTTGGCAGCGGTTCTGCGGGCAGTATTTTCGGCTCGGCTGGCTCTGCGAATTTCCTGAGCCGCAGCACGGCAGTTGCCGCGGCGATATTCTTTGTGACCAGCTTGTCGTTGACCTATCTTTACTCTCACCCGGATCAGCAGCAGGGGGTGATGGACAAGGCGGCGGTCATCAAGGCGCCGGTTACGGCGCCTGTCGATAATTCAAAACTCAAAGAGATCCCGAAATAATCGGGACGCTGGAATAAAAAATCGCGGTTGTGGTGGAATTGGTAGACACGCAAGCTTGAGGTGCTTGTGCTCGAAAGAGCGTGGGAGTTCGAGTCTCCCCATCCGCACCATTTTATAAAGCCGATGCTCGGGCGCATCGGCACCTTTAAATTATAACGATTCTGATTTGACTCCCTCGGGGTTGTTTCAAGAATTCTGAACGTAGAGGGGGGAAGCTCGATGTTGGAAAACTATTTTCCGGTGCTGATGTTCATCTGTGTCGGACTGGTCTTTGGGGTTGCGCCTGTCGTGCTGGGCAGACTTGCTGCGCCGCATCGTCCTGACGACAAGAAGCTGTCTCCATACGAATGCGGCTTCGAAGCCTTCGAGGATGCGCGCATGAAATTCGATGTGCGCTACTATCTGGTCGCCATTCTCTTCATTCTTTTTGATCTCGAGATTGCATTTCTTTTTCCATGGGCGATTGTGCTCAAGGAAATCGGCATGTTTGGTTTCGTTTCCATGATGATCTTTCTGGTCATCCTGGTGGTGGGCTTTGTCTATGAGTGGATGAAAGGAGCCCTGGAATGGGAATAGAGGGTGTGCTGGAGAAGGGTGTGGTCACCACCACGCTCGATACCATCATCAATTACACGCGCACCGGCTCGCTCTGGCCTATGACGTTTGGTTTGGCCTGCTGCGCGGTGGAAATGATGGAGGCGGGTGCTGCGCGCTATGACCTCGATCGATTCGGCATCGTGTTTCGACCGAGCCCGAGGCAGTCCGACGTGATGATCGTGGCGGGCACGCTGTGCAACAAGATGGCGCCGGCGCTGCGCAAGGTGTATGACCAGATGTCAGAGCCGCGCTGGGTGGTCTCGATGGGGTCCTGTGCCAATGGCGGCGGCTACTATCACTATTCCTATTCCGTCGTGCGCGGGTGTGACCGCATTGTTCCCGTGGACATCTATGTGCCGGGCTGCCCGCCGACCGCTGAAGCCTTGCTCTTCGGTCTGATCCAGCTGCAGAACAAGATCAAGCGCACCAACACCATCGCTCGCTAGGATTTCATGATGACCGAGAAGAAATCGTTGCGTGATGAATTGACAGGCCTTCTGAGCGACAACCTGGTATCTGTTGTTGAGGCCTTGGGCGAGACGACCATCGTGATCAGGGCATCCGAAATTTCTGGCGTCATGGCTCTGTTGCGCGATGCGAAAGAGCTGCGTTTCGCGCAATTGATAGACCTTTGCGGCGTGGATTATTCCGAATACAACGGGTGGGAAGGCAGCCGCTTCGCCGTCGTATACCATCTTCTGTCCCATGCGCATAACCGCCGCCTGCGTGTGCGCGTTTTTGCCGAGGATGACGACTTTCCTGTGGTCGATTCTGTTGCCGGAATATGGCCTGATGCAAACTGGTTCGAGCGGGAGGCTTTCGATCTTTACGGCATCATCTTCACGGGCCACCCCGACCTGCGCCGCATACTGACCGACTACGGCTTCGTCGGCAATCCGTTCCGCAAGGATTTCCCGCTCTCTGGCCATGTGGAAATGCGCTACGATCCGGAGCAGCAGCGCGTGGTCTATCAGCCGGTTTCGATCGAGCCCAGGGTTGTGACGCCGCGCATCAACCGTGAAGAGAACTTCGGGAGCGACTGAGGTTACCCATGCCAGAAATAAAAAATTACACAATGAATTTTAGCCTCGGCAGCCCTGCGGGCATTGGTCTGTGCAAGATGTCCTGCGCAGAAATTCATTGTGCGTGTGAGGACAGCACATGCCTGAAATAAAAAATTACACAATGAATTTTGGGCCTCAGCATCCGGCAGCGCACGGCGTGCTGCGACTCGTGCTTGAGCTGGACGGCGAGGTGGTGGTGCGCGCCGATCCGCACATCGGATTGCTGCATCGCGCAACCGAGAAGCTTGCAGAGCACAAGACCTATCTGCAATCCCTTCCCTACATGGATAGGCTGGACTATGTGTCCATGCTCAGCAATGAACACGCCTATGTGCAGGCGATCGAGAAGCTTGCCGGCATAGAGGTTCCCATACGCGCGCAATACATACGCGTGATGTTCGACGAGATCACGCGTCTCTTGAACCACCTGATGTGGCTGGGAGCACACGGTCTGGACATAGGCGCGATGACGGTTTTCCTGTATTGCTTCAGGGAACGCGAGGACCTGATGGACGCATACGAGGCGGTGTCAGGCGCGCGCATGCATGCGGCGTATTATCGTCCGGGCGGTGTGTACCGCGACCTGCCTGACACCATGCCTCAGTACCAGGCATCCAAGGTGCACAACGCGACGGCGATCAAGAGAATGAACGAAAACCGCCAGGGTTCCCTGCTCGATTTCCTGGAGGATTTCACCAATCGCTTTCCCAGGCATGTGGACGAGTATGAGACGCTGCTGACCGACAACCGGATATGGAAGCAGCGCACCGTCGGAATCGGCGTGCTGACTCCCGAGCGCGCGACAGCGCTGGGCATAACGGGGCCCATGCTGCGCGGCTCCGGCGTCGAATGGGATCTGCGCAAGAAGCAGCCCTATGCGGTATACGACAGGCTGGATTTCGACATTCCGGTGGGTGTGAACGGTGATACCTATGACCGCTATCTCGTCCGCGTCGAAGAGATGCGCCAGAGCAATCGCATCATCAAGCAGTGCATAGACTGGCTGCGTTCGAATCCAGGTCCCGTGATCACTGCGAATCACAAGTATGCGCCGCCAGCGCGCGAATCGATGAAGCAGAACATGGAAGAGCTGATCCATCACTTCAAGCTGTTCACCGAAGGCATGCACATCGCCGAAGGGGAGGCTTATGCGGCGGTCGAACACCCGAAGGGGGAGTTCGGCATCTACATGGTGTCTGATGGCGCGAACAAGCCGTACCGCTTGAAGATACGTGCGCCCGGATTCGTGCATCTTTCGACGCTGGACGAAATGGCGCGCGGGCACATGATCGCCGACGTCGTGACCATCATAGGCACGCAGGACATCGTTTTTGGAGAGATAGACAGATAATGTTATCCGCAACCGTTCAAGAACAGATCAACCGTGAGCTCAAGAAATACCCGGCCGACCAGAAACAGTCGGCCGTGATGTCCGCGCTGCGCTTCGTGCAAGACGAGAAGGGATGGATTTCGACCGATGACATGGGCGACATCGCATCCTATCTCGGCATGCCCGGGATCGCAGTGATGGAAGTGGCGACCTTCTATCATATGTACAACCTGAAGCCGATGGGGAAGCACACCATCACGGTATGCACAAATCTTTCCTGCACGCTTTGCGGAGCAGAGGACACGGTTGCTTATCTCAGCTCCAAACTTGGGATAGGAATGGGAGAGGTGACTGCGGATGGGAAATATGGTCTCAGGGAAGGTGAATGCATGGGCGCCTGCAAGGATGCGCCGCTTTTCACCATCAACAACAGGAAGCTCTGCGGTCGTTTGACCCATGAGAAGATCGACCAGATTCTGGCAGAATTGGACAAGTCATGAGAGGCCCTGTCACCCAAACCACGATGCATTTCGATCAGCCGTGGACGCTGGAAAATTATCTCAAGGTCGGCGGTTATCAGGCTTTGCGTCGCGTGCTGACTGAAAGGATGTCGCCAGACGCGATCATCGCCGAAGTCAAGCTTTCCGCATTGCGCGGTCGCGGCGGTGCGGGTTTTCCGACTGGGCTCAAGTGGAGCTTCATGCCGAAGAATTTCGACGGCGACAAGTACATCGTCTGCAACTCGGACGAAGGCGAACCAGGCACATGCAAGGACTGGGATATCCTGCTCTACAACCCGCATCTTTTAATAGAAGGCATGGCGATCGCGGCCTACACGATGGGTGTCAAAACCGGCTACAACTACATACACGGCGAAATCTTCGAGGCCTACCAGCGCATGGAGGAAGCATGCGAGATCGCGCGCTCTGCGGGATATCTCGGCAGCAACATCATGGGCACGGATTTCAGTTTCGATCTCCATAACCATCTGGGTTACGGCGCCTACATATGCGGTGAGGAAACCGCCTTGCTCGAATCCATTGAAGGCAAGAAGGGGCAACCGCGCTTCAAGCCGCCATTTCCCGCGAGCTTCGGGCTTTATGGAAAGCCCACCACGATCAACAACACCGAGACTTTCGCCAGTATCCCTTACATCATCAATCACGGCGGGCAGAAATTCCTTGATCTCGGCAAGCCCAACAACGGCGGCACCAAACTTTTTTCGGTCACGGGCCATGTGAACAATCCTGGCAACTTCGAGGTGCCGATGGGAACGCCTTTTTCCGAGCTTTTGCAGATGGCAGGCGGCGTGCGCAACGGGCATCAGTTGAAAGCCGTGATACCCGGAGGATCATCCATGCCCGTTTTGCCGGGCGAGGTGATGATGGATCTCACCATGGACTATGACTCGATACAGAAGGCGGGATCGGGCTTGGGAAGCGGTGCGGTCATCGTGATGGACGAGACCGTGTGCATGGTACGCGCGCTGGAGAGGCTATCCTATTTCTATCACGAGGAGTCCTGCGGCCAGTGTACGCCGTGCCGCGAAGGAACGGGATGGCTATATCGTGTCGTGCACCGCATAGAGCACGGCCAGGGCAAGCCCGAGGATCTCGACCTTTTGCTTTCGGTAGGCGAGAACATCGCGGGCCGCACCATATGCGCTCTGGGAGAGGCGGCGGTATGGCCTGTGCAGGGCATGCTTAAGAATTTCAGGTCGGAATTTGAATATCACATCGAACACAAGCGTTGTTTGGTGTAAGGCTTGGGTGCGCAATGATCAATATCGAAATTGATGGCAAGTTAGTCGAGACCGAACGCGGTTCCACGGTGATGGACGCGGCGCACAAGGCCGGCGTTTACATCCCGCATTTCTGCTACCACAAGAAGCTGTCCATTGCGGCCAACTGCCGGATGTGCCTGGTCGAGGTGGAAAAGGCGCCCAAGCCATTGCCTGCCTGTGCGACGCCTGCGGCAGACGGCATGAAGGTGCATACGCATTCGGAGATGGCGGTCAAGGCGCAGAAGGGTGTGATGGAATTTCTTCTGATCAACCATCCTCTGGACTGCCCGATATGCGACCAGGGCGGTGAATGCCAGCTGCAGGATCTTGCGATGGGCTATGGCGGCGGGGCATCGCGCTATGAAGAAGAAAAGCGCATGGTGAGCCCCAAGGAGATAGGTGAGCTGATCTCGACGATGGAGATGAGCCGTTGCATACAGTGCACGCGCTGCGTGCGTTTCGGTCAGGAGATCGCGGGCCAGATGGAGCTTGGCATGGCCAACCGCTCCGAACATGCGGAGATCATGAGCTTCGTTAACAGCGCAGTGGATTCAGAATTGTCCGGCAACATGATAGATCTCTGCCCGGTGGGTGCGCTGACCAGCAAGCCTTTCCGCTATACCGCGCGATCCTGGGAGCTTTCGCGCCGCAGGTCTGTGAGCCCGCACGACGGACTGGGTTCAAATCTCGCCGTGCATGTGAAGGACAACAGGGTGTGTCGCGTCGTGCCTGTGGAGAACGAAGCGATCAACGAATGCTGGATCTCGGACAAGGACAGGTTCAGCTACGAAGGGCTTAATTCGCCCGAGCGGCTGACGCGGCCCATGATCCGTCAGGACAACAAGTGGATCGAGGTCGAATGGGCGGCTGCGCTCGAATATGTGGCCAACGGCTTGCGCCAGATAAAGGACAGCGCGGGGGCGGATCACATCGCCGCCCTGGCGACGCCGCATTCGACGCTCGAGGAACTATATCTTTTGCAGAAGCTGATGCGCGGGATGGGCTCGGACAATGTCGATTTCCGTCTGCGCCAGTCCGACTTCAATCTTGCAACGAAAGGCGCGCCCTGGCTCGGCATGCCGATTGCGGAGCTCAACTCATGCGACCGCTTCCTGATCGTGGGAAGCTTCCTGCGCAAGGATCAGCCGCTGATCGCGCAGCGCATAAGAATGGCGGTCAAGGCGGGGGCAAAGGCGAATGTGCTTCATGCGGCAGACGATGATCTTCTGATGCCGGTTGCGAACAAGGCTATCGTTCAGCCCTCGAAAATGGCGGACATGCTCGCGCAGATACTGAAGGCGCTGGTCATGCGCAAGGAAGCTGTCGTTCCTTCCGAGCTACAGCAAGTCGAGATCAGCGATGTTGCACAGGCGATCGCGGCGAGCCTTTCATCCGGTGAGCGCGCTGCGGTATTGCTGGGTAACTTGGCGCAGCAGCATCCGCAGGCTACGCTGCTCGCATCGCTGTCTAACCAGATCGCGGAGCTTTGCGGTGCAAAGTTCGGTTTTCTGGGCGAAGCGGCCAACAGCGTGGGGGGCCATATGGCGCGCGCGATTCCTGAATCCGGGATGAATGCGATGCAGATGCTTGAAAAGCCCCGCAAGGCCTATCTTCTGCTGAATGTCGAGCCCGAGCTCGACATGCATGACCCGAATCTTGCGATGTCTGCGATGAAACAGGCGGACATGGTGGTTGCGATGTCTGCATACAAACATCATGCGAGCGAATACGCGGACGTTATGTTGCCGATCGCGCCTTTCACGGAGACTTCTGGCACCTTCGTGAATAACGAAGGAACAGTCCAAGGCTTCAAGGGGGCGGTGAAGCCCCTGGGCGATGCGCGCCCAGCATGGAAGGTGTTGCGCGTGCTTGGAAATATGCTGGACATTCCCGGTTTCGATTACGACAACAGCGAAGCAATACGCGACGAGGTGCTGGGCTTTGCATGCAAGCTTGACAACCGCACCGAGGGCGTTGTCCTGAATTTGAATGGGGCAGGTGGCTCTGCCCTGGAGCGCGTGACCGATGTGCCCATCTATTTTTCCGATGCGCTGGTGCGGCGCGCAGAGGCATTGCAGAAAACCGGCGATGCAGCCACGCCCACGGCTAGGATGCATGGCGCCGAGCTGCAGAGGCTGGGGCTGAAGCCCGGAGATGTAGTGCGCGTGGTGCAAGGATCAGCCAGCGCGAAACTCAGCGTGAAGAGGGACGACAGATTGCCGTCCGGCGTGGTGCGCATCGCGGCTGCTCATGCTGCGACTGCGGGTCTGGGTGCGATGTTTGGCGAAATTGAAATAACAACTGGCGATTCGACTAAGCTGCCAGAAAACGCAAGCCGAGTCGCTGGTCAAACCGTGGAGCGCGCATGATGGAATGGCTGGAACCCATACAGAAAATGCTGGGGTCTGCCTGGCTCCCCATCTGGACCCTGCTCAAGATCGTGGTGATCGTGCTGCCTCTGATGGGCGCCGTCGCCTATCTGACTCTGGCAGAACGCAAGGTGATAGGCTGGATGCAGATACGCATAGGCCCGAACCGGGTCGGCTATTTCGGCCTGCTGCAGCCCTTGGCGGATGGATTGAAGCTCCTGATGAAGGAGATCATCGTGCCAAGCGGCGCGAACAAATTCTTGTTCATCGTAGCGCCCATACTGACCCTGATGCCCGCGCTCGCGGTCTGGGCGGTGGTTCCCTTCAATGCGGAGTTGGTGGTTGCGAACGTGAACGCGGGCCTGCTCTACGTGCTGGCGATGGCATCCCTGGGTGTATACGGCATCATCATCGCCGGCTGGGCTTCAAACTCGAAGTATGCCTTTCTCGGTTCGCTGCGTTCTGCTGCGCAGATCGTGTCATACGAGATAGCGATGGGTTTCGCGCTGGTCACCGTGCTGATGGCGTCGCAAAGCCTGAATCTGGGCGACATCGTTCGAGGGCAGCATGGAACGCACGGGCTTTTGAACTGGTATTTCATTCCGCTCTTCCCGATGTTCGTCGTGTATTTCATCTCCGGGGTCGCCGAGACCAACCGTGCGCCCTTCGATGTGGCTGAAGGAGAATCCGAGATCGTCGCGGGCTTTCATGTGGAATATTCCGGCATGGCGTTTGCTTTGTTTTTCCTCGGCGAATACGCGAACATGATCCTGGTCTCCTTCCTGACCTCGATCATGTTCCTGGGAGGCTGGCTTTCCCCGGTTCCTTTTCTGCCCGACGGGATCCTCTGGATGTTTGCGAAGGTCGCCGTCGTGCTGTTTCTGTTCCTGTGGTTTCGCGCGACCTTCCCAAGGTATCGCTATGACCAGTTGATGCGTCTGGGATGGAAGGTGTTCATTCCGGTATCCCTCATCTGGGTCGTGGTGGTGGGCGTCTGGATGCAGACCTCCTACTGGCTTTGGTAGCGCGATGAGGCGCATGCACGAGAGGACACGAATATGGAAAAAATAAAGGAATTCTTCAAGACCTTTCTGCTGGTCGAACTGCTGAAGGGCATGGCGCTGACCGGGCGTTACATGTTTGCGCGCAAGATCACGGTGCAGTTTCCGGACGAGAAGACGCCGCAGAGCTACCGCTTCCGGGGACTGCATGCACAGCGCCGATATCCCAATGGCGAGGAGCGCTGCATCGGATGCAAGCTTTGCGAAGCGGTATGTCCCGCTCTTGCGATCAAGATCGAAGTGGCGGAGCGCGCTGACGGAACGCGCCGCACGACCCAGTATGACATCGATCTGACCAAATGCATCTTCTGCGGGTTCTGTGAGGAGTCCTGTCCTGTGGATGCGATCGTCGAGACACGCATCTTCGAGTATCACGGCGAGAAGCGCGGCGATCTGTACTACACCAAGCCCATGCTGCTCGCGGTAGGGGAGAAGCATGAGGCGCAGATCGCAAAGGATCGCGAGTCGGATGCCAAATACAGATAACCAGGGGTGAGTAGATGAGTTTTTTTGATGCGGTCTTTTATCTGTTCGCGATCCTGACAACGCTTGCTGCAACCGGCGTGATCATTGCGCGCAACCCCGTTCATGCCGCGCTGTTCCTGGTGCTGGCGTTCTGCAGCGCAGCCGGAATATGGATGTTGCTGGAGGCCGAGTTCCTTGCGATCACGCTCGTGCTGGTCTACGTGGGTGCGGTGATGGTGCTTTTCCTTTTCGTGGTGATGATGCTGGACATCAACCTCGTGAAACTGAAGGAAGGTTTCTGGCGCTGGTTTCCGTTTGGCGCCGTCATTGCGGGACTGATGGTCTTCGAGATGGTCTGGGTGCTGGGCTCTCGCCAGATTTCGGAGTCCTCCAGGGCTGTCGTGCATGCGGCGAATTACAGCAACACCAAGGAGCTGGGAAAACTGATATATACACAGTATGTCTATCCTTTCGAGCTGGCGGCCGTGGTGTTGCTGGTGGCGATGGTCGCGGCGATTGCGCTGACCCTGCGCCGCCGCTCGGGCGTGAAGTCGCAGAACGTGTCCGAGCAGGTCAAGGTGAAGAAGGCTGACCGTCTGCGCATCGTGAAGATGCATTCCGAATCCAGGGCTGAAGGCAAGTAGAAACAGGGAGCGAAAAAATGATAACCCTTTCCCATTATCTCGTGTTCAGCGCCGTGCTGTTTGCCATCAGCGTGCTGGGCATCTTTCTGAACCGCAAGAACGTGATCATCCTTCTGATGTCCATCGAGTTGATGCTTCTGGCGGTGAACACCAACTTTGTTGCCTTCTCGCACTATCTGAATGATACCGCGGGACAGGTCTTCGTGTTCTTCATTCTCACCGTGGCTGCAGCTGAAGCGGCGATCGGGCTTGCGATCCTGGTCGTGCTTTTCCGCAATCTGCGCACCATCAACGTCGATGATCTCGGCAGCTTGAAAGGCTGATGCAATGAACATTCAAAACTACTACCTGATCGTGCCGTTCGCGCCTCTTCTGGGCGCGATCATCGCAGGGCTGTTCGGACGCTTGCTGGGTCGCACCACAACCCACCGCATTGTCATCGCACTGGTCGGTCTCTCCCTCTTTTCCGCGATCAGGATATTTCAGGACGTGATGGCGGGCCACATGTTCAACGGCCCGGTCTACACATGGCTCACCACGGGCGACACGAGCTTCCAGGTGGGTTTTCTGATCGACAGGCTGACTGCGACGATGATGCTGGTCGTGACCTCTGTCTCCCTGATGGTGCACATCTACACGATAGGCTACATGAAGGAAGACGAAGGCTACCAGCGCTTCTTCAGCTACATCTCGCTGTTCACCTTTTCGATGCTGATGCTCGTGATGTCCAACAACTTCATGCAGCTCTTCTTCGGCTGGGAGGCGGTGGGTCTGGTGTCATACCTTCTGATCGGATTCTGGTACACGAGGCCTACCGCGATCTATGCAAACCTCAAGGCTTTCCTTGTGAACCGCGTGGGCGATTTCGGTTTTCTTCTCGGGATAGGGCTGATCCTGAAGGTGTTTGGCACGCTGGACTATGCGGCCGTGTTCGCCAACGTCGCGAACCATGCAAACGACATCGCGCCCATCCCCGGCATGTCGGTCAACCTGCTAACCGCGATCTGCATACTGCTTTTCATCGGCGCGATGGGAAAGTCCGCGCAGTTCCCGCTGCACGTCTGGCTTCCTGACTCGATGGAAGGTCCCACGCCCATCTCCGCGCTGATCCATGCGGCAACCATGGTGACCGCAGGTATCTTCATGGTCGCACGCATGTCGCCCGTGTTCGAGCTTTCAGATGCAGCCCTCTCATTCGTGATGGTGATAGGTGCCATCACAGCATTGTTCATGGGATTTTTGGGCATCATACAGAACGACATCAAGCGCGTTATTGCCTATTCCACGCTCTCCCAGCTTGGATACATGACGGTGGCACTGGGTGCTTCCGCGTATCCTGTCGCGATCTTCCATTTGATGACGCATGCGTTCTTCAAGGCCTTGCTGTTTTTGGCAGCCGGCAGCGTGATCATCGGCATGCATCACGATCAGGACATCCGCAACATGGGTGGGCTTAGGAAATACATGCCCGTCACCTGGATCACATCGCTGATAGGTTCTCTTGCATTGATCGGAACGCCTTTCTTCTCGGGATTCTATTCCAAGGACAGCATCATAGAGGCGGTAGGCCATTCGCATCTGGCAGGTTCGGGCTTTGCCTATTTCTCTGTGGTGGCCGGCGTGTTTGTCACCGCATTCTATTCGTTCCGCATGTACTTCCTTGTCTTTCACGGCAAGGAACGCTTCGGCCATCAGAAGACAGAGGACAGGGGGCAGAATACAGAAGCTCATCACGATGCGCATGATGGTGACCATGACAATGAAG
Source organism: Pseudomonadota bacterium (assembly GCA_021783995.1). Taxonomy (GTDB): domain Bacteria; phylum Pseudomonadota; class Gammaproteobacteria; order Burkholderiales; family Gallionellaceae; genus Gallionella. The sequence continues at coordinate 119,672 of JAJXTH010000004.1, forward strand.
AAGTCTCCCATGATCATCATCACGGGCTTGCACCCGGACAGAAGCCTCACGAGTCTCCCTGGGTGGTTACACTGCCTCTGATTCTGCTTGCCATTCCCTCGGTAATGATAGGCTATGTTGCGATTGAGCCCATGCTGTTTGGTGGTTACTTCAAGGACGCGATCTACATCGCGCAGAACCACGAGGTGATGCAAGAGCTCCAGGAAGAATTCCACGGCAGCTTCGCGATGGCGCTGCATGCATTCTCCAGCCTGCCGCTCTGGCTTGCGATTGCTGGCGTCGCAAGCGCCGCAGTCTTCTACCTCAAGCGCCCGGATATCCCTGCTGCTATCCAGAAGCGCTTCCATGGCATCTACACGTTGCTGGACAACAAGTACTACTTCGACAGGTTCAACGACTGGTTCTATGCCGGAGGCGCGCGCATGTTGAGCAGTTTTCTCGGCAACGTGGGCGACAAGTTCCTGATCGATGGTCTCGTGGTGAATGGTTCGGCCAACCTTGTCGGAAGGTTCTCCGGCGTGGTGCGCAGGTTCCAGTCTGGTTACATCTACCACTATGCGTTCACCATGATCGTAGGCGTGTTCGTGTTGTTGTCGATAAGAAACTGGTTTTAATCGTGGGGGAGCGCCGCTTCCAAACTACCGCTTCATGATTAAAGGAAACACAGCATGATTTTTGGATTACCCGTAATTAGCGTTGCGATCTGGTTGCCGATACTTTTCGGCATGCTGGTGCTAGCGACTGGCGACGACAAGAACGCGCCGATGGCCCGACTCCTGGCGCTGGTAGGCAGCGTGCTGGGGTTTGTTGTCACCCTGCCGCTCTATGCAGGATTCAATACGTCGACGAGCGCGATGCAGTTCGTCGAGCTGCACGACTGGATCAACCGCTTCAACATACACTACTATCTGGGGGTGGACGGCATCTCGATGCTGTTCATACTGCTGAACAGTTTTTTCACGGTGATCGTTGTTATCGCAGGATGGCGCGTGATCGAGAAGCGCGTCTCGCAATACATGGCGGCTTTCCTCGTGATGTCGGGTATCGTGAACGGCGTTTTTGCAGCACTCGATGCTGTCCTGTTCTACGTTTTCTGGGAGGCGATGCTGATACCGATGTTCATCATCATCGGCGTGTGGGGCGGCCCGAACCGCATCTATGCGACGATGAAGTTCTTCCTCTACACGCTCCTGGGCTCGCTTCTGATGCTGGTCGCGCTGATCTATCTTTACAACATCACAGGCGGCAGCTTCTCGATACTCGACTTCCACAGAGTCTCGATCCCGATGACGGCCCAGATGCTGATCTTCATCGCATTCTTCTTCGCATTCGCGGTCAAGGTGCCGATGTTCCCGGTGCATACCTGGCTGCCGGATGCGCACGTGGAAGCGCCTACGGGAGGTTCGGTCGTCCTTGCGGCCATCATGTTGAAAGTAGGCGCCTACGGATTTCTGCGCTTCTCGATGCCGATCACGCCAGATGCAAGCCACAAGATGGCAGGCATCATGATCGCGCTGTCGCTGATCGCGATCGTATACATTGGCCTTGTCGCGCTGATGCAGTCAGACATGAAGAAGCTGGTTGCCTATTCGTCGATCTCTCACATGGGCTTCGTCACGCTTGGGCTCTTCATCTTCAACGCCTATGGCATGGAGGGCGCGCTGATGCAGATGCTCTCGCACGGCTTTGTGGCCGGCGCACTATTCCTCTGCATAGGGGTGCTTTATGACCGCATGCATTCGAGGAGGATCGCCGACTACGGCGGCGTCGTCAACAAGATGCCCGTGTTTGCCGCATTCTTCATGCTGTTCGCGATGGCCAACAGCGGACTTCCCGGCACCAGCGCCTTCGTCGGCGAATTCATGGTGCTGATGGGGGCGATCAAGGTGAACTTCTGGTATGCGTTCGGGGCGGCGACGACGCTGATCTTCGGAGCGGCATATACACTGTGGTTATACAAGCGCGTGATATTCGGCAAGATCGCAAACCCCCATGTCGAGGAGCTGACCGATGTCAACGCGCGCGAGATTCTTATCCTTGCGATGCTGACCATCTTCGTGCTGGGCATGGGGTTATATCCGCTGCCGGTTGGCGAAATACTGCACGCATCGGTGAACGACCTGCTGGTGCATGTCGCGCAGTCCAAGCTTCCGTTGTAAGTGCGGCCGGTAGCCTGTAGCGTGACGAAGGCAGCAAGCTACAGGCTGCGAGCTGGAAGTAGTCAATTACTGTTTTGAGGTGTGTATGAACTTGATGGCCAATCTGTTGCCTGCCGCTGCGGAAATCTTCCTGCTGGTGATGGTGTGTTTCATCCTGATATTCGATTTGCTGCTGAAGCAGAACAAGATATACACATATCTGTTCGTCCAGCTGACTTTGCTCGGCTGCTCGCTGATCACGGTGGGCACGCATCAGCACGGCGTGTTTTACGCATTCAACGGCATGTTCGTCGACGACCTGCTCTCCGACGTGCTGAAGATGCTGAGCTATCTTGGCATGTCCATGGTTCTCGTGTATTCGCGCCAGTATCTTTTGCTGCGCGGATTGTTCACCGGTGAATTTTTGGTGCTGGCGCTTTTTGCGCTGCTCGGCATGAACGTGATGATCTCGGCCAGCCATTTCCTGACGCTCTACCTTGGCCTAGAGCTGCTGTCGCTCAGCCTCTATGCAATGGTTGCATTGCAGCGCGATTCCGCCATCGCGACAGAGGCAGCGATGAAATACTTCGTGCTGGGCGCACTGGCCTCCGGCCTTCTGCTCTATGGCATGTCCATGCTCTACGGCGCCACAGGCAGCCTTGAGCTTGGCGCAGTATCGAATGCGATCCATCAGGGCGTGCAGAACAAGGCGTTGCTTGCATTCGGCCTCGTCTTCATCGTGTCGGGCTTGGCGTTCAAGCTGGGCGTCGTTCCTTTTCACATGTGGGTTCCCGATGTCTATCACGGGGCGCCTACCGCGATGACGCTGCTGATCGGGTCCGTGCCCAAGCTCGCCGCATTCGCATTCGTGGTGCGCATACTGGTGGAGGGACTGCAGTCCCTGGTCAGTGACTGGAGCGGCATGCTGATGGTTCTGGCGATCGCATCGATGGCGCTCGGTAATCTTTCCGCCATCGCTCAGACCAACATCAAGCGCATGTTTGCCTATTCGACGATCACGCACATGGGCTTCATGCTGCTTGGGCTGATCAGCGGAAGCATAGAAGGTTACGGCGCTGCGATGTTCTATACGGTAGTCTACATGATCATGTCTTTGGGCGGCTTCGGCATGATCATGATGCTGTCGCGCGCTGGCTTCGAAGCCGACACGCTTGACGACTTCAAGGGGCTGAACCAGCGCAGCCCATGGCTTGCCTTCATGATGATGTTGTTGATGCTCTCCATGGCGGGCATCCCGCCCACAGTGGGCTTCTATGCCAAGTTTTCGGTGCTGAGCGCAGTAGTCCAGGCGGGCTATACCTGGCTTGCCGTGGTCGCCGTGCTGTTTTCACTGATAGGCGCTTTCTACTACCTGCGCATCATCAAGCTGATGTATTTCGATGTGCCTGAAAGCCATGTGCCCATCGTCGTCGAATCCGATACTGGGCTACTGATGACGCTGAACGGTCTGGGTGTGCTTCTTCTGGGGATGTTACCGGGCACGCTGATGACGATATGCGCTGTGTCGGTGAGGCAGTCGCTGCTGCTGCACTGAACAGGCATCCTTAGGCGTGCTTGGGGATGATGATGGATCTGGAGGAAAGCTGCATAGATAGCGCTGCCGTATACGAGGGGCGTTTGTTGCATGTGCGGCGCGATACGGTGCGCCTGCCGAGCGGTGCAGTGGGTGTGCGCGAATATGTCAGCCATCCGGGGGCTGTCGCGGTGCTGGCGTTGCAGGACGATGGCAAGCTGATCATGGAACGGCAGTTCCGTTATCCGCTGCACCGTGATTTCTACGAGATACCTGCGGGCAAAATCGATCCGGGGGAAGACATCCTTGCCACTGGCAAGCGCGAACTGCTGGAAGAGACGGGTTACACGGCGCGCGACTGGTTGCATCTGACAACAACCTATCCTTGCATAGGATACGGCAACGAGCGCATCGAGTATTTTCTGGCACGCGACTTGACGAAACAGCAGGCAAACCTTGACGAAGGCGAGCATCTTGAAGTGTTCGAGCTGCCCATGGCCGAGGCCATCGAATGGATGCGCCTGGGCAGGATAGACGACAGCAAGACCATCATCGGTCTTTTGTGGCTGGAGAAGCACCTGAGCGGCTGGCGGGTTTGACTCTATGCACCATTCTGGTGTATTTTCCATCGATTTTTGAATCTGCGCACCATTGTGGTTCATCGGTGCGTACCTTGAAACCGCAATGATGGAAAGCCAGCATGGAAAATCTCAAGATCAACAACGATACGCTATTCATACTGCTCGGCGCGATCATGGTGCTGGCGATGCATGCAGGGTTCGCATTCCTTGAGCTCGGGACGGTGCGCAAGAAAAATCAGGTCAATGCGCTGGTCAAGATACTGACCGATTTTGCCGTTTCCACGCTGGCCTATTTCTTCATCGGTTACGCGATCGCCTACGGCGTAAATTTCCTGAATGGTGCGGACGCGCTGGCGCAGAAAAGCGGTTACGAACTGGTCAAGTTCTTTTTCCTGCTGACCTTTGCCGCGGCCATTCCGGCGATCGTTTCTGGCGGGATAGCTGAGCGTGCAAAATTTAATCCGCAGATGGCTGCAACTTTCATGCTGGTCGGTTTTGTTTATCCGTTCTTCGAAGGCATCGCATGGAATCATCGCTTCGGCATACAGGATTGGCTGCACTCCGCATTCGGTGCGGAGTTCCATGACTTCGCGGGCTCCGTAGTGGTGCATGCGGTTGGCGGCTGGATAGGTCTTGCAGCCGTGCTGCTTCTGGGCGCGCGCCGCGGGCGCTACAACAAGGATGGGCAGATTGCAGCGCACCCGCCATCGAGCATTCCATTTCTGGCGCTGGGCGCATGGATACTCACGGTGGGCTGGTTCGGCTTCAATGTGATGTCGGCTCAGACGATCAACAACATCAGCGGTCTGGTTGCGGTGAATTCCCTGATGGCAATGGTGGGCGGCACGCTTGCCGCTCTTTGGATGGGAAAGAATGATCCAGGATTCGTCCACAACGGCCCGCTTGCAGGGCTCGTCGCGGTGTGTGCGGGATCGGATCTGATGCATCCCGTAGGCGCCCTGGTAGTCGGCATCGTGGCGGGCGGCCTTTTCGTGGTGATGTTCACCTGGACTCAGAACCGCTGGAAAATCGACGATGTGCTGGGTGTATGGCCGTTACACGGACTGTGCGGCGCATGGGGCGGTATTGCCGCGGGCATTTTCGGGCTCAAATCCCTGGGCGGCGTGGGCGGCGTGAGTTTCATGTCGCAGTTCATCGGAACTCTGATGGGAATTGCGATCGCTTTTATCGGCGGCTATCTGGTCTATGGAATGATCAAAAAAACCGTGGGAATCCGCCTCTCTCCCGAAGAAGAGTTTAACGGGGCAGATCTCAGCATACACAAGATCAGCGCAACTCCAGAACGAGAATCCGGCTGGTAGCTGTGATGTCAAGGAATAAAGTCTGTCGAAAGCACGAAGCACAAAGCGAAAAGAATTCGTACCACCAGTCAGGTGTAGTAGTCGCGATATCATCTGACAGTTACCCGGTTTGATCGAAGTAACTGTCAGTTCAGATTCAGTTATTCAATGTGGTGATATTATCGTGCCACGCCTCATTTTCGTTAATTAAAGTTTGCATCGGTGTCCGACCACAGCACATCTTGCCTTGCTGCTCAGCCAGCATAAAGCCCTCGGGTTGGCTTAAAATGGAAGGCCCCCTTGAATGAAAACCATCTTCCATGAATAGAACTTTATCCCGTCATCTTGGCGCAATTTGGATGCTGGTGGCAGGCCTGTGCTTTTCCCTGATGGGTGCCTGCGTCAAGCAAGGAGCCGCAGATTTTGGGCCCACGGAACTGGTTTTCTGGCGCTCGCTCTTCGGTTTGCTCCTGTTACTTGGTATGGGTGCGCGCCAATTCCATGCATTTACGACGCCACACTGGCGTCTTCATCTGGGGCGCAGTTTATCGGGTCTGATTTCCCTGTGGCTGTATTTTTTTGCCTTGGCTCATCTGCCATTGGCCATCGCCGTAACTCTCAATTACACTTCACCTCTGTTTCTTGCGCTAATTCTTTATGTCAAGGGACAAACCGTAGCTCAATCACGCCTGCTGCTGTTTCTTGGAATGGGTTTTATGGGAGTGGTCATGCTTCTCCACCCCCATCTCCAGCCTGATCAGTGGGTTTATGCCGGCATTGGACTACTGTCCGGCATAGGTGCCAGCATTTCCTACTATCAGATTCGCAGCATGGGCGCCTTGGGCGAACCTGACTGGCGTATCGTGCTGTATTTTACCGGGCTATCAACGATCATCACGGGATTGTTCCTGCCGTTTCAGCCGCACACCACTCTCACCCTGCATTCTGTTGGGTTGCTGATCAGCCTTGGGGTGTTTGCCACCTTCGGACAACTCAGCATGACGCGAGCCTATCGAGTGGGAACTACGCTGGTGGTAGCCAATTTTGCTTTTGCCACCATTGTTTTTTCAGCACTCTTCGGTGTCGTGCTGTTTCATGAGTCTCCACCCTGGCTTAGTTGGGTTGGCATGATAGTCATCATTTTGGCAGGGGTAGGTGCGAGCTTGGCTCGCTCAGGAGCACCGCCATCGGAAACCCCTGCACCAGAAGCAGGGGCAAGTGAGGGCGGTTCCGGATCGTCACAGGGATGACCCGCGAGACTGTGGGTTCCGAATCCGCCACATATACTCAACCAGATGGAGTATTGCAAACGATCAGGCAGAGCGCTTAATCGATCAAGCAAGATGAAAGATGAAACCGTCTGATCAGTGTTTTTAAATAATAATTAATGAATTTTCTTACCGGATAAAATGCACAGCGAAAAGTTTATGCATATAATTGCTCGACCATCTTTCCCGGTCTAGAACATCCTTGAAAATTGCCGATTACAGCGTCAGTTCGAAATATCCCCCGTTTATCATTGCCGAAGTGGCTCAGTCCCATGAAGGAAGTCTCGGCATGGCCTTATCTTTCATCGAGGTGGCTGCCGACTGTGGAGTTCAAGCCATCAAGTTTCAAACTCATCTGGCTGAAGAAGAAAGCACGCCTCGGGAGCCTTGGCGTATACCCTTCAGCCCGCAGGATGCATCACGTTATGAGTATTGGAAGCGCTTAGCATTTACTTTTGACCAATGGGCTCTGCTCAAGGCTCATGCTGAACGTCTGGGACTGGTGTTTCTAAGCAGCCCGTTTTCCCTCAAGGCCTGTGATTGGCTGGATTCCCTCGGCATGGCGGCGTGGAAAATAGCTTCCGGAGAGGTCCGTAATCCGCAGATCATTCAGCGTGTGCAGCGCACCGGTCGACCTTTGCTGCTCTCCAGCGGTTTGTCGATGACAACGGAAATTTTAACCATGGCACGGCAATTGACTCAGGAAGGCAGTGAGGTGGCCTTGTTTCACTGTACATCACAGTATCCAACGCCTCCTGAACAGGTGGGCTTGAATCTCCTGTCTTATTTTCAAAAGGAAGTGCCGCATATTCCCGTGGGTCTGTCGGATCATTCGGCTTCTCCTGTGCCCGGCATCATTGCGGCCTATCTGGGGGCTGCACTCATCGAAGTGCATTTAACGCTGCATCCCCGCAGTTTTGGCCCAGATGTGAGTTCGTCACTGACGCCGGAAGCGCTCAAGACTTTAGTCGCAGGAGTAAATTTTGCCTGGCGCATGCGTCAATCGCCTGTGGATAAAGCGCACCAACTTCAAACCTTGGGTTTCGATCCCGCCATCTTTGGGCGCAGTTGGGTGACCACGCGCGCTCTGGAACAGGGGGCGATCCTGCGCCAGGAGGATTTTGCCTACATGAAGCCCGCAGGAGGTCTATCCTACGATGCTTTGGAACCTTTGCTGGGGCGGCGTTTGAACCACTCCGTGTCGATGTATCATGCTATCGGGGTGAACGATGTTGACTAATCGAAAAGTTTTGGTGGCGATCACCGCCCGTCCCAGTTATTCCCGTATACGCACCACACTTCAGGCATTGGCGCGTCAGCCCAATGTGACCCTCCATTGCCTCTGCTCGGGGGCAGCCCTGTCGGATGTCCATGGGAGGGTGGCCGATTTGATTCGTCAAGATGGTTTTACGGTAGCGGATGAATGCGTCACTCTTGTGCCTGGCAATGAGCCCCGGCACATGGCCTATACCACGGCGCGTACAGTAGAACTAACCAGCACTCATCTGGAGCAATTCCGGCCCGATTGGGTGATGACCATCGCCGATCGCTATGAAACCCTGGGAACCGCAGTGGCTGCGTCCTATATGGGTATTCCCCTGATTCATGTGCAGGGGGGCGAAATAACGGGAAATATTGACGAACGGGTACGCCATGCGGTAACCAAACTTTCCGATATTCATCTGGTAGCCAATCAGCAGGCAGCCAACCGTCTGATGCGCATGGGTGAGCATCCGAACAGCGTTTTTGTCACCGGTTGCCCTTCTGTGGATCTGGCGCGTGAAGCGCTCGATCTACCCCTGGAAATGGTCGAAGAAGCCCTGGGTTTTACTAACCAAGGGAATGCCATCAACCTCCAGGACGATTTTATCGTCGTTTTGCAACATGCCGACACCACTGAACATCTCTCCAGTTACAAGCATATGCGCTTGACTTTGGAGAGTGTGCGCCGCACTGGTTTGCCCTACTTCATTTTCAATCCGAACAGTGATGCGGGATCGGCGGCGGTGACCCGTGCGGTGGAAGACTTTCTGGGGGAAGGAGATCAGGGGGTGTACTGCCGCGTGAATAATCTAGATGGAAAACTGTTTTTACGCCTGCTGTCACAATCTCGCTGTCTGGTGGGAAATTCCAGTGTGGGGATTCGGGAATGCGCCTTTTTGGGAACTCCGGTGGTGAACCTAGGGGATCGTCAGCGTGGGCGGGAGCGGAGCGACAATGTGTATGATTGCCCGTGGAATGCCGAGGCGTTAGCCCAGGCTTTGGACAAGCAGATTCAGAGCAGCTATGGTAGCAGTCAACTTTATGGTTCGGGCTACTCTGGAGAACACATGGCCGATATCGTTGCCCATCTTATCCCACCCCGCGCCAAGCGATTTCATGAGGCTGTGGCGGAGTGAGAGGAACCGGAGATTTTCAGGGATGCGCACTCGAACTCGCATACGTTGTGTAATTCGCACTTCGCATCAACAACTGTCTGGGCATTCCCGTATTCCTTTAACCCTATATTTGTAAGGAGAAAATTCACTTCAGTCTCAGCACCCAGCGGCGTAGTCATGCGACAATATCGGCTTTATTGGCGGCAAGACCCTGAACCCACCCTATTTCTGACCAGCTTGCATGTGCAAATTTTTCATTAACGCCAAAGGCGCAGCCAAATGTCTGTCCAGGCTGCTCCTCCTCCTGCCATTCATCTGGCTGCCCTGCAAAGCCCAGCCACTGATGCTTTCCGGGCAATGGTATCAGGTGCCGCAATACTCTCACTGCATCGAATCAGCAGAACTGCAATGCACAGGAGCTGTGCCCGTCGACCAGCTCGACAGAACCGGCGGGCGCTTTTTCTGGCAGGGGAATTTCGAGATCGGAAAGACAACGCAACTGGTACTAGATTTCAAGAATTCCAGCGTAATAGGTCGGTTTCATCACTGGATTTTCAACGACCAGGGTCGTTTGGTTGCGGAAGCTGTAGGAGGCATTCAAAGCAGGGAACCCAACTCCTTTTTTCTGCGGCACGGCCGCGAATTCACGCTGCAACCAGGGCACTACCGGCTGGTAACTGAGCTCTCTTCTCCGTTCTTGCTGGCGCAACCCATGCCTTACCTGGACACGCTGGCGGATTATCTGATTGCGATCCAGAGAGGGGACGCCTTGACGCTGCTATGCATGGGCATTTTGCTGGGACTGATGTTCTACTATGCCGTGCTGGCAGGAATCCGGCGCAATGCAACTGATGGGTTCTATGCCTTGTTCATTCTGGGAAATCTGCTCTACAACGGCACGGCGTTGTTGGTATATCCGGATTTGCTCGGACTCCACTGGTTCTACCTGATCAGTTTCCCCATCCTGCTCTCTAATTGCAGTTATGTGCTGTTCGTATTGCGATTGCTAGATATCACAAGGGAATCCAATCCTCGGCTTTACCGGTTGGGCATGGCGCTACTCGGCCTGCTTTCTGCCTTCATCCTTCTGGCGCTTTTCAAACCTAACTGGTCATTGGAACTAGACCGCGTCGGGGTGTGGCTGTTTCTGGGTTATGGTTTGCTGTCGGGAATCGTGCGCACTCGTCAGAGGCATTTCTCTGCGCCCATGTACCTGGCTGCTGTGCTGGTTTTTTTTTATGTTAGGTGCATTGTCCATTTCCCTCGGCAGGCTGGGTGGTCTGTATTCGATTTACATCGAGCATCTCGGCCTACTGGCGGTCACTGTTGAAGTGCTGCTGCTGGCCCTGGTGCTGGCGAGGCAGTTTTCACAATTGCGCATGCAGTATGAGGTGGCGTACATGAACGCCACCCGAGATGCGTTGACCGACCTGCAAAACCTGCGCGGCTTCATCGAGGCAGGCAATGCCGAAGTTGAACGCTCGAAGCGTTACGGCCACCCCTTGTCGGTGATCTATCTGGATCTGGACAATTTCAAACATCTGAACGACACAAGGGGCCATGACGTTGGTGATGCGGCACTTAAAGCGATAGCCGGTGCCCTACGCGCCGTCCTGCGCTCAAACGATCTGATCGCCAGGCTGGGTGGCGATGAGTTTGCCATGCTGCTGCCGGAAACCGGCCCCGAGACTGCCACGGAAGTCGGGAGAAAAATCTTTGCCACGGTAAACAGCGTATTGCAGGATTTCCCGCCTGTGACAGCAAGCATCGGCGTAATACGCTTTGCCAGAGTAACCTCGACGTTCCCCGACATCATTAAAGTGGCGGACGAACTGATGTACGAAGTCAAAAAAACCGGCAAGAACGACGTGCGCTTCCGGAACTACGACTGACCCGGGGCAAATTGGCCTAAACCGGGAAGACTATATTCCCAACCTATTGATCCGGCCTTATAAAGATTGAACTTTTTGGTTGTGACGATGTCTGATCTTGCATGGACAAAGAAGATGCGAGATACCAAACCCTGCGAGAG
>JAJXTH010000020.1 GCA_021783995.1 Pseudomonadota bacterium
CCCCTCCCAAAGCCGGCTTTGCCGTCTGTCAAGTTCTGGAAGTGTGGCCGAGCGGTTTAAGGCACTGGTCTTGAAAACCAGCGAGGATGAGAGTCCTCCGTGAGTTCGAATCTCACCGCTTCCGCCACCGCTCAGGCAATCGATCCCGCGCTGCCATGTGTGAACAGGCCGGGGATGCCCGTTACCAAGCTGGCCTGACCCGTGCTGACGCCGACCAGACTGACAGAATGGGTCTGGTAATTCACGTTTGCAGCTACTGCTGTGGTATACAAAACAAGAATCCAATTCATTTATAAAGGATACAAGAGGTTCAGCAAGGGCTGCTCCCTATTCTGCATACCCTTTGCAAAATCTCCCGATCCTCGTGCCCCGGTTCAATTCAGCATTTTTCGACGAGACATACCCCCGAGAATAGCCAGACTCAAACCCATCAGCGCCAGGGTGCCCGGTTCCGGAACGTTGGCCCAGTATGCGGTATAAGGGGTGATAACTGCTCCGGGACTATTGGTGTTGCCATCGAAATTGAAGGCCTGCATCAGCACGCTACTGAAAGATGTTGTTCCCGGCGCCGCAAGGGTGTTCAAGACATCCTGACCGTTGACGTAAAAATTGTAATTTGTACCGGTGAAATCGATCCCGAGCGTATTCCAGGAGTTCGTATTGACAGCGACGTTCAAATCATACCAGCCACCGTTTCCGCCATTCAATGCATCGCTCCACACCCTGAATCCGATGTAACTGTCGTGAAGTCCTTGACTATTCATGTCGGCCAGACCGGTTCCATAATTGGTGAATCCTATGATGGGATAATCCGTCACATTGCTGGACGAGTCTGTCATGACACCCCACATATCCGTCCTGACCGCTCCTTTAGTCGGATCCATCCAGCTGGTAGGGACATACAGCGCTGCCTGAAGCATGTCACCCGCCCCACCAGTGACAGCGTGCCCCATTCCCTGGGTGCTGTAGAAGTTCGCCTGATACCCAGCCGTCCTATTACTGGTCGCGCCGTTCGGCCCGATTCCGATGCCCAGAACATTATTGAGTCCCTGGTATGAACCGACATTCGAAAAACTATCGGGGGCATACCGATCTACCGTCCAGCCCGTGGGTACATTGCTGAAATCAGGCGTGATGTCGACTGCATGAGCCAAATTGGAAAAGGATATGGCGACGGCAGAAGCGATAATAAGCTTATCATGTAGCAGTTTCATTTGATTCCTCCTTTACCGTTGTTATTCATTCAAGAGTTTATTTGCCCACAGTCAATCTCAAGCATGAACCGCGCCAAAAACAAAAACACCTTGATTAAAAATGATATTTAATTTACCCCCATCTCCTCTGCTCGATCACATGTAAAATTTTTCGACATGTTTTTCAGCCGAAACCCAGGATTTCTTGCATCGAGTTCAGTGGAACTTGCGCCGTTCCTTGATCTCTCATGCATGTCTCATCTTGGAAGAACGGGAAGGAGTGCGATCATGAAAAATTTAATCTGGCTGCTTCCTGCAGCAATGCTTGCCGCATGCGCAACCCAGCCGCCCAAGAGTCTTGCGAACGGTCCGTTTGCCGGCATCACGCCGCTTTCGGCACAGACACAGAATCTTGCCGGCAACAGGGTGCGCTGGGGAGGCACCATCGCAAGCGTTTCGCCCAAGAAGAACGAGACCTGCTTCCAGGTGGTGAGCCATCAGCTCGACCAGTCGGCGCGCCCCGAGAAAGAGGACAGGTCCGACGGACGATTCATGGCTTGCAGCGCGGGATTCTACGATCCGGCCATCTATGCGGCCGGGCGCGAAGTGACTGTGGTGGGACTGCTGCAGCCATCGGTCCCAGGAAAGATCGGGGAATACGATTACCGATTCCCGCTCGTCGCTGCGGATCAGATCTACCTGTGGCCGAAACGCGAAGCGCGTCCGGTCTATCCGGATCCCTATTATCCCCTCTGGTATTCGCCCGGACCATGGATGATGGGACCTATGGGTCCCTGGTAACGTCTTATCTTGTCCTGCCGCACCAGTCGCGCGCAAACTGGCCTGCAACGCGGCCGCTGCGCGAGCCTCGCGAAAGCGACCATTGCAGCGCCGCGCGGCGCACCTCTTCCGTCATGCCGTGCGGCCAGCCGAGATGCGCGAGCCAGTGCGCCGCGATCTCCAGATATTCCTCCTGACCAAAGGGATAGAAGGAAATCCAAAGACCGAAGCGTTCGGAGAGCGAAACCTTCTCCTCCACGCTCTCGGCTGGATGAATCTCTTCGCCAGCATTCCTGGTCGCCAGATTGTCTGCCATGTATTCAGGCATCAGATGGCGCCGGTTCGAGGTCGCATAGATCAGGAGATTGCTCGAGAACGCGACCAGGTCGCCATCCAGCGCAGCCTTGAGCGCCTGGTATCCCGTCTCGTCCGAATTGAACGAAAGATCGTCGCAGTACAGGATGAAACGTTCTGGCCTTCCCTGCACCAGCTCGACGATGCTCGGCAGGTCTGCAAGTCCCGATTTGTCTATCTGTATCACACGCAAGGACTCATCCGCATGTTCGTTGAGCAGCGCCTTCACCAGCGACGACTTTCCTGTGCCCCTCGCGCCAGTGAGCAACACGTTGTTGGCAGTCCCGCCTCTAACGAACTGCAGCGTGTTCTGCGCGATGCGCGCCTTCTGATCGTCTATGCCGATCAGGTCGGAAAGCGCGATGCGCTGGAAATTCGCGACGGGATCGAGCGTGCGCTGAGCATGGTTCCATCGGAAAGCGCAAGCCGCATCGAAATCGGGAGCTTGCACCCCGGACTTAGGCAGCATGCCATCGATCTTCGAGAGCAGGGCTTCGGCACGATCGAGAAACTGATCCAGTCTTTCCACGGTCAGCTGCGATAGCTCGCGTTGATCTTGACGTAATCGTAGGAAAAGTCGCAGGTCCACAGCGTCGCATTCGCGCTTCCCCTGCCGAGGGCCACGCGTATCGCGATGTCGGATTGCTTCATCACGCGCTGTCCGTCTTCTTCCCGGTAGCTTGTCGCCCTGCCGCCGTTTTCCGCGACCAGCACGTCGTCGAGATAGAGCCTCAATGCCGACACGTCGAGATCTTCCACTCCCGCATAACCGATCGCGGCGAGGATGCGCCCGAGATTGGGATCGGATGCAAAAAAGGCAGTCTTCACGAGAGGAGAATGCGCGATCGCATAGCCTATCTTCCTGCACTCGTCTTCATCCCTTCCGCCTTCGACCTTCACCGTGATGAACTTGGTCGCCCCCTCCCCGTCCCGCACGATGGCCTGGGCAAGAAGGATAGCGACTTCGGTGACCGCCTCGAAAAGAGCATGATAGTTTTTGCTTTCCGCGTCGCTCACCTCGGGAAGTCCGGATTTTCCGGTCGCCATCAGCATCAGCGCATCGTTCGTGGAAGTGTCTCCATCCACGGTGATGCAGTTGAACGAACGGTTTGCGGCATCGTTCACCATCTTCTGCAGCAGAGGCTGCGATATCGCCGCATCCGTTGCGATGTAGCCCAGCATGGTCGCCATGTTGGGGTGTATCATGCCGGAACCCTTGGCGATGCCCGTGATCGTGACATCTATGCCGTCGATCGAGATGCGCTTCGAAACCGCCTTCGCGACGATGTCGGTCGTCATGATCGCCTCACTCGCATCGAGCCAGTTGTCCTCGACCATGTCCGCGACGGCAGCGGGAAGCCCTGCTGCGATCTTGGCGACTGGCAAAGGCTCCATGATCACCCCTGTCGAAAAAGGCAGTATCTGGTCCGCCCTGCAGTTCAGAAGCCCGGCCAGCGCTCTGCAGGTTTCCCTGGCATCATTCAGCCCCTGCTCGCCCGTTCCCGCATTCGCATTGCCTGTGTTCACCACCAGCGCGAGTATGCCTTTGCCTGAGGCAAGATGCTCCCTCGCGACGATCACGGGTGCTGCGCAGAAACGGTTTTTGGTGAATACGCCTGCGATCTTTGCGCCCTCGCAAAGGCCGATGACCAAGAGGTCCTTGCGGTTTTCGCGCTTGATGCCGGCCTTCGCGATGCCGAGCCTGACGCCAGGAACAGACAATGTGGATGCGGGCGGATTCAGATTGACAGGCATCTTTTTCTCCTAGTACCGGCCACCGGTCTTGTAGATGTAGTTCGAAAGCTCGGCGGACTCGCTGTTCACGCGCCGCACGATGCCGTGCATGTTGCGGATGATGCCGCGCATCACATGGTACACGAGCCTGGGATGGGAATTGAGCAGCGACTCGAACCTCAGGCGCTGCATGCTCAAAACCTGTGTGGGGCCGACCGCATAGAGCGTCGCGCTGATCTGCGATGCCGCCCCGCCCGCGAAGGTGATCATGCCCGCCAGGTCTCCCGGTTTCAGCACATGGATCACCGCCTTCTCGACCGCGCTCTCTATCCTGACCTCGATGTCGCCCGAAGCCAGGATATAGAGATTGTCAGACTGCTCGTCGTTGGGCTTGACGATCACGTCGCCCGCCTTGAAATCCTGAACCTCGAAGAGCTCGGAGAGGATTTCCACTTCCGTATCGCTCAGTTCCTCGGTGATGGGGGATGAGCGCAGCGTGTCTTTCACAAGTGACATGGCCTTCTCCTTCAGTTCAGTTGTCCGTGACACTGCTTGTACTTCTTCCCGGAACCGCAGGGGCATGGGTCGTTGCGCCCTACCTTCTTGCCGGAGCGCACGAAAGTCTGTTCATCGCCTCCCGATGTCGCGCTCTGCGAGAGCGCCTCCTCATAGTCCGCGTGGTGGTACTGCACGTCCACGGGCGCAGTCTGCACGGGCTCGATCTCCTCCTCGCTGCGTATCTCGACGTTCATCAGAACCTGTATCACTTCGCGCTTGATCACATCCAGCATCATCGAGAACAGCTCGAAGGCTTCACGCTTGTATTCCTGCTTGGGGTTCTTCTGCGCATAGCCGCGCAGATGTATGCCCTGGCGCAGATGGTCCAGCGAAGCCAGATGTTCGCGCCAGTGCACATCCACGCTCTGCAGCATGATCGCGCGCTCGTAATGGCGCATCATCTCGGCACCCGCCATGTCCGCCTTGGCCTGGTATGCCTCTTTTGCACGCTCGAAGATGCGCGCACGCAATCCGGACTCGTCCAGCGTCTTCTCTTCATCCAACCATTTGGCAAGCGGAAGACTCAGGCGGTATTCGGATGCGAGCGCCTTCTCCAGTCCTTCGACGTCCCACTGCTCTTCCATGCTGTGCGGCACAATGTAGAGGCTGATCATCTCGTCCAGCACGCCATCGCGCATGCCGGAGATGGTCTCCGAGATGTCATCGCTTTCCATAAGCTCGGTGCGCTGATGGTAGATCACCTTGCGCTGGTCGTTCGCGACGTCGTCGTATTCGAGTATCTGCTTGCGCATGTCGAAGTTGCGCGCCTCGACCTTGCGCTGCGCGTTCTCTATCGCGCGCGTCACCCATACATGCTCGATCGCCTCGCCTTCGGGCAGCTTGAACTTGTTCATGATCGCGGCGACCCTGTCGGACGCGAAGATGCGCAGCAGCGGGTCTTCAAGGGAGAGATAGAAACGGCTCGAACCAGGATCACCCTGACGGCCGGAACGGCCGCGCAGCTGATTGTCCACGCGCCGCGATTCGTGGCGTTCGGTGCCTATGATGTGCAGCCCCCCGCTTTGAATCACCTGTTCGTGTATGGCCTGCCAATCCTCTTTCAGCTTCGCGATGCGCGCATCACACGCGGCCTGATCCAGACTCTGGTCGGCGCGAATTTTTTCGATCTGGTGTTCTATGCTGCCGCCAAGCACGATATCGGTTCCACGGCCCGCCATGTTGGTGGCGATGGTGATCATCCTGGGCTGTCCTGCCTGGGCGACTATCTCGGCTTCCCTTGCATGCTGCTTTGCGTTCAATACCTGATGCGGAAGCTTCTCCTTGTCCAGAAGATGCGAGAGCAGCTCGGAGTTCTCGATCGAGGTCGTGCCTACCAAAACAGGCTGGCCACGCCCATGACAGTCCTTGATGTCGTCTATCACCGCGCGATATTTTTCCATCGCGGTCAGGTAGACCTTGTCCATCATATCCTTGCGCACTGTCGGGCGGTTGGGCGGAATGATCACCGTCTCCAGGTTGTATATCTGCTGGAATTCGTAAGCTTCGGTGTCCGCCGTTCCGGTCATGCCGCCAAGCTTGTCGTACATGCGGAAGTAATTCTGGAAGGTGATCGAGGCAAGGGTCTGGTTTTCCTTCTTGATCTCCACGCCTTCCTTGGCCTCCACTGCCTGATGCAGCCCGTCCGACCAGCGCCTTCCCGACATCAGCCGGCCGGTGTGCTCGTCGACGATCACCACTTCCCCGTTCTGCACCACGTAGTGCTGGTCCCTGTGGTAGAGTGCATGCGCGCGCAGCGCGGCATAGAGGTGGTGTATCAGCGAGATGTTGGCAGCATCGTACAGGCTGCCATTGGGGGGCAAAAGACCCGCCTCGGTGAGTATCTGTTCTGCGCGTTCATGGCCCGCTTCGGTGAGCAGTATCTGGTGATTCTTCTCGTCGACTGAATAGTCGCCAGGACCCTCCTCTGTTGCCTGACGCTCGAGCTTCTTCGCCAACCCGTCTATCTTCACATAGACGTTGACGTCGCCCTCCGCCTGCCCCGAGATGATCAGCGGCGTTCTGGCCTCGTCTATCAGGATGGAGTCCACCTCGTCCACGATCGCGAAATTCAGCTTGCGCTGGAAACGCTCCGAGATGTGGCTCGCCATGTTGTCGCGCAGGTAATCGAAGCCGAACTCGTTGTTCGTGCCATAGGTGATGTCCGCAGCATAGGCTTCCTGCTTCTGGTCTGATTCCATCTGCGAGACGATCACGCCTACCGTCAGGCCGAGGAAGCCGTATAACCTGCCCATCCACGCCGCATCGCGCGCGGCCAGATAGTCGTTGACTGTCACCACATGCACGCCCAAGCCCGTGATCGCATTGAGATAGACGGGCAGTGTCGCCATCAGCGTCTTGCCTTCGCCCGTGCGCATCTCGGCGATCTTGCCGTAATGCAGCACCATTCCGCCTATCATCTGCACGTCGTAGTGGCGCATGTTAAGCGCCCGCACGCCTGCCTCGCGCACCACCGCGAACGCTTCCGGCAGCATGCTGTCCAGCGTCTCGCCATTGGCATAGCGCTGCCTGAAAGCCTCGGTCTTTCCGCGCAGCTCTTCATCGCTCAACTTCGCGATATCTGCTTCCAGTTTGTTTATCTCTCTGACGGTAAGACGATATTGCTTGAGCAGACGATCGTTGCGACTGCCGAAGATGCTTTTTAGTACTTTTGAAATCATGTCCTGTCAACCGCTGGGCAAGAAGGCTCAACCCCCTCCCCAGGAAAATTATTTTAACTAACCCGCTTGCAAGAAACGCACAGGATTCTGGGCCATGCCCTTGTACCTCACCTCGAAGTGCAGGTGATTGCCTGTTGAGCGTCCGGTGCTGCCGACTTCGCCCAGTTTGTCGCCAGCCCTCACCACCTGGCCCACCCTGACAAACAGTCTGGACGCATGGGCATAGCGCGTCACGATGTCGTTGCCGTGATCGATCTCGACCATATTACCATACTGGGGATGCATCGCCGCATACACCACCACACCGCCTGCAGATGCATAAAACGGCGTGCCCGCTTCCGCCATGAAATCCACCCCTTCGTGCATCGCGTTCCTTCCGGTGAAAGGATCGATGCGCCAGCCGAAATTGGACGTATATACGACATCCCTGACAGGCGCGCTCGAAGGCAGGAGCTCGCGCCTCAGCTGGTTCTGCATCAAGAGCGTCTCCAGCGCCACGAGCTTGTCGGATCTGTCAGCCACGATGCCGGAGAGCGATCTCAACTGGTCCGCCAGTGCGGCCTGCGACAGCTTTTCGGGAAACACCAGCGGACCGCCCTGAGCGGGAGGCTCCTCGAACTGGAAGTCGGACGGCTTCATCCCGGTGAGTTTCACCAGGCGGCCGCCCAGCGCGTCCAGTCGCTGTATACGGGCCTGCATCTCCCCCAGCCTGATGGCAAGTGCATCCAGCCTGTTGCGCTCGTAGGCCTGCTGGTTCAAGTGCACGGGAAGATGGCTGTCCAGTTCGCGAGCCAGGTCCTCCGGCGCATAACGCAGCAAAGCGAACTGCATCACCATCACGGCAGCCGACATCAGTGCAAAAAGGAAAAGCAGCAGGAGCGCCATCCGCCCCTTTCCCAGATGCACGCTGCGAGCCCCTCTGCCTGAAACCAGTATAATATTCATGCCTTCCCCTCGAAATCCGAAAGCGACTATCTTGGCTCAACCATTCAAATCCGTGATGAGCGGCGACCCGGCACTGAGCGCCTTGCTGCACAACCACCAAATGCTGACGGCGCTGCAGCAGCAATTCCGGAGCGCAGCACCTTCCTATATCGCCGATTCATGCCAGGTGACCGGATTGCGCGGAGGCACGCTCAACATCGCGGCTGCCAACGGCACAGTGGCCGCAAAACTGCGCCAGCTTGCGCCGGAAATCGCAGAGAAGCTCAGATACAGGGGCTGCGAGGTTAACGGAATCAGGGTCAGGGTGCAAGTCACCTATGCCGTACCCAAACCCAAACCCTTCCCGCGCATCCTGAGCCAGAACGCGCGAGAGCAACTGCACGAACTCAGCGAGCACCTGCCCGACTCGCCATTGAAAAAGGCGCTGGAAAAATTCTCGCAAAACAGCTAGAGGAACACCCGCCAGGCCACCAGCACGTAGCGCTCCAGCACAAATAACAGCGCGAACACCAGCGCCAGCAGCACCATGAAGCGCACCACCTGCCAAGCCATTCTGAGATAGCGCTGCCTTCGGGTGAAGATGTACATGCCGCCCAGCATCACCAGCAGCAGTGCTGCCACGACCATGAGCAGCCGCATGATCAGCATGAGTTTCTAGGCTGCGCTAAGGCGCAGTGAGGCCGGTGCATCTTCCGCATTGTCGAAGGTGATGAATTCCCAAGCATGCTCGTCGGCCAGCAATTCGCGCAACAGTGCGTTGTTCAATGCATGACCGGACTTGAATCCGGAAAACGCGCCTATCACCGGATGTCCTAAAAGATAGAGGTCGCCGATCGCGTCCAGCACCTTGTGCTTGACGAACTCGTCCTCGAAACGCAACCCGTCCGCATTGAGCACGCGGTAGTCATCCATCACGATCGCGTTGTCCAGACTGCCTCCCAGCGCGAGTCCCTGGGAGCGCATGTATTCCACATCCTGCATGAAACCGAAGGTGCGCGCGCGGCTGATGTCGCGTATGTATGTATTCTCGTCCAGCTCTATCGCAACGTGCTGTTTGGTGTCGGCGAACACGGGATGGGAGAAGTTGATCGTGAAGGTCAGCCTGTAGCCATTGTATGGTTCGAATCTGACCCATTTGTCTCCCTGCTTCACCTCGACCGTTTTCCTGATGCGGATGAATTTCTTGGCAGCAGACTGCTCGACGATGCCCGCAGACTGAAGCAAAAATATGAAAGTCCCTGCGCTTCCGTCCATGATGGGC
Organism: Pseudomonadota bacterium; assembly: GCA_021783995.1. Lineage (GTDB taxonomy): Bacteria > Pseudomonadota > Gammaproteobacteria > Burkholderiales > Gallionellaceae > Gallionella. Next base: position 9,504 of record JAJXTH010000020.1, read on the forward strand.
ACTTCCGAGCCGTTCATCTCCACGCAGGCATTGTCTATCCCGAGGCCCGCGAATGCGGACATCAGATGCTCTATGGTGGCCACCCTGACCCCGTTGCATTCCATGCAGGTCGAGAGCCTCGTGTCGTAAACCAGGTCGGCTTTCGCCTGCATCTCGCAGACCGGCTTCACATCCACGCGGCGAAACACGATACCGCTGTCGACAGCACCCGGACGCAAGGTCAGTGTGACCTTCTCTCCGCTGTGCAGGCCCACTCCCGTCACGGTGACGGAAGACTTCAGGGTGCGCTGCTTCACCATGGCATTATTCAGGGCAAGCTTCATGGCGGGATTCTAGCACAGTCAAGCTGAAGCCGCCTCTATGACCGCGCCGCCCAGACAGACTTCTCCGTCGTAAAAAACGACGGACTGTCCGGGCGTGACCGCCCACTGTGGCTCGTCGAACGAGACTAAGCATTGCGCTCCTGAAATGTGTGCAATGCGGCAGGTGGCATCCGCCTGACGGTAGCGCGTCTTCGCAGCATAGGGATGATCAACCTTGGGCGCGCTGCCGCTGATCCAGTGCGCATCCAGCGCGGAAAGGTTCTTTGTCAGAAGCAGAGGATGGTCATGCCCCTGAACCACGGTCAGCCGGTTATTTTCCATGTCCTTGCCAGCGACGAACCAGGGTTCGCCGCTCGAATCCTTGTCGCCGCCTATGCCCAGGCCCTGGCGCTGACCTATGGTGTAGAAGGAAAGCCCCACATGCCGCCCCACCAGCCTGCCTTCCGGCGTGCGCATCTCGCCTTTTGTTCCTTGCAGATAGCGGCTCAGGAACTCGCGGAACGGACGCTCTCCGATGAAGCAGATGCCCGTGCTGTCCTTCTTCGCGAAGTTGCAAAGACCATGCTGCTCTGCGATCCTCCGCACCTCGGTTTTTTTCATGTCGCCCAGCGGGAACATCGCGCGCCCGAGCTGCGACTGGTTCAGGCGATGAAGAAAATAGCTCTGATCCTTGCCTTGATCACTCGCTTTGAGCAACTGATAGAGGCCATCGACCTCCTGCACCTTCGCATAATGTCCGGTCGCGATGGTGTCTGCGCCCAATGCGATCGCGTGATCCAGAAAAGCCTTGAACTTGATCTCGGCGTTGCAGAGTATGTCCGGATTCGGCGTGCGGCCTGCCTGATACTCGCTCAGGAAGGCGCTGAAAACGCGCTCCTTGTATTCCTTCGAGAAATTCACCGCCTCTATCGGTATGCCTATGTTGTCAGCCACGGACACCGCATCGATCAGATCCTTGCGCGAGGAGCAGTATTCGCCGTCATCGTCGTCCTCCCAGTTCTTCATGAACAGGCCGACCACGTCATATCCCTGCTGCTTCAGAAGCAAGGCTGTGACCGAGGAGTCCACTCCGCCCGACATGCCGACGACAACGCGCCTAGCCATAATGAACCAGCATGTCGAGCGGATAGCGTTTTCCTGCGAGGTAATCCTCGCAGCATCTCAACACCAGCGGGCTGCGATGCCTGTCCTGGCATGCGCGCATCTCTTCCATCGTCATCCACACCGTCCTGACTATACCGTGATCCAGCGCAAGTTCAGGATGATGACCGGAAAGACTGCCGCCAAACGCGAAACGCAAATAGGTGACATTCAATTCCATCGCATGCCAGCGGTAGATACCCGTCAGGTATTCCGGCTCGAAGCCGTACGCGGATTCTTCCAGCGCCTCGCGTATCGTACCCTCGACGAGGGTTTCGTTGTCTTCCCAATGGCCGGCCGGCTGGTTGAAGCGCAGTCCGTGCGCAGTCTCCTCCTCGACCAGGAGGAAGCGGTTGTCGCGGTGAATGACCGCAGCGACGGTGACATGTGGTTTCCAGATCATAAAATGAATGAAGGCAGGGTTTCCCCTGCCTTCCTGTGTTTGATGCTCAGCGATTACTTGGCAGCAGGAGCGGCTTCTTCAGCCTTCTTTTCTTCCTTCTTTGCCTTCTTGTGCTTCCTGTGATGCTTTGCCTTCTTGGCAGGCTTTGCCTCATCCGACTTGGCAGGTGCAGTTGCAGCAGCAGCATCCTTTGCAGGAGCAGCGTCTGCAGCAACAGCGGAGAAGGAAACAGCAGCGAATACGGCAGCGATCAGCGTGGACAACAATTTGCTCATTTGTAACTCCTAGTCAGTTAATGATTTGGCATATTTGCCGACACTCGGGTGTCGCTGCCTACAACGCGCTGCATACAAAATCGGTTGACAAAGAATTTTTGGTGCCGGGGGGGGGACTCGAACCCCCACGCCCTCTCAGGCACCGGATTTTGAGTCCGGCACGTCTACCAGTTCCATCACCCCGGCAAGAAGGCGCGCATTATCCATGAAACACTTGCCCATATCAACTACAATCGTGCCTTTGAGAAATGCTTTCCTGCCGATGCGTACCGACGATTTTGATTTCGATCTGCCTGAAAACCTGATAGCCCAGCACCCGCCATCCGTGCGCGGATCAAGCCGCCTGCTCTGCCTGAACAAAGGCTCTCTGGAAGATCGGCAGTTCTCCGATTTTCCGCAAAAGATGAACTCAGGGGACGTGCTGGTGCTGAACGACACGCGCGTAATCAAGGCAAGGCTGCATGGCTTCAAGCATAGTGGCGGCAAGGTAGAGGTGCTGATAGAGCGCGTACTGAATGACAACGAAGCGCTGGCGCAGATCAGGGCAAGCAAGTCTCCTGTTGCCGGCAGCCTGCTGCATCTTGCAGAAAATCTGGAAGCCCGAGTGCTTGGACGCGAAGGAGAATTCTTTCATTTGCGCTTTCTCTCCGACGAACCGCTGCTGGAGCTGCTCGAACGCCATGGCAATCTGCCATTGCCACCATACATCGCGCATGCCGCATCGGCGGAAGACGAGGCGCGCTATCAGACAGTATATGCAAGCAAGGCGGGTGCGGTCGCAGCGCCCACAGCCGGATTGCATTTCGATGATGCAATGCTGAATACCCTGAGGGACAAGGGCGTCAACATCTGCCATGTGACACTGCATGTCGGCGCTGGCACGTTCCAACCGGTGCGCGCGGAGTACATCAAAGACCATGCGATGCACAGCGAGCGCTATGAGATTCCACAGGCAACCGCAGATGCGATCCATGCGGCGCATGCATCCGGAAAGAAAGTGGTCGCAGTGGGCACGACCAGCCTGCGCGCGCTTGAGAGCGCGGCGAAGGATGGGCTCAAGGCAGGATGCGGCGAGACGCGCATCTTCATCACGCCAGGCTTCAAATTCCGAGCGGTGGATGCGCTGCTCACCAACTTTCATCTGCCGCGATCCACGCTTCTGATGCTGGTCTCGGCATTCGGCGGCATCGATGAAATCAGGGCAGCATATAGGCACGCGACAAGAAACGAGTACCGCTTCTTCAGCTATGGCGACGCGATGCTGATCGAAAAAAAGAATCAAACAACATAAAGGCAGGCAGATGGAATTCAGGCTATACAAGACTTGCGGGAAAGCACGGCGCGGGCAACTGACGCTTGCCCACGGCAGGATCGAGACACCCGCCTTCATGCCGGTGGGCACCTATGGCACGGTCAAGGCGATGAGCCCCCTGGAACTCAAGGGCATAGGTACAGAGATCGTGCTCGGCAACACCTTCCACCTATGGCTGAGGCCAGGTCTCGACGTGATAGAAGCGCACGGCGGATTGCACGGCTTCATGGGATGGGATGGCCCGATACTCACCGATTCCGGCGGATTCCAGGTATTCAGCCTCGGGGCGCTGCGCAAGATCACCGAGGAAGGCGTGAGATTCCAGTCCCCGGTGAATGGCGACAAGCTCTTCCTGACACCCGAGGAATCGATGCGCATACAGGGAGTACTGAACTCCGACATCGCGATGATCTTCGACGAATGCACGCCCTATCCCGCAACGGAGCGCGAGGCGTCAGACTCGATGCGCCTTTCGCTGCGCTGGGCCGCCAGATCAAAGACAGCGCACAAGGGCAACCCCAATGCGCTTTTCGGCATCGTGCAGGGGGGCATGTTTGAAAATCTGCGCAACGAATCGCTGGCAGAACTTGTCAGGATAGGCTTCGACGGCTACGCGATAGGCGGATTGTCTGTCGGAGAGCCCAAGGAAGACATGCGGCGCATCCTTGAACACACCGCCCCCATGCTGCCGGCGGACAAGCCCCGCTACCTGATGGGCGTCGGAACACCGGAGGATCTCGTCGCATCCGTCTCCCACGGCATAGACATGTTCGACTGCGTGATGCCCACCCGCAACGCGAGAAACGGCATGCTCTTCACGCAGAACGGCGACATCAAGATCAAGAACGCCCAGTACCGGATGGACACGAAACCGCTGGACGAGGAATGCGGCTGCTATACCTGCCAGAATTTCAGCCGCGCCTATCTGCACCATCTGCACCGGCTGAAGGAAATACTCGGCGCCAGGCTCAACACGATACACAATCTGCACTACTACCAGCAGCTGATGGGCCGGATGCGCAAGGCGATAGAAGAGGATGCCTACGCCGATTTCGTCGAAGAATTTGCAACGCGGCGATCCCGCCCAACATAAAGATGTCACATGCTTCATGCTAGAATGTGCATCTTTTGACAGACTCAATGGAGCAAGCGATGTTCATCAACAATGCATATGCGCAGGCTGCGGCCGCACCCGCGGCTGACGGTTTCATGCAATTTCTGCCTTTGGTCGGGCTGATTGTCGTCTTCTATTTTCTGGTGCTGCGCCCGCAGACCAAACGCGCGAAAGAGCTGAAGGCGATGACCGAGGCGCTGCAGCGCGGCGATGAGGTGCTGGTCGCGAGCGGCATGCTTGGCCGCATCACCAAGATTCAGGACCAGTATGCAAGCATCGAAATCGCGCAGAACGTCGAAGTAGTCGTTCAGAAATCCTCCATTCAGAGCGTGCTGCCCAAGGGAACCATATCCTCGGTCAAGTGACAGGATTTTCAAGAATCTAATACGAGGTCGCCATGAACCGTTATCCCCTGTGGAAATATCTGCTGATCGCAGCCGTGCTGCTGATCGGCCTGATCTACACGCTGCCGAATTTCTTTGGCGAATCGCCCGCTGTGCAGGTTCTGCCTCTGCGCTCCAGCATGAAGGCTGACTCCACACTCCTGAATCGCGTGGATGAAACCCTCAAGGCTGCCGGCATCACGCCCGACATCGTCGAACTGGACGGCAACAGCATCAAGGCGCGCTTTAACGACACGGACACGCAGCTCAAGGCCAAGGATGCGCTCAAGGCTGCGCTGGGCGACGACTATGTGGTCGCGCTCAACCTGCAGTCTCGTTCTCCCGCCTGGCTCACGAGCCTTCACGCGCTGCCCATGTACCTGGGCCTGGATCTGCGCGGCGGCGTGCACTTTCTGATGCAGGTGGACATGAAGGCGGCGCTGGACAAGGCGCTCGAAGCCGCGATGGGAGACATGAGAAGCTCGATGCGCGACGAGAACATCCCCTATTCCGGTGTGACCCGCGAGAACAATGCGCTGATGATCAAGTTCCGCGACGCGGCCTCCAGAGCCAAGGGAGAGGAGCTCATCAAGCAGCATTTCTCCGACTATCTGCTTACCGAAAAGGAGGAAGGCCCGGATTTCCTGTTGCAGGCGCAGCTAAAACCCGAGGCCGAGAACCGCATAGGAGAATCGGCAGTCCAGCAGAACCTCTTGACACTCAGGAATCGCGTCAACGAACTCGGGGTTGCGGAACCCGTGATACAGCAGCAGGGCAAGGACCGGGTGGTGGTGCAACTGCCGGGCGTACAGGACACTGCGCGCGCGAAGGACATCCTCGGTCGCACCGCGACGCTTGAAGTGCGCATGGTCGACGAAGACCACCAAATTGCGCCAAGCGGAACGGCCCCCTTCGGCACCGAGATGTTCAAGGACAGGGACGGCCACACGCTGCTCGTGAAAAAACAGGTGATCCTGACCGGCGAGCGCATCAACGATGCGCAACCCGGCTTTGACAGCCGCAGCAACGAGCCTGCCGTGCACATCAATCTCGATGCGGTCGGCGCCCGAAAATTCAAGGAAGCGACACGGGAAAACGTGGGCAAGCGCATGGCGATCATCCTGTTCGAGAAGGGCAAGGGTGAAATCGTCACAGCGCCCGTGATACGCGAGGAGATCGGCGGAGGTCGCGTGCAGATCAGCGGCAAGATGACGACGGACGAGGCGCAGGATACTGCGCTGCTGCTCAGAGCAGGTGCACTGGCAGCACCGATGGACATCGTCGAGGAGCGCACCGTGGGCCCCAGTTTGGGCGCAGACAACATCGCGCGCGGATTCAATTCGACCAAGATAGGCTTCATCCTGATCGCGATATTCATGATGATTTATTACATGATGTTCGGCATGATCTCTGTGCTGGCGCTGGGCGCCAACCTGCTGCTGCTGGTCGCCCTGCTCTCGATGCTGCAAGCCACGCTGACCCTGCCAGGCATGGCCGGCATCGCGCTGACCCTGGGCATGGCGATCGACTCCAACGTGCTGATCAACGAGCGCATACGCGAGGAGCTGCGCAACGGGGTCACGCCCCAGGCTGCGATCAACGCGGGATATGAGCATGCGTTCGCGACCATTCTGGACTCCAATCTCACCAACCTGATCGTCGGCATCGCGCTCTTTCTGTTCGGCTCGGGACCCATCAAGGGCTTCGCGGTGGTGCTGTGCCTAGGCATACTGACTTCGATGTTCAGTTCGGTGCTGGTATCGCGCGCGCTGGTGAACCTGATCTATGGAAGGCGCGCAAGGCTCTCCAGCGTCTCGATAGGCTGAACGGAAAGGTAGAAAATGGAATTCTTCAAGATCAAGCGCGACATCCCTTTCATGAGCTATGGTCGCTACACCACGGCCATCTCTCTGGTGACCTTTCTTTTTGCGGTGTTCTTTCTTGCAACGAGAGGGCTCAATTTCGGCGTGGACTTCACAGGCGGCACGGTGATCGAGGTGCATTACGCACAGTCCGCAGATCTCGTGAAGGTGCGGGAAGAGCTTAAAAACGCAGGACTGCCAGAGGCGATGGTGCAGAATTTCGGCTCGAGCCGCGACGTACTGGTACAGATACCGCTCAAGGAAAACAAGACGGGTGCGAAGCTGAGCGACCAGGTGATGGCGGCGCTGCATAGCCAGGATGCCAGCGTCGAGATGCGCCGCGTCGAATTCGTAGGCCCACAGGTCGGACGCGACCTGGTGGACAACGGCGCGATGGCGCTTTTGCTGGTGAGCATTGGCATCGTAGGTTATCTCTGGATAAGATTCGAATGGAAGTTCGGGCTTTCCGCGATCATTGCCAACCTGCACGACGTGGTGATCATCCTTGGGTTCTTCGCCTTCTTCCAGTGGGAATTTTCGCTCTCCGTGCTGGCCGCGGTGCTCGCCGTGCTGGGATACTCGGTGAACGAGTCGGTGGTGGTGTTCGACAGGATACGCGAGAATTTCCGCAAGATGCGCAAGACCGAAACCGCGACGATCATAGACAATGCGATCACGCGCACGATGTCGCGCACCATCATCACGCACGGCTGCACCCAGATGATGGTGTTCGCGATGCTCTTTCTGGGCGGCGAGACGCTGCATTACTTTGCGATGGCTTTGACCATAGGCATCATGTTCAGCATCTATTCCTCGGTGCTGGTCGCAAGCCCGATACTGATGTGGCTGGGTGTGTCGCGCGAGGACTTCATCAAGCCCGAGAAGGTCGAAGCAGAAGAAGTGTTGCCATAAAAAAGACGAGCTGCCAAACAGCCTCCAACCACAGCCTGCCACTAGCCGGATTTAAGAACTATGCTGACGGCCCTGATTGATCTCGTTTTGCACCTCGACGTGCACCTGATGACGCTGGTGCAGCAGGAAGGCTCATGGGTGTACGGCATCCTTTTTCTAATCATCTTCGCTGAGACCGGGCTCGTCTTCGCGCCCTTCCTGCCCGGAGATTCCCTGCTCTTCGTCGCAGGCGCGCTGTGCGGCCTCGATGCGCTCGAACTTCACTTGCTGATGCCGGCACTCGCGCTCGCGGCATTTTCCGGGGACAACACCAACTACTGGACAGGACGCCTGATAGGGATGCGCCTCTTTCATAGCGTGAAGGGAAGATTCCTGAAGCACGAACATCTGGAAAAAACTCATGCATTCTATGAAAAACACGGCGGCAAGACGGTGATCATCGCGCGCTTCATGCCCATCATACGCACCTTCGCGCCCTTCGTTGCAGGGATAGGCGCGATGCGGTACCGCCATTTCGTGCTGTACAGCGCGCTGGGCAGCATCGCCTGGATAGGCAGCCTGACCCTTGCCGGTTACTTCTTCGGCAACATCCCCTTCGTGAAGCACAATCTCACGCTGATCATCCTTGCCGTGATCCTGGCCTCATTCCTGCCCGCGCTGATCGGCTTCATGCGCCACCGTCTGCACCGCGACTGAATTTCCCTTGGCCAAAGCGTCCGGTTATGCAATAGCCCAGCTCTAAAAAGAGCTTTGATTCGCTGCTAATTCAAGTTGGTTTCGCTGCCATATTGCTGTCAGGTTATCCAAACCTGCCAGTAATATAGTCTTCGGTTTCCTTGCGCTTGGGGTTTGTAAACACGGAACTGGTCTCGTCGAATTCGACAAGATCGCCCAGGTACATGTAGGCTGTGTAGTCGGAGACGCGCGCTGCCTGCTGCATGTTGTGCGTGACGATGACGATGGTGAAGTCTTCCTTCAGCTCGTCTATCAGCTTCTCGATGTGCGCGGTGGAGATCGGATCGAGCGCGGAAGTGGGTTCGTCCAGAAGCAGCACCTGAGGCTTCACTGCAATCGCGCGCGCGATGCAAAGGCGCTGCTGCTGTCCGCCCGACAGGCCCATGCCGCTCTGCTTCAGCTTGTCCTTGACCTCCACCCAGAGCGCCGCCTTCTTGAGCGCCCACTCGACGCGCTCGTCCATGTCGTTCTTCGACAGGTTCTGGTAGAGTTTCACGCCAAACGCGATGTTGTCGTAGATCGACATCGGAAACGGCGTAGGCTTCTGGAACACCATGCCCACCTTCGCGCGCAGCTTGTTGAGATCCTGGTTTCTGTCCAGGATGTTGTCGCCATCCAGCATGATGGCTCCGGTGGCTGTCTGCTGAGGGTAGAGCTGATACATGCGGTTGAAGGTGCGCAGCAGCGTGGATTTTCCGCAGCCCGAGGGACCTATGAAAGCGGTGACTTTCTTGTCCGCGATGTCCATGTTGATGCCCTTGAGCGCATGGAACTTCCCGTAATAGAAATTCAGATCCTTTACGACGATACGGTTTGGAGTAACATTCATATGCCAGACCCTATTAATGTGTGGAACTGCTTTGACGGAACAGCATGCGCGCCAGGATATTGAGCGCAAGCACGCTGACTGTGATCAGGAGCGCGCCGGCCCAGGCCAGCTTCTGCCAGTCCTCATAGGGACTCATCGCGAACTGGAAAATCACGACGGGCAGGTTTGCCATGGGCTGACTCATGTTCTCATTCCAGAACTGGTTGTTGAGCGCAGTGAAAAGCAGCGGCGCAGTCTCTCCGCTGATGCGCGCGATGGCCAGCATCACGCCTGTGATGATGCCTGCTCGCGCCGCCCTCAGCGTGACAAAGTTGATGATCTTCCACTGCGGTGCGCCAAGCGCTGCAGCCGCCTCCCTAAGGGTCGACGGCACAAGACGCAGCATGTTCTCGGTCGTGCGTATCACGATGGGGATCACGATGATGGCCAGTGCAAGCGTGCCCGCCCAGCCTGAGAAATGCTTGATGTGAACGACGTACACCTCGTAGATGAAAAGGCCTATCACGATGGAGGGAGCGGAGAGCAGAATGTCGTTGATGAAACGCGTGAGCGGCGCCAGCCATCCGCGATGGCCGAATTCGGCAAGGTAGGTCCCGGCCATGATGCCTATCGGCGTGCCGATCAGCGTGCCGCCGATGGTCATCGCGATGCTGCCATAGATCGCATTCACGAGTCCGCCAGCGCTTCCCGGAGGCGGCGTCATCTTTGCAAACACCACGGGCGTCATTGCGGGAAGTCCATGATCCAGCAACGTCCAAAGTATCCAGCAAAGCCAGAACAGGCCGAAGGCCATCGCAGCGACGGAGATGCCGAGGCCGATCGTATTGGTCAGGCGCCGTTTGGTATAGAGATCAAACATCAGGACGCCTTTCCTTCGCGCCTGCCTAGCCTGTATAACATGAAACGGGCGATGGACAGCACGACAAACGTGATGAAAAAGAGGATGAGACCGAGCTCGATCAGCGATGATGTGTAGAGCTCGCCGACCGCCTCGGTGAATTCGTTGGCAAGGGCGGATGAGATGCTGTTGCCGGGATTGAGCAATGACTTTGAGAGTTCATGCGCATTGCCGATCACGAAGGTGACCGCCATGGTCTCGCCCAAGGCGCGTCCAAGACCCAGCATGATGCCGCCCGCCACGCCCACCTTGGTGTAAGGAAGCACGACTTTCATCACCACCTCCCATGTCGTCGAGCCCAGGCCATATGCGGACTCCTTCAGCATGGGCGGCACGACTTCGAACACGTCGCGCATCACCGAGGAGATGAACGGGATGACCATGATGGCAAGGATGATGCTTGCCGTGAGCATGCCTATGCCCATCGGCGGCCCGGAGAAAAAGGGGCCGACATAAGGCAGAGTGCCGAGGTGATCGTTGATCCACGGCTCGATGCGATCCCCGAACAACGGTGCGAACACGAACAGCCCCCACATGCCGTAGATGATGCTGGGGATACCTGCCAGAAGCTCAATCGCAATGCCAAGCGGGCGCCTTAACGCGCGCGGCGAGAGCTCAGTCAGGAAAAGCGCAATGCCGAAGCTGACAGGTATCGCGATCAGAAGCGCGATACCTGAGGTGACGAGCGTGCCTATGATGGGAATCAGCGCACCGAATTTGTCGTTGACGGGATCCCAGTCGGGACTTTTCAGGAAACCGAAACCGAATGCATGAATCGCGGGCATGCTGCCCATGACCAGCGAGAACAGGATGGATCCGAGCAGAAGCAACACGCCCAGCGCGGCAACGCGCGTCATATTGCGAAACAGCGCATCGAGCAGGATTTGACGCTTCAGGCGTGCTTCGTGTAAAAACATCGACATGATATCCGCTTGTGATTGAACATAACAACACGAGGGGCTTGCGCCCCCCGTGATTATAACCGCATCTGTGCTACTTACTTCCAGACTGCATGACCCTGTGCATCCTTGATCTCGGCCTTCCAGGCACTGCGGATCAGGTTCGCCACAGACTCGGGCATGGGGACGTAGTCCAGCGATTCAGCCATCTTGCTTCCGTTCTTGAATGACCAGTCAAAGAACTTCAGTACGGCTTCGGCCGACTCGGGCTTGTCCTGGGTCGTGTGCATCAGCACGAAGGTCGAGCCCATGATGGGCCAGCTGCTCTTGCCCGGCTCGTCGGTCAGGATCTCGTAGAAACCGGGAGCCTTGTCCCACTTCGCTCCGGATGCTGCAGCCCTGAAGCTCTCGTTGCCGGGCTGGACGAACTGGCCGTCGTGGTTCTTCATCTGCACGTAGTTCATCTTGTTCTGCAGCGCATATGCGTATTCGACATAGCCGATAGAACCCTTGATGCGCTGGACATAGGAGGCCACACCCTCGTTACCCTTGCCGCCGGTGCCGGTCTTCCAGGAAACCGCTGTTCCCTCGCCCACCGTCGACTTCCACTCGGGGCTCACCTTGGAGAGATAATTGGTGAAGATGAAGCTCGTGCCGGAGCCGTCAGAACGATGCACCACGGTGATGTTCTGGTCGGAAAGCTTGACACCCTTGTTAAGCGCGGCGATCGCAGCATCGTTCCACTTGGTGATCTTGCCGAGATAGATGTTTGCGAGAACCGTACCGTCGAGCCTCAATGAGCCTGCAGCAACGCCTTCCAGATTGACCACAGGCACTACCGCGCCGTTGACCGCCGGGAACTGCATCAGGCCGTTTTTCTTCAGATCTTCAGGTGTCAAGGGCATGTCGGATGCGCCGAAATCCACGGTCTTGGCTTCGATCTGCTTGATGCCGCCGCCGGAGCCGATGGACTGGTAATTCATGCTGGTGCCTGACTGCGTCTTGTAGGCTTCAGCCCACTTTGCGGCGATAGGATAGATGAAGGTCGAACCCGCACCTGTGATGTCGGTTGCAAAGCTTGCGCCTGCATATGCAAAGGCGGTGGCGGCGGTCATTGCGACAAGAATTTGCTTGAGTTTCATGATTTCTCCTGTTAGGTGGTTTGCCTTGGTAGCCGTGCTGCCAGGCGCAAAGCATTTCAAAGCTGCATCATATTATTTATGAAATATGACAGTATTATTACATCCTGAGAGGTGGGTGCGCCATCCTTTGCTGTCCCCGTCTTGCCTTGCGCCGCTCTGTACGGCGCAACCCAAGGAAAGTCAGCCAGCCCACGAAAATCATGCCCAGTATAAATGCAGGATAGGAAAGGGATCTGGGTACATGCTCGGTCATCGCCGAATACTCCGACATGCCGCCTATGCCGGCCAGTAGGTTGAGCGGCATGAATACCACGCTGATGATGGTCAGCCGCTTGATGTCCTTGTTCTGGTTGATGTTGATCGAGCTGTCGGTCGCATCCATCAGGAAGTTGATCTTGTTGAACAGGAATGCGGTATGCCCATCGAGTGACTCGATGTCGCGCAGTATCTCGCGCACGTTTTCATGCTGCGCATCCGTCAGGAATTTCGCGCGCATCAGAAAGGACAATGCGCGCCGCGTATCAAGCACGTTGCGGCGTATGCGCCCGTTGATATCCTCCTCCTCCGCGATGGCAGTCAGGATTTCAGCAGCCTCCTCGTCAGTGATGCGCGACTTCAACACCTGTTTTCCGACCTCTCCCAGATCAGAATAGACGTCCTCCAGCGCATTGGCGGAATATTCGACGTCCGCCGCATAAAGATCCAGCAGAACGTCTCTGGCCTCCGATACATATCCGGTCTTTGCTCGCGCTCTCAATCGCTGCAGGCGAAAAACCGGCAATTCCTCGCTGCGCACCGAAAACAACATGCCCTTGTGCAGCACAAAGGCCACCGCCACGTTGCGCGACTCGTCCTCACGGTCGAGAAGAAAGTCCGAATGCAGGTGCACCTCATCTCCATCCCCTACATAAAACCGCGCGCTGGTCTCGAGATCGGTGAGCGACTTTGGATTGGGCAGATCCACTTCAAATATCTCCCTCGCCCATGCGATCTGCTCGTCGTCTGGCGCGACCAGGTCTATCCAGATCGGCTGGGCGTGAGCAAGATCCTCCCGGCCCTCTATCGGAATCTGTCTCAGGCGCCCTTCGAACAGGTCGAACACCCTCATGTTCATGCCCGGGTTCTGCAGCTTTTCATCGGCGACCAGATCTGATCGGACATCCCTGGGCATAAGCCGCAGCATCTCCTCCTTGCGCTCATCGCTCACCAGCTGCCAGACGATCTCCCGGTCCTCTCTTGAAAGCGCCTCGACGATACCCGCTACTGCAGACAAGTCGAGTTCTTCCAATCGCGCCTTCAGTTCTGCTAGATGCTGCTTGTGCGCCAGCGTTTCGATCAGCCTGTGCTTCTGCAGCAGTCTGTGAACCTGCCAGAGATGTTTTTGCATGACTTCATGATCTGTGTCCAGCATAATCGGGCCCATCCTTGAATTTGGCGCGAATTCTAGCTCAATTCGGAAGTTCGAAAGCGTTCAGATGCAAGCTGGCCAGGCCTAATCGCAAAGACAAAAAATGACAGTTGAATGTTTCCGTCCGTTCCTGTAGAATCCGCGCTCTTTTGAAAATCGGTTGGAGTAGAAGCATGGCACGAGTATGTCAGGTGACGGGCAAAGGCCCGATGAGCGGAAACAATGTTTCTCATGCGAACAACAAAACCAAGCGTCGTTTCTTGCCTAATCTGCAGCGCCGCCGCTTCTGGGTCGAATCTGAAAACCGCTGGGTCAGCCTGCGCCTGACCAATGCAGGATTGCGCACCATAGACAAGAACGGCATCGAATCCGTGCTGTCTGACATGCGCGCGCGCGGCGAAAAAATCTAAGGAGCACAGAAAATGCGTGAAAAAATCAAACTTGAATCCAGCGCGGGAACCGGCCATTTTTACACGGCCGACAAGAACAAGCGCACTACGCCAGAAAAGATCGAGATGAAGAAGTACGATCCGGTGGCGCGCAAGCATGTGATGTATAAGGAAACCAAGCTGAAGTGATTCAGCCGGGTTGTCCAATGAAAATGCCCGCTCAAGCGGGCTTTTTATTGCCGGCCCATCTAGAACGTTTCATAACGGGAGAAACACCGTGAACAGTTATATCGAATTGGCGTTGCTGTGGGCCTGGGTGATCGGCTTCCTGGGGACATTGATTTATCTGCACAAGAAGAAGCACTTCCCCAACGGCACGGGCAAGCCGCTGCACTGAGCCGGCGGATCAACCCTGCATGCGACTCTGATCGGGTTTCACAAGCATGGGCGCATACACTAAGACAAACAGCGCAAACGCAAAAAGCCACAGCGTCTGAGCGATGGCCAGCCACAGCAGATAATGCAGAGGCGAGATCAAGGGCAATAGCACCCGGGTTGCATAGGTCGCAACCATCGAGACAAACATCGGAAACAGCAGCCTGGAATGCCTTTGTATGCCGCGGCCGGTGTGGGCCAGCGATACACGCGCCATCATGCCCATCGCGATCATGCCGACACCGCCCACCGCAAACGCATGCAGCGCGAGATAAGGCGGCAGGAAAATGAAAGCCTCGATCACTTTCAGGAAAAATCCGAACACAGCTCCTGCATAACCCAAATACAAAACCCACAGCAGCGGTTTCTTCCAGATACCCCAGGTGTGCCAGCCCGCCAGCCGCCACGCATGAAGCGCAAACAGCAAACCAGCGAGTATTGCCGAAGCAGCGGCATTGCGCCAGAACACATCGGCAATCAGGAACAGCACGAACACATAGATTGCAAAACGGTCCAACCACAGGCTGTTCTTCAGTTTCACAGGATAGCCTACGCCCTGCTCGATGAAAAAAGGCAACACGCGCCGCGCCATGCTGAAGATAAGCGCAAGCAGAACGTACAAGCCGGCCTGCAAGCCCCAGTCGACGCCCTGCTTCAGCACCCCCGATTCGCCGAAGTAGAAACTCAGATTGGCCAGCATCAGAAGCACCAGTTTCGATGCGATGCCGATCTGCTGATACTGCCTCGCTCTCAGGATGGACGCAAAGACCGCACCGATGAGCCACATGTCAAACAGGAGGTCCGGTAGCGCCATGGACCATCCCGACATTCCCGCCATACGTGCCGCCACCCACAGCGCGGCAAGCCCCGCCAGCGGGTAACCGTGAAGCGTGTCGAAACGGGTCCAGTTGCGCACTGCGGTCAACAGGAATCCGGCTGCAACCGCCATGCCATAGCCGAAGATCATTTCATGCGCATGCCAGTGCAGGGGAGAAAGCATCAGTTGCGGCGACGTCCAGCCATAAACATAAATGGCTCCCCAGACTGACATCGAAATTACGGAAAACAGGGTCGCCAGCAGAAAAAACGGGCGGAACCCAAGGCTCCACAGGACGGGAATGGCGCGATGCTTCATGTCCTCATTGATTGGCACGATGAAAATCCTGCGAAACGACCGGCAATGATTTATCAAAAATACATCATTTTTTGATCATATCACAATATGATATGAATATGGTGACCGGAACCGGCTGGCACGCCCAACCTTCGCCGACTTCAGCGCCCCGAAGGTTTCAGATGCTTTTTCGCGAAGCTTGCTGCGGGCAGCGGTTTTTCAAACAAAAATCCCTGCATCTCGTCGCAGCCAAGCTCACGCAGCAGCTCGAGCTGCCTCTCGGTTTCGACCCCTTCCGCAACCACGTTGAGCTTCAGCGCATGCGCGAGATTGACGACACTTGAGACCAGTGCGATGCCAGCCCCGCCTTCAGTCATGTCGAGAACGAAGGAGCGGTCTATCTTCAGCGTGTTCACCGGCAATCTGGAGAGCAAGGCAAGCGAGGAAAAACCGGTGCCAAAATCGTCAATCGAAACATGCGCGCCCATCTCACGTATCGCGTTCAGGCTGACGACATTTCTCTGCACGTCCTCCATGATCATGCTTTCTGTGATCTCGATCTCGAGCCCTTCTGAAGCGCGATGATCCAGCCCGATGTTATGCCCCACTTCAGAGACGAAACCAGGGTTGCGCAACTGCAGTGCAGACACGTTGACCGCGATGCGCACGGCCGCAAGACCCGCATCCAGCCAGCCCAAATAATCGGCGATGGCCTGGCGCAGCGCCCAGCGCCCGACCTCGTGAATCAGCCCCGTCTCTTCCAGAACAGGAATGAAGTCCCCGGGTGCGACCAGGCCTGTCTTGGGGTCGTTCCAGCGAATCAGCGCCTCGGCGCTGGTGACCTTTTCGCTCGCAAGATTCACCTTGGGCTGGTAATGGAGCACGAATTCATGTTTTTCGATCGCCTCCCTTAAGCGGTTCTCCAGCGCGAGCTTGCCGGCCACTGCCTCGGTCATTTTCCGTGCATGGAAAAGATAGCGGTCGCCGCTCTTCTTGGCCATCTTGAGCGCAGCCTCTGCGTTGTTGAACAGCGTATCCACATTGTTTCCATCGTCTGGGAAGATCGCGATGCCCGCCTTGGCTGCGACGCGGAACACCGCATCGTCAAGTTGGAACGCCTGTTCCATGAAGGCTTTCGAAAGCTTGTCGAACAGTCTTGTCAGATCGCCTTCCTGCCTCACTTCCGGCATGACGACCGCAAAATGATCCGCATTGATGCGTGCCAGCAAATTCTCCCCGCCCGTGTTGCGCTTCAACCATTCCGCCACATGCTTGAGCAGCGCGTCGCCCGCCGCCCTGCCCAGGCTGTCGTTGAAATTCTTGAAGCGCTCGAGATCGATCAACACCATCGCGAGCTTGTGTCCGTTGTCATCCGCGCTGCGCATGAATTGCCCGACGCGCTCGAAAAAAAGCGTGCGGTTGGCAAGGCCCGTGATTGCATCGTAGTACGCGAGATAATTGAGTCTTTCCTGCTTGTCGATGTGATCGACCGAAAACTCGATGTCATGGATCAGTTCATTCAGGAGCTTCATCTCTTCCTGATGGAAGAAATCGGTTTCTCCGGCATAAAGTGCGATCACGCCTATCGCCTGGCCTGAAACGAACAGCGGCATCACCGCCATTGAATGCACACCCGACTCGGCGTATTGCCTGCCGAACACAACCTGGGGATCGTTCATTACATCGTTGGATACGATGATCCGCTTTTCCCTGACCGCGCGGGCAACCATCGTTGTCCCGCTTCTGCTCGATGAAAGTATGCCCCGGATTGCGTCCATGAGTTTCTCGTCCTTGCCAGCCGAGGCGCAGGGAACGATCTTCAGCGTATTGATCTCCACGGTACACAGCATCGCCATGCGGAACCCGCCTGTCTCGACGGCGATTCGGCACGCCTCATGGTAAAGCTCTTCACGGCCAGGCACGCGCACGATCAGCGCATTGATGCCGCTCAGCATCGCATAGACACGATTCAAGTAGAGTATCCTCGCCGCGGATTTCTTGCGCTCGGTGATGTCCTGGATCATGCAAAGATGGCAAGGTCTGCTCTTGTCTTCCACTTTAAGCGGCGTGATCGTCATGTCTATCCACACGGCTTTCCCATCGGCGTGGAGATAGCGCTTCTCCATCTGGAAGCCGCTGATCTTTCCAGCATTCATCAGCGCCATGTTTTCCAGATCCGCCTGGATGTCATCCGGATGCGTGATCTGCAGCCAGTCTATGTGCTTCAGCTCGTCCACGGGCCTACCGGCAATTTCGGCGAATCGCGGATTGGCATCAAGGATATGCCCGGTGAGCGAGTCTATCATCGCAATGCCGATGGGAGACTGCATGAACATGACCCTGAAGCGTTCCTCGCTTGCCTTCAGCGCCTGCTCTGCCTTGAGCATCCTGTCCCTGAATTCGAGTTCGGCACTGAAAGACCCTGCATCCGCCTGCAAGCCATGCTCATTGATCAAAGCACGCAAGGGGGCTTCATCATTGCCTTCGACGATCTGGATTCGGGCCATGTTCTCTATTTGAACTGCTCGATTTATTTTGCAGGCGAATCCGCTGCGGCGGCCTTGGTGTCGGAGGCCAGATTGCCGAAATAGATCGTCTTGAACGTCTTCTTCAGAGACGGACTCTTGAAGTCATGCAGCACCATCGCCTTCTCGATTTCCACGCGATCCCCCCTGGCAATCTTAGCCCGGCTCACAGCCGCCCACGTTTCTTCCTTTGCGGTTTTCAGATGCACATAGGTATAGATGGACACATCCTTCGCTTCGATCACTTCGCCCTTGAGCGTGAAAAGCGGCGGCGGTGGCGGTATCTCGTCCGCCAGGGCAGATGCAGAAAAGAAAATCAGACAGACGGAAAACAGTGCATTCATAAAAATCATCCTTTGAAAAAAATTATATCAGATGCCAGTCGCCTGGCTGCATGTCGTTAACACTCCACTCGCCGATGCGAAAACGTATCAGCCTGAGCGTCGGAAAACCGACCGCGGCCGTCATGCGTCTGACCTGGCGGTTCTTGCCTTCGCGTATCGTGAGTTCCATCCAGCTTGTCGGTATTTGCTTGCGAAAGCGCACAGGCGGATTGCGCGGCCACAGATTTGCGGGCTCCTCGATAAGCCGCACTTCTGCAGGCAGCGTAGTGAATTCGGAAAGCCTGACCCCGCTTCGCAATCTTTCGAGCGCATCCTCTGTTGCCATGCCCTCGACCTGAACCCAGTATGACTTCGAAAGCTTGTGTTTTGGGTCGGTGATGCGATGCTGGATTTTTCCATCGTCTGTCAGCACCAGCAGGCCTTCGCTGTCCGTATCCAGCCTCCCTGCGGGATAAAATCCGGGAAGCGGGATATAATCGGCAAGCGTCGGATGCATGCCATCGCGGCTGAACTGGCAGATCACGCCAAACGGTTTGTTGAACAGCAGTATGCGCCCCATTTAAATTCCGGCTGTATTCTGGAACGCCATTCTATCTTGCCTTTTGGCGTTACCGGTCCGAGATTGGAAGAACGAAAGATAAACATGACTAGCCACAAAATCACATACACCTTGGTCGATGAAGCGCCAGCCCTTGCAACCTATTCACTGCTGCCCATCGTGCAGGCCTACGCAAAGGCCGCGGGCATAGAGGTCGAGACCAGGGACATCTCTCTTGCAGGGCGCATCCTCGCCAATTTCCCCGAGAATCTGACAGACAGCCAGAGGGTACCCGACGGCCTTGCCGAGCTCGGTCGGCTTGCCACCACGATCGAGGCCAACATCATCAAGCTGCCCAACATCAGCGCGACACCGCCGCAACTGAAGGCAGCGATCAGGGAATTGCAATCGCAGGGATACGACATACCGGATTACCCGGACGAGGCAAAGAGTGATGCAGAGAAAGCGATCAGGGCGCGCTATGCAAAAGTGCTTGGCAGCGCCGTCAACCCCGTGCTGCGCGAAGGAAACTCCGATCGCCGCGCTGCGGCTGCAGTCAAGCAATACGCAAGAAAAAATCCTCACAGGATGGGCGCATGGGACATTGATTCCAGGACTCATGTATCGCACATGGAATCCGGTGATTTTTACGGAAGCGAAAAGTCAGTCATCCTGCGAAGTGCATGTTCGGTCAGCATCGAATTTATGGGCAAAGATGGCAAAGCTTCGGTACTCAGGGATAAAGTCAGCCTGAAGAAAGGCGAGATCATAGACTCCGCAGTGCTGAGCAGAAACGCGTTGCGTGAATTCTATGAAGAACAGATGCGCGATGCAAACGACCAGGGTGTGCTTTTGTCATTGCACCTGAAGGCGACGATGATGAAGATTTCCGATCCGATCATGTTCGGTCAGGCCGTGAGCGTCTATTTCAAGGAGGTTTTTGAAAAGCACGAAGAGACGATCAGGCAACTGGGCGTCAACGTGAACAACGGCCTGGGTGAACTGATGGCGAAGATCGCTACGCTGCCGGATGCTAAGCGCACCGGGATCGAGGCCGACATCCGCCATGCCTTTGAATTGAGGCCCAGACTTGCGATGGTGAATTCCGACAAAGGCATCACGAATCTGCATGTGCCGAGCGACGTCATCGTCGACGCTTCGATGCCCGCGATGATCAGGGAGTCCGGAAAGATGTGGGGACCGGACGGCAAACTTCACGATACCAAGGCGCTGATCCCGGACCGCTGCTATGCGGGGATATACCAGGTCGTGATAGAAGACTGCAAGAAACATGGCGCCTTCGATCCAAAAACCATGGGTAGCGTGCCCAACGTCGGGCTGATGGCGCAGCAGGCAGAGGAATACGGCTCTCACGACAAGACCTTCCAGATGAATGACAGCGGTACGGTCCGCGTGGTCGACGACAAGGGCCGCGTGCTGATGGAACAGGGAGTCGATGAAGGCGACATCTTCCGCATGTGCCAGACCAAGGATGCACCCGTCAGGGACTGGGTCAAACTTGCGATTTCGCGGGTCAGGGCGACCGGGGCCCCGGCCGTTTTCTGGCTGGACAGGAAACGTGCACATGACGCCAGGATCATCAGTAAAGTCAAAAGCTGTCTTGCAGAGCAGGACACAGAAGGCATGGACATCCGCATCATGGCGCCGGAGAAAGCGATGCAATTTTCTCTCGAGCGCATACGCAAAGGCATGGACACCATTTCCGTGACAGGCAACGTGCTCAGGGATTATCTCACCGATCTCTTCCCTATCATGGAGCTGGGTACAAGTGCAAAGATGCTTTCCATCGTGCCCCTGATGAACGGCGGCGGACTTTTCGAGACGGGCGCCGGCGGCTCGGCGCCCAAGCATGTGCAGCAATTCCGGGAGGAAGGCTATCTGCGCTGGGATTCACTGGGAGAATTCCTGGCTCTTGGCGCATCCTTGGAGCATCTTTCCAGCAAGTTCGACAACGCAAAGGCAAGAATCCTCGCCGAGACGCTCGATGCGGCAAACGGGAAGATACTCGAAAACAACAAGTCCCCGTCGCGCCGCGTGGGAGAGATAGACAACCGGGGCAGCCATTTCTACCTCGCGCTGTACTGGGCAGAAGCGCTGGCAGCACAGACGAAGGACCAGGCGCTGCGCTCGCGCTTCATACCCCTTGCGGCTGAACTCTCGGCCAACGAGGGGAAGATCAGCGCCGAACTGATCGCGGCCCAAGGCAAGCCTGTCGACATGGGGGGCTATTACCATCCGGACTTCGAGAAGACTGCAAAGGCGATGAGGCCAAGCGCTACGCTGAATACAGCGCTAACCCTGATCGCCTAGCTAGCGAACGACGCCGGGCACCTGATTGCCCTTGGAGTACATGCACTGCTCGTAGGCGTTGTTGTACTGCATCTGGATCATGTTGCCGGCCTGATCTGTCGAATCGCCGCCCGATGCCGTGCCTGCAAGCGCACCCACGCCCGCGCCTACGCCCGCGCCCTGATGGTTGCCGACCGCAGCGCCAAGGCCCGCCCCCAGAAGCGCGCCCAGGGTCGCCCTGCCCACAGCGCCGGTGTTAGCCGAACTGGCCTGACCTGCAACCTGGGACTGCGCATACTGCTTACACGCTTCCTGATCCTGCTGGAACACTTCGAAAGGCTTGTTGGGGCTCGGCATCACCAGCACGGTCGGCCCCATTGGCGTCGACGCACAGGCGGCGAGCAGAAGCGAACCTGCGACTGCGATTTTCTTGCCGTGTTTCATGTCTGTCTTCCTCGATAACGTGACGAATTGCGCAAGGATAGATGCAAACGCATCGCGAAAGTTCAGTGGCCGCGCGTTTTGCAGTCCATTTGCCTCGGATCAGGCTATCACGAAGCATTCCGATTTTCAATTTCAATTCGCCGGTTTGCCTATGCATTCCGGCATATTGACCCGGACTGGCCAGAAATGGAAAACTTAGACCGCCGTATCGATCAGTCAGCCCGTGCAAAATCGGGCCCGCGCCTCCTGCAATCCTTGCCATTCACTGCATGTTCACGAAGGACGGATTATGCCTATCGCAAGAAACTGGCTTTATGTCGTTGTGCCATGTTTGTTCTTGGGTGCCTGCGCGGACCTCCCCCAGACCATAGCGCCTTCCTCCCAGCATATCTCGCCCGATGCAACACCGCCCACAGCCCACACCCCCCCGCTGATCAACACAGCCCCGCTTCCTCCGCCACCTGTCGCCACGCCTGCCGCAGAGCGCTACAGCGTCGTCGTCAACAACGTGCTGGCACAAGAGATGCTGTTTGCATTGGCACGGGACGCAAAGCTCAACATCGAGATCCATCCCGGCATCACCGGCACCGTGACGATGAACCTGACAGA
Organism: Pseudomonadota bacterium; assembly: GCA_021783995.1. Lineage (GTDB taxonomy): Bacteria > Pseudomonadota > Gammaproteobacteria > Burkholderiales > Gallionellaceae > Gallionella. The sequence continues at coordinate 31,847 of JAJXTH010000020.1, forward strand.
CTGCACTCTGCCTGAAATACTGGACGCCATTTCCCGACAGGTGGACATGCGATACGAATTCGACGGCAAGAATCTCGCGATCATGCCGGATACCCCTTATCTCAAGAACTACCGTATCGAATATCCCAATGTGGCAAGGGATGCAAAGAACAGCATCAACATGTCCACCAACATCGCGGTGATCGGCAAGAGCGAAGGCGCTCAGGCAGGCAGCAACGGCGCCAGTTCCACTATCGCCAATCTGTCCAACAACGACTTCTGGAAAACCCTGACAGAGAACATCAAAGACCTTCTCAGGGAAACCGACAAGAAGCTGCCCGAGGGTTCCAGCGAAACCATAACAGAGCAGAGCAATGAGCAGCAGATCACCCAGATTGGCACAGAGCCCAAGAAGCGCGTTGCGACAACGCCCCAGCAGATACAGAGCCAGAACACCAGCCGTGCGCGCCGCGTGACCTACCGCGAAGCGGCCTCGGTGATCGCGAATCCAGAATCCGGTATCATCAGCGTGCGCGCCACCTCGCGCCAGCAGGCTTCCGTGCGCCAATTCATCGACAAGGTGACAGGAAATGCGCGCCGTCAGGTATTCATCGAGGCGACCATCGTCGAAGTGGAACTGTCCGACCAGTATCAGCAGGGTATCAACTGGTCGCTGCTGCGCGCGCTGGGCTTGAGCCTGCAGCAGACATCCACAGTGCCGCCAACCAGCTCTCCAGTCACCACGCTTGGCACCATCAGTTATGCAAATCCGGGCAAGCCTGGCAGCTTCAGTCTGAATGGCTCGATACAGCTCCTGGAAAACTTTGGCAGGACGCATGTCCTGTCGAGCCCCACGCTTTCCGTGCTCAACAACCAGACCAGTCTGCTCAAGGTGGTCGACGAACTGGTCTATTTCACGATCGATGTCACCCAGGGAAGCTACAGCACGGCAGGCGCCCTGCTCACGTCGCCCACATACACATCCACGATACACACCGTTCCGATCGGCTTCATGATGTATGTCACGCCCGAAGTAGCCATGGACGACGAGGTCACGCTCAACCTGAGGCCCACGATCACGCGCATCCTAAGCTATGTGCCTGACCCCAACCCCGCGCTCATCAATCCGGTGAACCCATCGCTCAGCGTCTCCAATCTCATCCCGGAGATACAGACGCGCGAAATGGAATCCATCCTGATGGTGCACAACGGCGACATCGCGGTGCTGGGCGGGCTGATGCAGGATTCAAGCACCGGCAATACCGGACAGGTTCCCGGCATCAGCAGGATACCCGCGCTGGGCGAACTCTTCAGGGCACGCAACGACACCAATCGCAAGACGGAGCTGGTCATATTCCTGCGGCCGATCATCCTTAACCAATATAGCCAGCATGAGCTGGTCCGCAACTTCAGGCATGTGGCCGAAGACAGACAGGACAGCGTGCAATGAACCCGTTCTTCACTTCCTGCATGCTCCTGTTCTCAATGTTCGCGCACGATGCCGCTGCAGGCGCACCCGTAACCCGGGACGAACTGCTCGGCAGCGCATATCGGCACCTTTCTCAGGGACATCTGGATCTTGCAGAACAGGAATACCGTACCGTGCTGACAAAACGCCCGCATGAAAAAGACGCATTGCTGGGACTGGCGGTGGCGTGCCAACGCAGGCTGCAGACGGAATGCGCATCGCGCCGTTACCGGCAGGTTCTCGATGAAGAAATGGACAATTCGGCAGCGGCCGCAGGTCTGATCAGCCTTACCATGCCGACAGACCCGGTGGCGGCAGAGAGCCAGTTGAAGGAACTGCTGGACATCCGTCCCTCTTCACCAGAGCTGCAACATGCATTGGGCAATGCGCTGGCCTATCAGCAGCGCATGAGCGAGGCAGAGCATGCTTTCAGCATCGCCAGCAGCCTCTCGCCCGACAACGCGCTTTACGCATACAATCTGGCCGTATCGCTCGACTTGCTGCTAAAGCCTGAAGCCGCCCTCCCCTATTATGAAAAGTCGCTGCTCCCTTCCATGCGCGACACGACCCTTTTCGACCGTGAGGCGGTCGAAAAACGGATAAGCGAGATCAGGCGCAGGCCGGAGCCCAAGCGATGAACCGCCCGCGCATCGGGGAATTGCTGAAGGCGCGCGGCCAGATCACCGACGATCAGCTGCATATTGCATTGAAGCGGCAACAGGATGACAGCAAGCCCCTGGGCGAGGAATTGCTGGCCTTGCACTTCATCACGGAACAGGCCATGCGCGAAGCAGTTTCTGAAACCGCAGGGTACAAGGCCATGGACCTGTCCGGGTTCGTGGCCGATGCAGCAGCGCTTGCGCTGATCCCGAAGTCCGCCGCGATCCGCCATGCCATATTTCCTGTCAGCTTTGATGCATCGAGCGGCAACCTGGTCGTCGCCGCAGCAAACCCGGACGACATCAAGACGCGCGATGCGGCCTCTGCATTGCTCGCACAAGCCAAACGGCGCATGGACTGCGAATGGCGCATCGCACCCAGCGCGGAAGTACTCGCCGCGATAGACAGGTTCTATGACCACGAGCTCTCCATCGACGGCATACTCATCGAGCTCGAGGGCGGGGAATTCGACTTCAATGCGCTGACCCAGGCAGGCGCTTCATACAGCCACCCCATCGTGAGGCTTACCGACGCGCTGCTTTCCGACGCAGTCAGCCGAAACGCATCCGACATACATTTCGAGCCGGAAGAGCAGTTTCTGCGCGTGCGCTATCGCATAGACGGGGTTTTGAGGCCCGTTCGTGCGCTCGCAAAATCGCACTGGGCAGCCCTCCTGGTACGCCTCAAGGTGCTGTCTGGCATGAACATCGCCGAGACGCGCGCGCCTCAGGACGGGCGCGTCTCACTCTCGCTTTTCGGGCGACAGATCGATTTCCGCGCAGCATCCCATCCGACCCTGCATGGAGAAAATTTCGTGCTGCGCATACTCGACCGCAAGGCAGGCATCGTGAACATCGACAAGCTGGGCATGACGCCCGCGCAATTGGCGCTTCTTGAACGCATGCTGCAAAGACCCGAAGGCATACTGCTGGTGACGGGGCCCACAGGATCCGGAAAGACCACCACCCTGTATTCGATACTCAATTTCCTCAACAACGATACGGTCAACATCATGACACTGGAAGACCCGGTGGAATATCCACTGCCGCTCACGCGGCAGACTTCTATCGCCGAAATCGTGAAGCTGGATTTTTCCAACGGCATACGCTCGCTGATGCGACAGGATCCGGACATCATACTGGTTGGCGAGATACGCGACCACGACACTGCGGAGATGGCGTTGCGCGCGGCGATGACCGGGCATCAGGTATTCTCCACGCTGCACACCAATTCCGCGATAAGCTCGATCGCAAGGCTGCGCGATCTCGGCATGCTGGAAAGCATGTTCGCCGACAACCTGATCGGCATCGTAGCACAGCGCCTGGTGCGCAAGCTTTGCCCTCTGTGCAAGAAAAGCCATGCGCCTGACGGCATCGAGCAGAGGATCATCGGTGCTGATACAAGCATTTACCGCGCTTCTGGCTGCGCCGAATGCGATCATCAGGGCTACAAGGGCAGGCTTGCGATCATGGAGATACTTCGTTTCGATCAGGGCCTCACAGAGCTGGTCTCTCGACGCGCAGGACTGAAGGAGCTCACGGATTATGCGCTGGCGCATCAATTCGTCCCGCTCTGCGATGACGGCATAAGAAGAGTCAGGGAAGGCGTCACCTCTCTCGACGAGGTGCGCCGCGTGGTCGACTTCAGCGAAAGGCTGGCGGAATAATGCCTCTCTATCGCTATCGCGCCATCAGCGATTCTGGAAAAATTTCCAGGGGAAAGACCAATGCGCTCAACGAACAGGATCTTGCAGCACAACTCGAGAAGACTGGGCTAGAACTGATACGCGCGCAAAAGATAAAAAATCGGGCAAGTCTTGGCAAGCTTGCGCGCCGCGACCTGATCGAACTGCTGTTTCAGCTGGCGATGCTGCTGCGCGCAGGCGTACCCATACTTTCCATACTGGCCGACCTGCGTGACACGACCGAGGTGCTGAAAATCCGAAACCTGTGCACAAGCCTCCATGAAAGAATCGATTCCGGATCGACCCTGTCTCAAGCGCTCTCGGCCACCCCTGGCATATTCCCGGAGCTCGTGATCAATCTGATACGCGCAGGGGAAGCGACAGGACAGCTTCCGGACGTGCTCGATGAAATCGTCGAATCGCTGAAATGGCAGGATGAATTGCTGGCAAAGACCCGGCAGATACTGGTCTATCCCGCTTTCGTCGCGCTCGTGGTGGGCATGGTCGTGATTTTTCTGATGACCTATCTCGTGCCCCAGATTGTCGGTTTCGTCGCAAACATGGGCGGCACTATCCCATTGCAGACGAGACTCCTGATCTCGATATCGAACGCGTTCGTGAGATATGGCTGGATCATCGTCCCCGCGCCCTTCTTCGTCTTCATGCTGCTCGCACTGCTGGCAAAGTCGAGTCAACAGGCCAGGCGCATGTTGCATGCGGCCGAGCTCAACCTTCCCTACATAGGCTCCATCATCAAGAAGATCATGCTCGCTCGCGCAAGCGACACGCTGGGGCTCACCTACAGGACGGGCATACCAGTGCTGGACGGGCTCGTCTATTGCAGCAACGTGACCGGCAACCTCGTCCTGAAGGAAGCCATAGAGCATGCCAGGACTGCAATTGCCAATGGAGCATCCATCAGCCGGGGCTTTGCCGACCAGAAACTGTTTCCGGCACTGATCATACGCATGATCAAGACAGGCGAGGAAACGGGCGACCTGACTGGCGCACTGAAAAACATCTCGTATTTCTACAACCGCGACATCAACGAGTCCATCGCGCGCATGCAATCCCTCATCGAACCTTCCCTCACCATCCTGCTTGGCATCATGCTGGGCTGGATCATGACGGCCGTGCTTGGCCCCATCTACGACACCGTCTCCCGGATCAGGCTGACATGAAGGCGCTGCTGTTCATCGATGCATCAGGCGCGCAATTTTTCAAGCGCAAGCGGGGCCTATGGAAAAGAGCAGACAGGCCAACAGACAAGGAAACCCTCTGGATCATCGCAGACTTGCCAGACGAGGCGCTGGAAAGGCTGGAAATGCCCATGCTGCTTGGGCGAGACCGAACCCATTTCCTTGAGCGCCGTCTTGCGACTGCCTTTCCGGAAAGCCGATTTCGCGCTGCAATCCCGTCCCCAATTTTCAGACCGGGCCAGGCGCTGTTGACCGGATTGAGTTCCGAGGATGCAATAAGCCGGGAACTCGGAAAAATCAAAAATCCGATCGCTGGCGTATGGGGATTATTCATGCTGATGACCGCACTCCTGCGCAGGAACCGCATACCAAACATCATTCTGGTCCTGCCGGGCCAAGGCTATCTGCGCATACTGGTCACGAAGCAGGCAGTACCGGTGGTCACGCGCTGCATACATCGCTTGAGCGAAATCGAAAGTCCGTCTGAAGAAATCCAGCGCACCCGCCTGCATCTTGAAAAACATCGCCTCTTCGAACAGGAGACAATCCCGCCGGTGCTTTATCTAGGCGACCCGGCAGGGTCGGGCATTGCCGGACTCATGCCGCTGCCGGATGCGATGAAACCCAAAGGGGATGCATCCTATCTGCATGCGCTGTTCGATGTAGCGGCATCCACACCGAATGGGCAGATCGCACCCTTGCCGTTTCGCCTCGAATACCTCGGCAATCGCATGCGCATGGCATCCCATGTCGCCATCGTCTTCTGCCTGCTTGCCGCCACGCTTTTTGCGCAGCATGACATCAGTGCGCTGGCAAAATTCGATGCACATGGAAATGCGCTGAAAAAGGATATCGAACGTGAGGCAGCCAGACGGCGGCATTTCGAAGAACTTTTTGCGAAAAGCGGAACTGACCTCGGGCTGATGCGCCAAGCCACAGGATTTGCAGAGCATGAACTCGATCCTGCGCCCACGCCTGATTCCGTCTTTCGGTTTCTTGCAGATGTCATAGCCGGATTGCAGGAAGTCCGCATCAGGAGCATGCGCTACGAACTGCTGGTCCCGGGCGAAAATTACTGCCATAAAGCTCTGCCTGCGACAGACAAGCGCCATGTCGGATTGCAATTCTCGATTCTGCTCACTGGTCAATTGTCCGCCGTACGCAAAGCCGACTTACGCAAACAAATTTCGGCCAGGATCAGCCGAAAACCCTACGCCCGGCTGATCGAAGACCCTGCCGATTCATCGGACCACCAAGCCATCCAGAGCGGATCGGCCGATGTCGAAGATGCCTGGTGTATGCTGCTTCCCTGGCAAGCGCTGCGCGAGATGCGGCCGTGAACAACTTCCTGTCTTTGCTCAAATCTGCCAAGGTATCGCTGCTCTGGTTCGCAGCAACCTTTGCCATTTCCTGTTTTTTAATCGCAAGCCTGCACGGATATCGAGTCCAGGAGCAGATCGATATCCAGAAGAAAGGTCTGCAGCTTTCTGCGATACGCGCTGCAAACAATCAGCGCGGGCTGGATCTTGAAATGATGCAGCAGAAGGCCGGGGAATACCTGCTGCTGCAACGCATTGGCTTCATAGGCGAGGCGGACAGGAATGGCTGGATAGAACGCCTGGAAAACATCTATAGCGACACCAACCTCCCGGCAACCCTGCATTACGCACTCGCCCCGCCGAAGTCCTTCAACGCCGGTCCAGGCAGTTTTCTGAACGGCATTCAACACCACGACCTGACGCTCGAAGTGTCCGGCATCGACGATGAGGAGTTTCTGAATTTCATGGACAGGCTGTCTGCCAACTGGCAGGTTCCATATCTCGTCCGTGGATGTCAGATCTCGCGTGAGCCTGAAGCAAGACTGCGAGTCAAATGCGACATGCAGATCTATAACCTGCCCGTGAAGGTGGTGCCATGACCAGGATGCTGTCTTTGACGTTCTGCCTGATGGCATTTCCTGCATCTGTCCATGCGATAGGAACGGTGTTCTATTCTCCGACCGAGCGCGAAGCCCATGCAGGAGCCAAGCATGTCTACACGGTAAACGGCATCGTCTGGCGCAGCGATGGGAAAAGCGCGGCATGGATCGACGGCCGCCCAGTCTATCAGGGTGATCCGATGTATCCGAAACTTGCCATCTATCGCGACCATGTGCTGATCGACGGCGTGAACATCAAGGCCGGCGAATCGGGCGACATCGAGCATGCGCCGCATGTGCAGGAGCAGCCATGAACCTGCTCATCAGACAGAAAGGACTGGCCCTGCTGGTATTCGTCGCACTGCTCGCAGGCGCTGTCGCAACGGTAACCTTCGATGCGCTGAAGCACGGCGCGGACCAGGCAATGCGTGACAGAATCACGGAAGCTGCACTTCTGGAAGCAAAGGATGCGCTGATCGGATATGCGATCACCTATGGCGACACTCATCAGGCCCAGGTGCACGGTTACCTTCCCTGCCCGGATCAGGCTGGCGGAAACCCGGAAGGAAGCGCCGAACCCACTTGCGGCAGTCAGGATGTAAGCCAACTGGGCAGGCTTCCATGGCGCACGCTGGATATCGGTACACTACGCGGGGCAGATGGCGAATGCCTGTGGTATGCGGTGTCCGGTAACTACAAGAACAACCCAAAGACCGGGCTGATGAACTGGGATACCAACGGACAGATCAAGGTATACGATGCAGACGGGACTCTGCTGACGCCAGCCGACAATCAGGCTGTGGCGGTCATATTCTCGCCCGGCATCGCCTTGCCTGGCCAGAACCGCTCGGGATCTGCATCTACCGCATGCGGCGGCAATTACACGGCGAGCAATTATCTCGATAACGTCGGCGGTTTCGACAACGCGCTCGTATCAAATGTGGCCGGTGCAATCAGTCAGTTTCGCATGGGTGATCACACAAGGACAGGAGACAGGCTGGTTTTCATCACCAGACAGGAAATATGGAATGCACTCAAAAAACGCAGCAACTTCATCTCCACTCTCGATGCGATGACATTGAAGACCGCGGAATGCATCGCAAGCTTCGGGACCAGGAATTCTACCGGCGGTATCTCGGACCCGGCGAACATGAGCCTGCCCTGGCCTGCGCCGCTCACGCTTGCTGACTATTCTGACAACGCGAATTACGACGATCGTGTCAATCTCTATTCGGGGCGCGTTCCCTACAGGGTAAACAATTCCCGCATCGCATCCGGCAACGCGATCGCAAACGACCTTCTGCTCACAAGCGGCACATGCAGTGCAGGAGTCTGCATCAACAACTGTCCGAATCCTTCCGACTGGGCCAACCTTTACTATCCCTGGTGGAACAACTGGAAAGATCATCTGTACTATGCGATCGCACAGGAATACCGGCCTGCAAACCATGCCACCCTTCCCTGCGGAAACTGTCTCTCGGTCAACAATACTGGACAGTATGCTGCCGTTGTGATCTTCGCGAACCGCAAACTGCCAGGCCAGTATAGACCTGGCAGCGCAACTGACCCTCTGCACGCCATCGTGTCGAATTATCTCGAGGGAAACAATGCGCTCAACATCGCAAACCCTTCCGCCTCCGGCATCGAGAATTATCAGGCGAGCACGGAAAGCGGAACCTTCAACGACATCCTGTACTGCATCAGGCAGGACCTCAGCGTGGTCAAGGGAAGCCCCGCATCGATGCCCGCATGCCCATGAAGATTCGATGCGACAGCGGATTCACCCTGGTCGAGATCGCAATCGCGCTTTTCATCCTCGCCCTTCTTCTGGGCACGGGACTGACGCTGCTCTCCACAGAGCTTGAACAGCGCCATGTCGAGGACACCAGGGAGATGCTCTACGATGCGCGCGAGTTGCTGCTGGGCTATGCGCTCGCGCATTTCGCGACTGGTGATGCACGCCCCTATCTGCCCTGCCCGGATGCAATGCCGGGCACTACCGTATCGGTCGGCAATGTCGCCAACGACGGACAGGAAGACCGCAATGCAGCGACCGGCGCATGTGACGTCCAGGAAGGAAATTTTCCCTGGGTCACGCTGGGGCTGACACCGCAGTCGGATGCGTGGGCCAACCGTTTGCGCTACCGGGTAAGCAGCAGCTTCTCAAACCGCAGTGCAGGCATGCAGCTCGCCTATGCTGGAGACATCAACGTGCTGGATGCGGCATCGGGCGGGAACAGCATCGCGCTTGACGTTCCCGCAATCATACTCTCCCACGGCAGGAACGGCCTGGGCGCGATCAATTCGGCAGGGCTTTCCAATCCCATGCCAACAGGCACCAACGAGACGGCCAACACCGACATCACGGTCAACTTCGTCAGCCACACGCCGACGCCGGCAGGTGTAGCAGGCGGTTACTTCGACGATCAGCTCATATGGCTGTCGCAATATGTGCTGTTCAACCGCCTGGTCCAGGCAGGAAGACTCCCATGAAAGATATCATGACTGATGCCGAATTGCTGATCGTCGAGGACGATGCAGACATCAACCGCCATCTCTCCCAGGTACTGGCGAACGAGGGTTATTGCGTTCATTCTGCGCACGATCGCAATGAGGCGCTCGCTATCAGTCCCCAGCCCATGCTGGTGCTGCTGGACATGGGATTGCCGCCCGCAAGACAATACATCAGCGAAGGTCTGATTCTGATCGACGCCCTGCTGGCATGTGAGCCGCGCAGCAAGATAATCGCGATCACGGGGCATGACGAGGATCAGGCTGCATACGAGGCAGTGCGTCGAGGCGCATTCGATTTTCTGAAAAAGCCCGCGTCGGTCGGTGAAATTGTAACAGCCATCAGGCGCGCAGCGCTGTTTCTGCATCACGAGATGAGGCTTTCCGAATGCGGCGAGACCCGCCTTCATCTCACCGTGAAGATTTCCGACGGGCCGCGTGAATGCGCCGACACGGTCGAGGAGCAGATCATCCGCCACACGCTGTCCGACACGAACGGGAATGTTTCTGAAGCCGCGCGCCGCCTGGGACTGGTGCGCGAAAACCTCTACTACTACCTGAAGAAATACGGCATACATCCAAACCGGACTCAGTAGCCAGTGTAAAAGCTTTTTACTTCACGACGCGCCCTGCAAAACATAAAGTCCTGTCAGCCATCATGTGACAAGGAGAAAGACATGCGGTGCAGCCACAGGAATTCTTCATGCGGTTTCACGCTGGTGGAACTCGCCATCGTGCTGGTCATCATCGGGCTGCTGTTGGCTGCCGTATTCAAGGGGCAGGAAATGATACAGAATGCCAAGGCCAAGAATCTCGTCAACGACCTGAAGGGCGTGTCCGCCGCCTACTATTCCTACCAGGACCGCTACAAGGCCATCCCTGGAGACGACAAGGCCGCCACCAGCCATCTCGGGCAGCCTGCCTTTGATGGCAACGGGGACGGCATCATCAGCGGCGCATATTCCGACGACAACGCGACCATCAGCACAGAGAGCCAGGCTTTCTGGCAGCACACACGCATGGCAGGATTCATGTCTGGCACAGCCACCAGCACCTCGGCGCCCGCCGGCACCAATGCGATGGGCGGACTCCTGGGCGTACAGGACGGAAGCACAACCGCGATATACGGCATGACGGGACCCGTGGTTTGCGCTGGCAGCATACCCTGGAAAATCGCCCAGGCGGTCGATCTCATGATAGACGATGGCAACAGCGAAACGGGCAATGTCAGGGCAGGTGCGGCAAGCGCAACGCCCAACCAGGCGACTGCCGCCGCCGCATCGCTGGTCTATGGCACAGGGGCTGCCGCACCCGCATCGCCCGACGAGCTGCATACGCTTTGCATGAAGATATGAGGTTCAACCGCAATCCGGGATTCACGCTGATCGAGATCGCAATCGTGCTGGTGATCATCGGCCTTTTGCTGGGAGGCGTATTCAAAGGCCAGGAGATGATCACGCAAGGCAGAATAAAGTCTGCGATCAACGATCTCTCGGGCATCACTGCCGCCTATTATGCCTATCTCGACCGCTACAAGGCGCTGCCTGGCGACGACAGCCAGGCAAATGCGCGCTGGCCAGCATCCGTATTGCCTGCAGGTGCGAGCGGCAACAGCGACGGCACCATCACGGGCGCATACAATGCAACGGGCCCGGCCTCCGTTGAATCGCAGTATTTCTGGATGCACCTGAGGGCTGCCGGACTCGTGACGGGTTCAGCCGCATCCGCGCTGCAGCCGCTCAATGCAGCCGGCGGCATCATAGGCGTAGAGACCGGGAACGGTGCAAATCCTCCAGGCGAAGTGCTTGAAACCAGTAGCGCGGGCACGGGATTCACGGGCTTCATGATCTGCTCGTCCGGGCTGTCAGACAGGGTGGCCGCTGCGGTCGACAGACAACTCGACGACGGCATACCCAACACCGGAAGCATACGCGCGCAGCTGACTGCGACACCGGATCCCATACAGACAACAGCGATGAGCGGAACTTATACCGATACCGGCACGACCCTGGTGACGATCTGCAAGGCGCTGTGACTTGGACGCGTTAGTATGCGGTCGGAAGCTTGGACTGTCCTATCCCCTGAAGCGGCCCCAGCGGATTCCTCTCCTCCTCGAACTGATGGATGGAGGGCTCGCCACCCGTCAGCTTGTAGACCACCACATCGCCTTTCAGGAGGATGACGCCTACAAAGCTCCAGCCGACCACGTCGGTCTTGCGCCTAAAATTCAGGAAGTCCGCCCAGAAATTCCCGTAACGCTTGCGATCGATCACGCTTTGCTTGACTTCATATCCCTGACAGGCGGTTTTCGCGCTGATACATTCCTTCACGCCCTCGTCGAGATCGTCCGCATTGACCGAAGGGCTTGGAATGAAGCGCCTCAGCACGTCAGAGTAGTTCAATATCGCGATGTTCGGGTTCTCCTGTGGAACGAGCTTCAATGCCTTCAGGTCGGCGACTGTCGTTTTGTGCGGAACGATCTTGTCGAAGGTCTGCTGTACCTCCTGATAGCTGCTCCAAGGGCTGATGGTGATGTTCTTGGCCTTGGGCAGAAGCGAGCCGCAGCCATGAAGGAGCAGCGCAAGGATTGCAAAGACGATGGTTCTTGCAGAGACCATGCCAAACTCCAGGGATAGCGATGGCCAATTATATTCTATTTCCTATTGCTCCGGCCCCATGAAGTTTCAAGCGGCAGCATATTTGACCCTGGGGTCCTGAAAGTAGCTCATCACCCGCCCGGGTGATTTTTCCAGCATCGCCATGTGCTCGTTGGCCGCCTCGCGCAG
>JAJXTH010000041.1 GCA_021783995.1 Pseudomonadota bacterium
ACGAAAATAGGGGAAAATAATGCAAAAAATACCGAGATTCAGGCCGAAAATGCCAGATTTCACCCAAAAATCCAAAAAACTGCACGCTGGGTTTTCTTGCGTGGCGAATTATTCAGCGTTTCCCTAGAACATGTAACCCAGGTTGACCATCCAAATTGTTGATCTGCTGAAGGAACTTGAATTGCCGACGTTATAACTGTCAAAATCCAGCCTTCCAAAAATGGAACTTTGTTCCATGACAAAAAAAGACCAGGAGTTATTCATTGCGCTTGGGGAACGCATCGCTCATTCTGGAAACTTGACCTCCCCCTGTGCGCCGCCAAAGATAGCCTGTAAACAACGGCGATGTTAGGCGAGCATTGTTTGAGTTCCGCAGTTCCGCTTGTTTATCAAACCAAGAGCGCGGCAAATCACTATCCAAATTCACCGCCATACAGCCGCAGCAACTCCAGCATCGATGATGCCTTGTCGAACATCTCCTGGTATTCCTCTTCAAGCCTGGAATCTGCGACCAGCCCGCCGCCCGCCCAGCAGGAAATCTCGCCGTCTTCATGCACCAGCGTGCGTATCGCGATGTTGCTGTCCATGTTGCCGTCGAAGCCTGCATAGAAGATGGTCCCGCAATATATTCCGCGCCGTTGGGGCTCCAGCTCGTCGATGATCTGCATCGCGCGCAGCTTGGGCGCACCGGTGATGGAACCGCCCGGAAAAGAACACTCCAGCAGGGATAGGGCATCAATCCCATGTGCCAACTCTCCTTCCACGCAACTCACCAGGTGGTGGACGTTGGAATAGCTCTCCACCGTGAACAACTCCGGCACCCTCACAGACCCGGGAACACAGCTCTTCCCGAAATCGTTGCGCAGAAGATCGACGATCATCAGGTTTTCAGCCCTGTCCTTGGGGTGTCTGCGCAATTCTTCGGCCAGTTGAGCATCGCGCAAGGGATCGCTGTGCCTGGGCCTGGTTCCCTTGATGGGTCTGGTCTCCGCCTTCCCGCCGCACACGCGGAGGAAACGCTCGGGAGACGCGCACAAAACCTTTGCATGCGGAAAATCGAGATATGCAGAATAAGGTGCCGGGCTCATGCTGCGCAGTTTCAGATAGGCGCCAAACGCATCGCCCGATGCACAAGCGGAGAATCGCTGCGCGAGATTGACCTGATAGCAGTCCCCGGAATGCAGGTAAGCCTGCACGCTTGCAAAGGCCGCCGCATAGCTTTCCTTCGTGAAGCTGCAGCGTATTTCTCCTCCCACCCTGAAAGTGTCTTCGGGAAGCGCGGCACCTCTCTTCAGCCGGCCAGAGATTTGCGCAAGCAGGCCCTCTGTCCCGGGATAGCGCAGATGAGAAACCAGCCTCGCCGTTTTTCTATGGTGATCCAGCACCAGCGCCCAGTCATAGATGCCGACAGACATGCCATGACTTGCTGAGTTTCGGTCTGGCATTGACGGATAGTACAGGCAGCCCAGAGCTCCGCCCGCGAACGGCACATCCTCCATGCCTGAGACAGGCTCCCCCAGGTGTTCCCGCAGCGATGCAGCACTGCCGGATACTTCCAGGGTGTGATGAGGCGATGCCGTCAGGATGTCGAAACGCCCCTTGCCGCCGCTGTCCAGCCAGGCGGCCCAGGGCAGGCCGGCTAGCGCAGCAAAATGGCGCGCAGCATCCGCCTCATAGGGCAACTCCTCGCAGTAGAAATGCGACCCTGCGTTCATCAGGCCCCGCTTCAGACCTTCTGCTTGATCGCAAGGACCGCCTGATTGCGCAGCGTGCGCAGCAGTGACAGCTGCTGTTGCGACACGTTGAGGCTGTTGGCAACCTTCATGTCCGCATAGATCATGCCGACCGCCCTGTCCTTGATCATCAGAGGCAGCAAAAGAAAACAGGGCGCATCGACATTGTCCCTGTGCCAGGCCGGAATCTTGCCGGAGATATTGGGCGCATCGACATTCTCGATCGCGATGTCCAGGCCCTTCTCGAGCGAGAGATGGAATACGTCGGGCACGAATGGCAATGGAAAGCGGAAGCGTGGCACCAGCGCCTCGACACCGTCTCCGAAACCGAATTTGGCGACCATCGCATTCGATTTGTTGTCCCGTATCAGAAACAGGATGCGATTGAAGCCGATGCCGCGGTACATCGTCTCCATCACCATCTGCAGCACATCGTTGAGATTGTAGTCGCCGACCAGCGTTGCCGTGACATCCTGTATACCGGAGCTCAGTATGGCATCCGCATCGACCGGTCGTGCATCGTTTGCCAGCGCGTCCAGCGAGTTCTGCTCCAGCCGCTCATCGCTGTCCTGCGCCTTTTCTTCTGGATCCTGCTTCACGGCCTGCTTTCCGCTCCATGCGCGCACCTTGGCCAGCAGCGGACTCCTGGCCACGTTCAAGCCAAGCAATTCTGATCTGCGACCGATCTCTGCCACACCCACCTCGACAGCGGCTGTGAGATCGCGCTCGGTGATGCGAACCGCGCGCTCATAGCGTTTGCTCAGCTCTTCCAGTGCCTTCTTCTGCATCCCGTCAGAAGCGGCGATCTGACACAGTTCATGCGCAAGGTTGACCGCCACCGTCAAATGATCCATCTCGCCTTGCGGTGCCGCGACCTTTCCGGCTTCCAGCCTGCGCATGCCTGCCATCAGTCTGGGTGGGAAATTCCAGCCGCGTCCTACTGCGAGACCGAGCTCGAAATAGGGAATGCCGAGCACCTTGGCCGATGCCCTGTCTTCCTTCTCGCCCTTCTCGACCAGCTTCGCGATTTCCTGACTCTCGTCGAAGAAATAATAGGTAGCCAGCATCTTTCCCAGATTGTGAAACATCGAGCAGACCATGACTTCTTCGGCGTCGCGCATGTTCTTTCCAGAAGACAGCTCCACAGCCATGATGCCGGTCATGATCGCCCGCGCCATCTCGTCCCTGAGCTGCAGCGCCTGCGACTTGTTCTGCAGGAACTCCATCAGGATCAGCGATACCGCGATGTTTCTCACGGTATCGAATCCCAGGATCACGACCGCCTTGGAGATGGTATTGATGGTGCCGCCGAACTGCCCGTATGACGCGGTGTTCACCAGCCTCAGAAGCCTGCTGGTCAGCGCAAAGTCCTGCAAGATGGTGCGCGCCAGCTTGTTGCTGCCATCGGAATCGGACGCGACGATCTTGTTGATTTCGGAAATGATGCTGGAGAGCGCAGGGAAATCATTCTTCTTCTGCATGCGGTAAAGCAGGGAATCCAGCGTGCTCATCGGCTCGCCGGCACCCTTGAGATAATTCTGCAGCGCATTCTTCATCGCACCGGCGCTCGGATAACGATCGCCCGTATTTGCAGAAAGCGAATTCAGGACGATCGCATCCAGCCTTTCATCCACCTTGTCGTTGAGTTCGGAAGGCGCTGCGATCTTTCCATTCTGCTGCGCCACCGGATTTCCCGTCAGCATTTCATAAAGCATGCAGCCTGCAAAATAGACATCCGCGGCGGGATCTTCCGCATCCACTTCCATTTTCGAGTCCGACTCCATCAGCATGGGTACACCGTTCGATGCGACGATCACGCTCTGCTGAGAGATCTTCAGTTGCGCGATATCCTTTTCATGCAAATAAGCTAGGCCGTCCAGTACGCCACATGAGATCTCCGCCGCCTGGTTCTGGGGCAATATCTTTTTCTCGCGCATCAACTGTTCAAGCGATGTTCCGTCGACATGCGCATAAACCCGATATGTGGAACCCTGGTGCCTGCCGGTATCATAAAGCTCGACGATGTTGGGGTGATGCAGCCCCTGCACCCAGGAGCCGGGATTTTTCAGCATCCTGATTTCGACCTTGCGGCCGAGTTCTGGATCATGCGCAAGCCAGGCTCCCTGGCCCTGCTCACTCAGGATTTCATAACGACCGATTTTCTGTCCTTGCATGATTGACCGGAAATGTTGAGAAAAGGCATCGAGCGCAATGCGCGACCGGAACTGTGAGTTTCATTTTACACCAGTTGGCAATCTGCGATCATGCGAACCTGCTATACTCGGCATGGCATTCCTGCCCATCATCCTGGTTGATGGGCCACTCACTGCTCCATCCGCAAACTCACCCGTGACAAATCGAGAACATCATCCCGGAAGTCCTTTGCTTAAAAACCGCGGCCTCTTGAAGCTGCTGGCATTCCGCGTGCAGGTCGTGCTGGCCTACCAGATCATCGCGGTCGTCGTCGGCTGGCACATCTACGAGCTGACGCACAACGCGCTGTCGCTCGGGCTCATCGGGCTTGCAGAGGTGATCCCCTATTTTTCCTGCGCATTGTTTGCAGGCTATGCGGTCGACCATCATTCGCGGCGCATGTTCGGCGTCGGTGCCGGATTTCTGACATGCATGAACGCGCTACTGCTTCTTTCGACCACGCTCGTCTCATACCACAATCCGGCGCTCCTGATCTATGCCGCGATCGCAAGCGGCGGCATTGCGCGCGCCTTCATCAGCCCGACTTACAACGCGCTCTTCGCTTTGTGCCTGCCGCGCGAGCAGTATGCGCGTGCTGCGGGCATGGGCAGCTCCGTGTTCCAGTCAGCGCTGGTCGCTGGGCCCGCGATAGGCGGGGCACTGGTTGGCTGGACCAGCATGACTGTCGCCTATCTGGTCGCGGCGCTGCTTGCAGCTAGCGCCGCGCTGACGCTTTTGTCGCTCACCCTAAAACAACCTCCGCTCGCTGAGCCCTCCCCCATCCTTGCAAGCATACGAGAGGGCGTGCGCTTCGTGTCCGGCAACCGGATATTGCTGGGCGCCCAGGCGCTCGACATGTTTGCGGTGCTGTTCGGCGGCGCGGTCGCGATGCTGCCCGCATTCATACACGACATCTACCATGCGGGACCCGAGGCACTGGGCATCCTGCGCGCTGCCCCCGCGCTCGGCGCGATCGCGATCGGCATCGCATTGAGCCGCCACCCGATGAACAGGCATGCGGGGCGCTGGCTCATGGCAGCCGTCGCCGGATTCGGCATCTGCATCATCCTCTTTGCATTGACCCACAGCTTCTGGATCGCCTTCCTGCTGCTCCTGGCATCCGGCCTTTGCGATGGCGTATCGGTGGTGATGCGCGCCACCATCATGCAGCTCTCGACGCCCGATGCGATGCGCGGACGCGTCTCCTCGATCAGCGGCATCTTCATAGGCTCGTCCAACGAGCTGGGCGCATTCGAGTCGGGCATTGCAGCGCGCCTGATGGGACTCGTGCCCTCGGTGATTTTCGGCGGAACGATGGCGCTTTTCGTGGTGGCCGCAACCTCATATCTGGTCCCTCCCCTGCGCAGGCTCGACATGCAGAAGCTGCGCTAGAAGGTTGATGCAGATCTGCCGTCTCTTTGCGGAATCGATGGCGCTTATGCTTTATGCTCTGGTAACATTCACGCCTTGCTGCAAGGATCGCCGAATTTTCAGAAGAGCGATGATGCCAGCAGCCTGATACGAATTTCGTCCCGGAGACAACGTGTGGATCGTTGAGATCGCCCTAAGGCGTCCCTATACCTTCATCGTGATGGCGCTCTTCATCGTGCTGATGGGGCTATATTCGATCTATACCACGGCTACCGACATCTTCCCCGCGATCCGCATCCCCGTCGTCTCGGTGATCTGGAACTACGCAGGCCTCCAGCCCCAGGACATGGCCAACCGCATCACCTCAATGACCGAGCGCGTGGCCGCCACCACGGTCAACGACATAGAGCACACGGAGTCGAATTCCCTGAACGGCATCGCCGTGGTGAAATACTTCTTCCAGCCCCGTGTCAACGAGGACCTTGCTGTCGCCCAGGTCACATCCATTTCCCAGACACTGCTGCGGCAGATGCCAAGCGGCATGACCCCGCCCTTCATCCTTGCATACAACGCATCCAGCGTGCCGGTGCTGCAGATCGCACTCTCCAGCCCTAAGCTTTCCGAGGCTCAGCTCTTCGACCTCGGCAACAACTTCATCCGCACCCAGCTCTCGACCGTCGCGGGCGTCTCTCTGCCATGGCCTTACGGCGGAAAGCAGAGACAGGTACAGGTGGATATCGATCCAGGGGAACTCAAGGCCAAGGGCATTTCCGCTCAGGACGTGGTGCAGGCGATCTCGAACCAGAACCTGATCATCCCCGCGGGGACGCAGAAGATCAGCGACATCGAGTACTACATCCAGCTCAACGCAAGCCCCACCATGATAGAGGACCTGAACAACATCCCGGTGAAGGCCGTGAACGGCACGGTGATCTTCGTGAAGGACGTGGCCCATGTGCGCGACGGCTACCCCCCGCAGACCAACATGGTGCGCATGGAAGGACACAAGTCCGTGCTGATGAGCGTGCTGAAGACGGGGAGTGCGTCGACACTCGACATCGTGGACAGCATCAAGAAGATGATGCCGAATGTCAAGGCAGGGCTGCCTGACGACCTCAAGGTCTCGCTGCTTTCCGACCAGTCCATCTTCGTCAGGGCAGCGGTGACGGGCGTGATACGCGAAGGTTCGATCGCGGCTGCGCTGACCGCGATCATGATCCTGCTCTTTCTGGGAAGCTGGAGGAGCACATTCATCATCGCGATCTCCATCCCGCTCTCGGTGCTTGCCTCCATCATCTGCCTTTCCCTGCTCGGCGAGACAATCAACATCATGACGCTGGGCGGGCTCGCGCTCGCGGTCGGCATACTCGTCGACGACGCCACCGTGACCATAGAGAACATCAACTGGCATCTGGAGCATGGCAAGAGCGTGCACGATGCGATAATCGACGGCGCGCGTCAGATCGCAATCCCCGCCCTGGTCTCCACGCTCTGCATCTGCATCGTGTTCGCGCCGATGTTTCTGCTCGGAGGTGTTGCCCGCTATCTGTTCGTTCCGATGGCCGAGGCCGTGGTCTTCGCGATGCTTGCCTCCTACGTGCTTTCGAGGACGCTGGTGCCGACGCTCTCGATGTACTGGCTGAAGCGCCACGATGAGGAGATGGCCACGGAGTCTTCGTTCTTCGGGCACCTCAGCCGCAAGTTCGAAGCCGCATTCGAAAGGCTGCGCAACGGCTACAGCAGCGCGCTCTCATCCATCCTGCAGATGCCCAGGAAATTCATCGCTGGATTTCTCCTCCTTGTGCTCCTGAGTCTGGCACTCTTTCCCTTCCTGGGTTCCGACTTCTTCCCTTCGGTGGATGCAGGGCAGATCAAGCTGCACCTGAGGGCCAGGACCGGCATGAGGATAGAGCAGACCGCAGCACTCTGCGACAGGGTCGAAGCTGCGGTGAAGAAGGTCGTTCCCGCAAGGGATCTCGAAAGCATGGTGGACAACATCGGCCTTCCCTACAGCGGCATCAATCTCTCCTACAGCACTTCCGCTCCGATAGGCCCGGGCGATGCGGACATCCTGATCTCGCTGAAGCGCGACCATCGTCCGACTCAGGACTATATCGAGGATCTTCGCAGGACCCTGAACGAACAGTTTCCCGATGTGCAGTTCTCATTCCTGCCTGCAGACATCGTGAGCCAGATACTCAATTTCGGCCTACCCTCGCCCGTGGATGTGCAGGTCGCAGGCTACAACGAGAAAGCCAACCACCTCTATGCTGACAGGCTGCTGCAGTCGATGAAGCAGGTCCCGGGGCTTGTCGACCAGAGGATACAACAGCGCTACGACTACCCCGAGATCAACGTCGACGTGGACCGCACGCGCGCAAGTCTCCTGGGCCTCACCGAAAACGATGTCGCGAAGAACATGCTGATCACGCTATCCGGCAGCTTCCAGACCAGCCCGACATTCTGGGTCGATCCCAAGACCGGCGTGCAGTACAGCATAGCCACGCAGGCCCCCCAGTACCGCATGCAAAGCTTCGAAGATCTCGCCCAGATGCCGGTCACGAACGGGAGCGGATCGACGCCCCAGATCCTCGCAAACCTCGCGAGTTTCCATCGCTCGGCAGGTCCTGCCGTCGTCTCGCACTACAACGTCAAACCCATTTTCGACATCTATGCGAGCAACGACCGGCGCGATCTCGGAAGCATCACCAGGGAGATCAACCACATCGTCGCAGGCTCCCCACCCCTTCCGAAGGGAAGCACCCTAACCCTCAGAGGCCAGGTCGAGACCATGCACAATGCTTTCACGGGCCTCGGCTGGGGGCTACTCGCCGCGATCGTGCTGATCTATCTTCTGATCGTGGTGAACTTCCAGTCGTGGCTCTATCCCTTCATCATCATCACGGCGCTCCCGGCAGCGCTGGCCGGGATAGTCTGGATGCTCTTTTTGACAGGGACCACGATCAGCGTGCCTGCGCTCACGGGCGCGATCATGTGCGTGGGCGTTGCGACGGCTAACAGCATCCTCGTGGTCAGCTTCGCAAGGGAGAGGCTTGAAGCGGGAGACAGCCCGCTGCAGGCCGCGATTGCCGCGGGATATACGCGTCTCAGACCGGTGCTGATGACCGCGCTTGCGATGATCATAGGCATGCTGCCGATGGCGCTGGGCCTGGGCGAAGGCGGAGAACAGAACGCGCCGCTCGGGCGCGCGGTGATAGGCGGACTGATGTTCGCTACGGTCGCAACGCTGTTCTTCGTTCCCGCGGTGTTTTCCCTGATCCGTAACAAAACGGAGAAATCGAAATGAAATCCTTTACGAAGACTTTTTTCGCAGCGCTCATCATCATGCTCGTGCTTGGAGGCGCCGGCATCCTGAGCCGCGAGCATCACCTTGATGGCCTCAAGAAAGAGGCTCAGGAAAACTCCCTGCAGAAGGTGATCGTGTTCTCCCCTGCAACCGAAAACCAGCCTTCGCGCATCGACCTTCCTGGAGACGTGGTGGGCTACAGGGACGCATCGCTCTATGCGAGGAGCGCGGGATACATGAAGGAATGGTATGCCGACATCGGAACCGAAGTGAAGAAGGGGGCGCTGATCGCAAGGATAGAGACGCCTGAGCTGGATGCGCAGGTGAAACAGGCCGAGTCCGATCTCGCCACCGCCAGGACAGAATACGCGCTTGCGAAGTCCACCGCAGAGCGCTGGCAGCTCCTCTCAAAGACCAGGACGGTCTCCAGACAGGACCTGGAAACCCGGCTCGCCGACGAAAAGGCGAAGAAGTCCTCTCTCGATTCTGCAGATGCGCATCTCAGGCAGTTGCTTTCGCTGCAGTCTTTCGAGGAGATCAGGGCGCCCTTTTCGGGAAAGATCACCGCGAGGAACGTCGACATCGGTGACCTGGTACAGGCCGCGCCCTCAGGACGCGAGCTCTTCCACATTGCAGAAGACAACAAACTCAGGATATTCGTCCAGGTTCCCCAGGCAAAGGAGGGCGATATCAGAGTCGGCATGCACGCAAAACTCAGCGTTCCCGAAAATCCCGGGAAGACATTTGATGCGAGCGTTGCCCAGAATTCGGGCGCGATGGACCCGAATTCACGGACGGCCATGGTCGAGCTGATCTACGACAATGCAAAGAAAGAACTTAAGGCGGGGGACTATGCGAACGTATCCTTCCTATCGAAGGAACAGGGCAGGACGGTGATCCCGATCACCTCGCTTATATTCAGGGGGGAAGGGCTGCAGGTCGCCACGGTCGACGGGAAACACAGGATACATCTCGTCAAGGTCGTGCCAGGCCGGGATTTCGGACAGAAGTTGGAGATACTCTCAGGGATAAACGGGCATGAGCTGATCGTCGACAACCCGCCGGACTCGATCATGGAAGGGCAGCAGGTCACCGATGCGAAAAATTCCGGGAAGGAAAAATGAAACGCCCCATCCTGCTCCTTGCGCTCTTCTGCTCGGCCTGCTCTCTGGCTCCGGAATACAGCAGGCCCGCGATGGATATCCCAGGAGAATTCTCAGGCGGCATGTTCACTCAAGCGAAACCCGCCGATGACCTTCCCAAGGGAGCATGGTGGAAAGTCTATGATGACAAGGATCTAAACGCGCTCGAAGACGAGCTTTCCGAAAACCAGAATCTGCAGGCAGCGCTGCAAAGGCTGAAACAGGCGCAAAGCGCGCTGGGAGCGGCAAGGGCGCAGCTCTTCCCTACGCTGGATCTCGGCGCATCATCGCAGAAGCTGCAGACCTCGAAAAACAGGGCGACCTATTTCAGCGCGATGCCGTCACGCTACAGAGACAACCAGCTGTTCGCCGATGTCTCCTACGAACCCGACGTCTTCGGCCGCCTCTCGAACCAAGTTCTGGCAAGCCGCATGAGCCTCGAGGCATTTAGGGCCGATCTCGCATCGCTCAAGCTCTCGCTCGAAGCCGAGCTTGCAGCCAGCTATTTCTCCTTGCAGGCGCTGAGGAAGGAGGAGGCGCTGCAGAAGGAAATCGTCTCAAGCGAGGCGGAGCATGTGCAGCTGATCGAATCGCTCTATGACGGAGGAGCTGCTCCCGAGAGCGAATTCGACCAGGCGAAGATCTCTCTCGAAAATGCGAAATCGTTGTCTCGCGAATATGAGCTGCAGGACGACACGCTGGTCCACGCGATCGCGTTGCTGCTGGGAAAGCCTGCGACGGGATACCATGTGCAGACGGAAACCTCGGAGCACAGCCCATGGGCCTATGCTTCACTGCCATCGAAGCTTCTTGAGAGGAGGCCCGACATCGCGAGCGCGGAAAGACAGGTCGAGGCAGCCAATGCGGAGGTCGGCGTGGCAAGGGCGGCCTTCTTCCCGAGCTTTATACTAAACGCAAACGGAGGATACGAGAGCGCGCAGCTGGCAAACCTGGTCCAGACACCGAGCGAATTCTGGTCGCTGGGGCTCGCCGCTGCGGTCAACCTGTTCGATGCTGGATTGCGGCGTTCGCTCACCGATGAGGCTAAGGCGCGCTACGAGGAGACCGTCGCGAACTACAGGCAGACCGTGCTCAATGCGTACAGGGAGGTCGAAGACGGCATGAGCACTCTTAACCGCCTGGGACTCGAGAGCGCGTCCCAGAAATCTGCTGTCGTTTCGTCTTCAAAAAATCTGGAGCAGGCCAAGTTCGGTTTCGAGGGCGGCATGTCGCCGTATCAGGACCTAGTCACATCGAAGATACAGTACCTTCAGGCAGAGCAACAGCTCGCAGCGCTAGAGGGAAGGCGCATGACAGGAAGCGTGCTGCTGGTAAAGGCACTGGGCGGCGGACCCGAGTAGCTGATAGAAGCTCCTCCCTTTACCGCCCAAGCAGCACAAATCACCCTCAAACAGGATATACCGTTTCAATTTCCGGTCTGATCCCTGGTCTGATCCCTGGTCTGATCCCTGGTCTGATCCCTGGTCTGATCCCTGGTCTGATCCCTGGTCTGATCCCTGGTCTGATCCCTGGTCTGATCCCTGGTCTGATCCCTGGTCTGATCCCTGGTCTGATCCCTGGTCTGATCCCTGGTCTGATCCCTGGTCTGATCCCTGGTCTGA
>JAJXTH010000021.1 GCA_021783995.1 Pseudomonadota bacterium
TGTCGAAGTCGTGCGCGAGATCGTGCTTCAAGGCAACTTCGATCACGTTCACATGCGGCAGCAGCGCATATCCTTCGCCCAGATGAGCGAGCGTCTGATCGCCGATGCGCGTCTCGGACTCCAGCTTGTCCATGATCTGATTGCCCTGATTTATCACCTTCATCAGGTGCCAACTGCGCTCGATCGCGATGGTCAGCGCCACCAGCAGCAGCACCGCCATCAGATACAGTATCCCGCTGGAAGAATTCGCAACGTGTTCTATCGTTTCCATGTTCATATCTTTCTCCTATCCCCTTAAAATATCTATTCAATGTGCGCCTGATCGCAGACGGAGTGGCTGCCGTCAATCGCACATGTATTGCGCAATTTTCCATTTACATCCCAAACCCGGGCTTCCCAGTTAGCAGCCCCTTTTCTCTCCAGGGTCATGTAACCGAAACCTCCGAACCATGAGCTAAGATGTTCAACGACAGCTCCTGATGCCGGAGCAACATCAATGGGGTCAGGCAAGGGTGTCGTATCTTCCATCGTGCCGGAAAAGCCCGCGATGAATTGTGTGGGATGCGGGCTTGAAAAGCTCACCTGCTGCCATGCATGCACATGGCCTGAAAGCAGCAAGTTCACCCCTGCCGGCAGGAACTTGGGATCGAGCGCGCCAAATACCGACTGGATTCCCTGATTCCCCGGAAACACGCGACCATCCTCGGAAGTCGACAGGCCAAGTATCGGTTGATGATTTGCAACCATGTTGTAGGAAGCCTGCTTCACCAACTCCGCCAGCCTCTCATGCATTCTTTTGAATTTGATCCAACCTATACTCGCGGCAGAAACCGCATGTTCTGGCGAACTGGATGTATCCATCACGATAAGCTGTGCGCCATCTCCCAAGGGAACCGCATAGGGATCGCTGTAATCTCCCATGTCGTCATCAGCCGCATCATTGCAATCCCTCCCTGATTCCAGAGGGCGAGGGTCCATCATGAGCCACCAGCCTTGGCCTGCCCGGGAACAGGATTCATGGTTGCCGCGCACCAGTACCCATGGCGCCGCCTTCAGCAGCGCTTCCCCTGGGATGAAAAAATCCGCGTTCCATGCATCCCAGCCATAACCCCATGGACTGCCCTGGCACTCCGGATGGCCGGAAGGGCAGGGGTTTTCCCTGTACAGCAGATCACCTACATGCAAGACAAGATCGGGCTTCCAGCTTGCCGCTTCTGCAGCTATCCTAGCAAAAGGATATTGTCTTTTGTCATTGCACGCCTGGTATGCGTGGTCTCCTTTCTTCAGCCTGCAGCCTGTATCGCCGATGACGACGATCCTCTTTACGAGCTTCGGTTTAAGCGGCAGCATCTCATTGCCAACCGTGACATGTACTGCGTTTTCAGGAAGTTCCATTTCGCAGGTAAGCAGCGGAAATACGGACGGCTTTCCCGATCTGCCAGGCAGTGAAGCAGGCCTGGCTCGCACATTCATTCGTGTTTCTCGTCCATCAATCCGGATCAATGGACAACTTGCTTCTGCAGTGATATATCTTGCTACCTGAGCACCATTTTCTCCCAGCACGATGTAGGCTGAGCCCTCCGCGAGCGCATTCCTGCCTGCAAATGCAAACAGAATGCATAAAATAATGCCGATGTATCCTGGCATGTGTTTATCCTCTTCCGCGAAAGGCACAGGGGCAAAAGCCCCTGTGACATCCGTACTTAAAGATCGACGGACAGGCTCACCATCACGGTTCGCGTCGGCATCGCATAGAACATCGGATTGCCATTTGCATCGTTGGCAAAAGAAGCGTATATCTGGTTCTTGTTCAGCAGGTTGTCAATCTGAAATCCGACCCTTGCGTTCCTGCCGAGAAAACCGTTCTTATCCAGCGTATAACTCGAAGCGAAATTCACGGTGGTATAGCTCGAAAACGGAATCGCGTTGCCGTTGATATCCACGCCGCTGTAATACTGCCCAACTTCCTTGGCCATCAGCGAGGCATAAGCCGGACCATGGTTGTAAATCAAGCCCAAGGCTGCCGTTCCCTTCGGTATGTTTTGCAATACCGTACCTGCAGTGCTTACCGAATAGTTGTTGATGGCATAATTGCCATAAAGGCTGAAGCCTGCGCCCATCACATAAGTGCCTTCGCCCTCGATACCACTGTATTTCACGCCGCCCGTGTTGTTGTAGCAGGTATAGATGCCGCAGGGCGTCGGGGTATTCTGGTTGGAAAAATCGATGTAATAAATATCAGCGGATAACGTCAACTTGTCCGTATTCCATGTCGTTCCCATCTGATAATTGGTCGATTCTGACGGTTGCAGCGTGCTGGGATCGGTGGCAACCGTGCCATGGGTTGGATAAAATGCATTGAGGTTGGGTGCCAGCATACCCTGCGCATATTGTGCATAGACCGACAGGTCGGGTTGGACCATGTAACGCGCAGTCAATGTCGGCAACGCCTTGGTCCAGGTCTGAGAAGTGCTTAGCGGACCGTTTGTTGCTCCCTGATTTACGGTCGCATCTATCGTGCGATTGAAGGAAACATATTTTACGCCAGGAGTCACGGTCAAATCCTTTATCGGCTTCCATTCATACTGCAAATAAGGCTGTATGGTGGTCAGCGTGTCGGTCATCAGGCGGTCTACCCCGTTGACACCGCCGCCCGCAGGATTGAGCGCGCCATTGAGCGAAAAATCGACCTCGATCTGCGAACGGTTGTTTGCCTGATGGTCGACCCACAGACCCATGTCGATCTGGCCAGAGCCTGCCGGCCTGGACATGCGCAGGGTATTGCCAACAGATCTGTAATTCATGGTCATCATCTGTCCTGGCACGTTGTTCGGACCATATGTCGTGCCATTGGGTTGTCCAAGGCCAGGATCCACACCGTTGGTGCCGTCGTGGTAATAAGCATAGGTGTAGAGCTTGTCGTCTATCGTCCAATCGCCTTGTCTGGTTTGCAGTCCGACATACTCGAAGTCAGATGTAATGTTGTCTATGTTGTAGCCTGCGAAATCCTGGCTGGTCGGATCAGTGTTAAGACCGAAGTTGGTGCCGAATTTTTGCATGTTAGCAGCTGTCGTTCCCAAAGCAACATTTTGATGTATCTTGTTCTGCATGGTTACTATGGTGAGCAGCGAATCGTCTCCAACCGGCCTGATGTATTTGAAAAACAGATTCTCACGGCGCTGGGCTGCATTGGTCAGATAGCCATCTGTCTGGAAATTCTTGTAATCGATGAAGGCGCGCGCATCCCCGGCGTCCTTCATCGTTCCTGTATCCAGCTCCGCGCCGAACAGCCTGGTGTTGAAACTTCCGACCGTCGCATAGGGAGTCACTGCGCCTTGCGAGCTGACATCCTTTGAAGAAACGGCGATCGTTCCGCCGAATGTCGCATTGCCGATATTGCTAGCATCCCCCGGGCCACGGTCTACGACGATTTTACCGGTATCCTGCTGCATGAAATAGGATGTCGAATGCTGCGAGAAATCGTTCGAATCTCCCCAAGGTATTCCATCGAAGGTCACGTTGTACTGACCATTCTGAAATCCCCTCATCGATAGGGCTTGCGTTTCCATCATACCCGCCCCGTTGGGATCCACACTCATCACGCTGGGTGCAATGGCAGCAATATCGGAATAATTGGAGCCAGGTGCTGCGTTTTCCTGAATGTAGTGCTGATTGATGATCGACTGTGGTTCGGTCGCGACGAGCGAACCCTTAGTTGGTGCCTGATAGGTCGCGGAATTCTGAGTCTGCGTTGGCGCATTATCCGAATTGCTTCCGCTCTGTACCGTTCCCAGATCCACAGTGTCCTGAGCAAAAGACAGCTGAGCTGCGCTGATCAACGCACCGCCCAGCATCAACTGAACGAGTTTTTTCATTCTGAAACTGACTTGCATTTCATTCTCCCTTGGTTTTCAAATCGACAGGCTTCAAGCGCAACGCGCAGCAGCCATACTTTCTTCCATGAAGAATATGAATCGAGACTTAAGTCAGCGTTAAATTAGAATGAAGCTTTTGTTACACGATCGTTTTGTGTTCCGTCAGCGTCCCTGTTCACAAACAGTTTGAAAGTCACTGTCGCTTGCAGGCCTCGGCCATCTTCCCTGTTCTTCAGGCTCAGTTCGGCAGATTCGCGCTTTGCAATCGCTTGCACGAGCGCAAGCCCGATTCCGCTTCCCTCCACCTGGTGTCCCTGAACCCTGAAAAACCGATCGAAGACGCGGGGCAACATTTCCTCAGGAATTCCCGGCCCATTGTCCACGATAGAAACACTGACCATCTG
This sequence comes from Pseudomonadota bacterium, assembly GCA_021783995.1. Classification (GTDB taxonomy): domain Bacteria; phylum Pseudomonadota; class Gammaproteobacteria; order Burkholderiales; family Gallionellaceae; genus Gallionella. The sequence continues at coordinate 4,280 of JAJXTH010000021.1, forward strand.
CCCTTTTACCTCGATGGCCACGTCAATCCTGCCGCCGCTCTGCGTATAACGGACTGCATTGTCCAGCAGGTTGCCAAACAGGATGCGCAGATCATCATCATTTGCCAGTATCTCTGCCTCTTCATCGCAAACCATTCCGAGGTCTATTCCCGATTTGTCTGCAACCGGTATGATGGAGCTGATGCAGTGTTTCATTACACTGCCCAGATCGACGCGCGCTCTGGCCGACGTGTGCTCGCTCGCTTCGTAGCGAGCCATTCTCAGAAGCTGCGCTACGATATGCGAAGCGCGCTGCATCCCGAACCGCAATTCAGCAATTCGCACTTCCATGTCTTCGGGCGAGCGACTCTGGGCAAGGTTGTCAATTTGCAGTTGAAGCGCCGTAAGCGGAGTCCGTAGTTCGTGCGCTGCATCCATCACGAAATTGCGCCGTGATTCGATCGATTCCTGTATCCGCAGAAGCAGGCTGTTTATCTCGGTGATCAGGGGTGCTGCCTCTGCTGGTATGTTTTTTCCTGGAATCGGCGCAAGGCTGGATGCATCCCGCAAGGTCACCGCCATCGTCACATCCGCAAGCGGCTTCAGGATGCGACCCACTCCGATAAGCACCAGTATCCATGAAAGCGGAAGCAAGCCGGCTATGGGCAGGGCGGCAAACAGCGCTGCATCCGATGCGATGTCTCGTCTGACCGCATCTGACTGTGAGACCTGTACTGTCCTCTCCGGATACACCAATGTGTATGCTCGCCACTTCTCTCCGTGATAGAACTGTTCCGAATAACCGCTTGCACTTGCCAACGGAAGATTGAAATCAGGCCTGGACGATCGAACGGGTTCGTTCGCCATGCCGACCTGAATCACGAAGCCGTATTCCTTTTTCTGCTGGTCTTCAGCAAGATACTTCTTCTGCATGGCTGGCAACTGCGAACCCTCATCCACACTGCCTGCAACCAGACGAAGTTGATGGTCGAGGAACAGACCTGCACCTTTCTGGCCTAGCAGGTAGGAAATGCTTCCGGCAAGTAGCGCGATCAGCGTCAGCAGCCCGACGGACCAGAAGGTCAACTGGTTTTTCAGGGACATCTTCAAGCGTTCCCGTTTACCATCCAGCCGATGCCCCGCACGTTGCGTATGATCTCGCTGTCGAATTTCTTGCGCAAACCGTGTATCAGCACCTCGATTACATTGCTGTCGATCTCGTCTATCCAGCCATACAGATGCTTTTCAAGCTGACTGCGCGAAAGTATCATGCCAGGATGCTTCAGAAATGCGTTCATCAGCGCGAGTTCCCTGACCGAAAGCATGTGGGTCGTTCCCCGGTATGTGATCTTGTATGTTGTTAGATCCAGAGCGATTTCGCCATTGCTCAGCACCGCGTTGTTGCCGTCCCAGCGCGATATCCTGCTTATTCTCGCAAGGAGTTCATTGATGCTGAAAGGTTTGACAAGATAATCGTCGCCTCCCATGTCGAGGCCCTTTTCCACATCGTCGATTTGTTCACGCGCTGTGATGATGAAAGTCGGTGTTCGATTGCCGCTAGCCCTCATCTCCTTCAGAATTTCCAGGCCGGATTTGCCTGGGAGGCCAAGATCCAACAGTACCAGGTTGTAGCTGCCCGATTCGACCGCCGTCTTGCCTTCATTGCCATCCTTGCACCAGCAGACTTGCATGCGCGCGTCATTCAGCGCACGCACCAGGCTCTGGCCTATCATCGGATCGTCTTCGACCAGCAGAACGGAAGTTTCTTTGCTCATGGAAATCGGTAGAGGTTATGCTCGGCTTTGCGCCCTACCACAACTCTATCTCTGAAATGTTGCGGCAGAATGACAAATCTGTTTCTCGCAGGATCGGGATAGGGGCGGTCAGATAACCTGACCGTTCCCCTCCCACACCACTCTGCATGCGGGTCCGCATCGGGCGGTTGAAGTAGTTCAGGTTATCGGGCTTGTGTTGCTCCCGGCCCGACGCCCAAGGTCGCGTGATGCTGATAAAAAATGGCCGCTCAAGGCGGCCATACATTGGATCAGTATTACCGTATTACTTGATGATAGGATCCAGCTCGCCCTTGGCATAGCGGGCTGCCATCACGTCCAGCGCGATAGGCTTGATCTTGGCTGCCTGCCCTGCGCTGCCAAAGGCTTCGTATCTTGCCTTGCAGATCGCCTTCATCGCCTTGGTGGTTTCTGCCAGGAACTTGCGAGGATCGAAGTCCTTGGGGTTCTCAGCGAGATAGCGGCGAGTCGCACCGGTCGACGCCATGCGCAGGTCGGTGTCGATGTTCACCTTGCGAACGCCGTGCTTGATGCCCTCGACGATCTCCGCGACAGGAACGCCATAGGTCTGGGGCATCGCACCGCCGAACTTGTTGATGATCTCCAGCCATTCCTGAGGCACGGAAGAGGAACCGTGCATAACCAGATGGGTGTTGGGTATGCGGGCGTGAATTTCCTTAATGCGGCTGATCGCCAGAGTCTCACCTGTGGGCGGCTTCGTGAATTTGTACGCGCCGTGCGAGGTGCCGATCGCGATGGCCAATGCATCGACTTTTGTCTTGCGCACGAAGTCTGCAGCTTCCTCGGGATCCGTCAGCAACTGGTCGTGACTCAGCACGCCTTCGGCGCCGTGACCGTCTTCCTTCTCTCCGTGACCGGACTCAAGGGAACCCAGGCAGCCCAGTTCGCCTTCGACGGAAACGCCCACCGCGTGCGACATTTCAACAACCTGACGGGACACGTTGACGTTGTATTCGAAGCTGGATGGCGTCTTGCCATCAGTCATCAGCGAGCCATCCATCATCACGCTGGAAAAACCCGACTTGATCGCGTTGATGCAAACGGCAGGCGATGCGCCGTGATCCTGGTGCATGACGACAGGAATGTGGGGATACATCTCGACTGCAGCTTCGATCAGGTGGCGCAGGAATGGTTCGCCCGCATATTTGCGCGCGCCTGCCGAACCCTGCATGATGACCGGGCTGTTGCACTCGTCGGCCGCTTCCATGATGGCCTTGACCTGTTCCAGATTGTTCACGTTGAATGCCGGCAGACCATAGCTGTTTTCCGCAGCGTGATCCAGAAGTTGACGCAAAGATACTAAAGCCATTTTTTTCTCCTCATTATCCAAATAATAATTTCATAAGCCTCTGTCTTTTGACAGTATAACGTCTAAATGCTGTTCTTGTGATGATCGCCAACCCTTACGATCTTCATGGTATTGGTATGCCCCGATTTGCCTACAGCCTCTCCCACCGTCACCACGACCAGATCGCCGTCCTTGACATAGCCCAGTTCCACGAGCTTCTGTTCTGCGGCGATCAGCTCCTGTGCCGGCTGATTGTCGCCCCTGCTGGGGAAGTAGACAGGATGCACACCGCTGAACAGGGTGACCTTGGTCAGGGTCTGCTCCACGGGCGTGATCGCAAAAATGGGCACGCCCGCATTCACGCGAGACATCCACAAAGCCGTTGATCCTGACTGCGTCAGCGCAACGATCGCCTTCACATTGAAATGCGATGCTGCAAACAGCGCCGACATCGCAATCGACTGGTCTATGCGGGTGAACTTGTGGTTCACGCCGCGGCGGTCTATGTCACGGTCTTCCGTGTGATGCTCTGCGTTCAGGCAGATGCGCGCCATCGCCTCTATGGTCTCGACGGGATAATCGCCGACTGCGGTCTCTGCAGACAGCATGACCGCATCCGTGCCATCCAGCACCGCGTTCGCCACATCCGACACCTCGGCGCGGGTCGGAATCGGATTGGTGATCATCGACTCCATCATCTGCGTGGCGGTGATCACCAGGCGGTTCTTGGTCCTCGCCATCTTGATCATGCGCTTTTGTAATCCTGGGACCGCCGCATCTCCGACTTCCACGCTCAAATCGCCGCGCGCCACCATGATCGCATCCGAGGCTTCTATGATGTCCGCCAGCGCCGGAATTGCCTCCGCGCGTTCGATCTTGGCCATCAGCAGGCTCTGTCCGCCCGCCTCGTGCATCAGCTTCCTGGCATAGCGCATGTCATCGCCGCTGCGCGGAAAGGAAATCGCCAGATAGTCGGCCTTGATCAGCGCCGCCGTCTTGATGTCTTCCTTGTCCTTCTCGGTTAGCGCAGGTGCTGTCAGCCCTCCGCCCTTGCGGTTGATGCCCTTGTTGTTGGACAGTACGCCTCCGCGCACCACCTTGCACACCACCTTGGATCCATTCACTTCGACCACATCGAACTCGAGCATGCCGTCGTTCAAAAGCAGCACCGATCCCGCGCTCACATCGTTCGGCAGCTCCTTGTAGTCGAGACCCACTGTCTGCTGGTTGCCAAGCCCTTTGAGCTCCGCATCCAGTACGAAGGTGTCCCCCTTGTTCAGCGTGATCTTTTCATTTTCGAATTTTCCCACGCGTATCTTCGGCCCCTGCAAGTCCGCCAGTATGCCCACTGTATGCCCAACGGACTTGGCCGCAGCGCGCACAATCTCCGCGCGTTTCATGTGATCCTCAGCAGAGCCATGGGAAAAATTCATGCGCACCAGATCCACGCCCGCGCGGATCATTTGTTCCAGCACTTTCTGATCGTTGGAGGCCGGTCCCAGCGTTGCAACTATTTTGGTTCTACGCAGCATGAGATTCCTATTTAATTGTTTTTTGCACGCTCTTCCAGTATCGCAACAGCGGGCAGCGTCTTGCCTTCCAAGAATTCGAGGAATGCTCCGCCCGCCGTGGAGATGTAAGACAACTTGTCGTAGATGTCGTACTTCTGTATCGCGGCTATCGTGTCTCCACCGCCTGCCAGCGTGAATGCCCTGGTTTCGGCGATCGCCTTTGCAATGGCCTTCGTTCCCTCTCCAAACTGGTCGAATTCGAATACGCCCACCGGACCGTTCCACACCACTGTACCCGCCTTCATGATGATGTCGGCGATTTCCTGAGCGGAGTTGGGACCGATGTCAAAGATCATTTCGTTTTCGGCGACATCGTTTGCCGATTTCAGGATGGCCGGCGTGTTTTCATTGCCTGCGACAAACGGTGGCTCCTTGCCCACGACCACATCCGTTGCGATGGGGATCATCGCGCCGCGTGCGCTCATCTTCTCGATCAGCGCCTTGGCTGTGGGAACCAGATCATCCTCGCAGAGCGACTTGCCAACCGGATGTCCTGTCGCCTTCAGGAATGTATTGGCAATGCCGCCCCCAACCACCAGCTGCTCGCATTTTTCCGCAAGCGACTCAAGAACGGTCAGCTTGGTTGAAACCTTGGAGCCTCCCACGATCGCAACCATGGGACGCGCGGGTTGCAGCAAAGCCTTGGTCAGGGCCTCGAGCTCTTCGGTGAGCAGGATGCCTGCAGCCGCTACCGGCGCAAATTTCGCAACGCCATGCGTCGAGGCCTCTGCGCGGTGCGCAGTTCCAAACGCATCCATCACGAATACATCGCAAAGCGCCGCGTATTTTTTCGAAAGCTCATCAATACTTTTTTTCTCGCCCTTGTTGAAACGGCAGTTCTCGAGCAGGACCAGCTCACCTTCTGCGACGCTGAATCCGCCATCTATCCAGTCGCGGATAAGACGCACAGGCTTGCCAAGCTTGTTTGCGATCACGTCTGCAACAGGCTTCAAGGAGTTTTCTTCGGAATACTCGCCTTCAACCGGACGCCCAAGATGTGAGGTCACCATCACGCGTGCGCCCGCATTCAGCGCAGCATTGATCGTCGCCATCGAGGCGGTGATGCGTGCATCGGATGTCACCTTGCCGTCCTTGACTGGCACGTTCAGGTCGGAACGGATCAGGACGCGCTTGCCCTTAAGATCCAAATCGGTCATTTTGATAACGGACATTGTTTTCCTTTTGAGTCTAAACTGTGAATCAAAAGGGCCGGCGCGATGCCAGCCCTTTGTGAGTTAAGCGATGTGACGCACCATGCGCATCAGGTTGCAGGTGTAGCCATACTCATTGTCGTACCAGGCAACCACCTTGACGAAGGTTGGATCGAGCGCGATGCCGGCTTCCGCATCGAACACGGAAGGGCATGTGTAACCGCGGAAATCGGTCGAAACCACTTTTTCGGTCGTATAACCCAGAACGCCTTTCAGCGGGCCGGATTCGGAAGCGGCTTTCATCGCCTCGCAAATCTGGTCATAGGTCGCAGCATTGTTCAGCTCGCAGGTGAGATCCACCACGGATACGTCTGAGGTTGGCACGCGGAAAGCCATGCCAGTCAGCTTCTTGTTCAAAGCTGGAATAACTACACCCACCGCCTTGGCCGCACCCGTCGAGGAAGGAATGATGTTTTCCAGAATGCCACGGCCACCGCGCCAGTCCTTGTTCGACGGCCCATCCACTGTCTTCTGAGTGGCAGTTGCAGCATGCACCGTCGTCATCAGGCCGCGCTTGATGCCGAAGGTATCGTTCAGCACTTTGGCAACGGGTGCGAGAGCATTGGTAGTGCAGGAAGCTGCCGACACGATGGACTCGCCCTTGTAGGTTTCGTGGTTCACGCCGTACACGAACATCGGCGTGTCGTCCTTGCTTGGCGCCGACTGGATCACCTTCTTTGCGCCGGCATTGATGTGTGCCTGGCAGGATTCCTTGGTCAGGAAGAAGCCAGTGCACTCGATCACGATGTCCACACCTGCCTCGTTCCACTTCAGGTTCGCGGGATCACGCTCTGCGGTCAGGCGGATTTCCTTGCCATTGACGACAAGATTGTTGCCCTTGACGCCGATATCGCCATTGAAACGCCCATGCACCGAATCATATCTCAGCATGTAAGCCAGATAATCCGGTTCCAGCAAATCGTTGATGGCAACCACCTCGATTTCCGGAAAGTCCTTTGCCGCTGCGCGGAAAACCATGCGTCCGATGCGCCCAAAACCATTGATGCCAACCTTGATTGCCATATTTATCTCCCCATCTTATTTTGAATTTAGTCTCGCCCCGGCCAAGCCAGAACCTTATCTACCGTCACGTTTTAAATCTACAAAATACCCTTGACTGCCTTGACGACGTTCTCAGCCGTGAAACCGAAGTGCTTGAACAATTCAGGCGCAGGTGCCGATTCACCGAAGCTGTCCATGCCGACGATAGCTCCATCCAGGCCGACGTATTTGTACCAGCCGCCGGTAACGCCCGCCTCGACGGCCACGCGCTTGATGCCCTTGGGCAGAACGCTGTCCTTGTAGGCCTGATCCTGCTTGTCAAAAACGGTCGTCGATGGCATGGATACCACGCGCACGTTGACGCCTTCCGCAGCTAGCGCCTTCTGCGCTTCCATCGCCAACGAAACTTCAGATCCCGTCGCGATTATTATCGCCTGAGGCTTGCCGCCGACCGCTTCGGAAAGCACATATGCCCCCTTGCGGATGTTGGCAATCTGCTGAGCATCGCGTTTCTGGTACGCAAGGTTCTGACGGCTGAAGATTAGGCTTGTCGGGCCATCGTTGCGTTCGATCGCTGCCGCCCAGCTCACGATGGACTCGACCGTGTCGCATGGGCGCCACACTTCCATATTTGGTATGTATCTCAGCGTGGCGGTCTGTTCAACCGGCTGATGCGTGGGGCCGTCTTCGCCCAGGCCGATGGAGTCGTGCGTGAAAACAAAAATGACGCGCTGCTTCATCAGCGCTGACATGCGCAGTGCATTGCGCGCATATTCGGAGAACATCAGGAACGTGCCGCCGAAAGGCAGGAATCCGCCGTGCAATGCCATGCCGTTCATGATGTGCGACATGCCAAATTCGCGCACGCCATAGCTGATGTAGTTGCCTGTCGTTTTTGCGTGCACATGCTTGCAACCTGTCCAGTTGGTCAGGTTCGAGCCGGTCAGGTCGGCCGAACCGCCCAGGAACTCCGGCAATACAGGCGCCAGTGCGTTGATCGCATTCTGAGATGCCTTGCGGGTCGCAATGGTTTCACCCTTGGCATCGATCTGTGCAATCGCAGCAGCCACATGCTGAGTCCAATTGGCGGGCAGCTCACCCTTGATGCGACGCTCGAATTCGGCCGCTTCGGCCGGGTATGCGGCGCGATATTCTGCAAACTTGTTGTTCCATAGCGTCTCCAGCCCTGCGCCGCGCGTGCGCGCATCCCAGGCTTCATAGACATGGGTAGGGATTTCAAAAGGGGGATAGTTCCAGCCTATGTGAGAACGCGTTGCCGCCACTTCCGCATCACCCAATGCAGCACCGTGCACGTCGTGGGTACCTTCCTTGTTCGGAGAACCCGCGCCTATGATCGTCTTGCAACAAATCAGGGTCGGCTTGTCGGTCACTGCCTTGGCGGCTTTTATTGCCTCATCGATTACTACAGGATCATGACCTTGGACGTCTGCAATCACGTGCCAGCCATAGGCTTCGAAACGCTTCGGCGTATCATCCGTGAACCAGCCGTTGGTATGGCCGTCAATCGAAATTTCGTTGTCATCCCAGAAGGCGATCAGCTTGCCCAGCCCCCAGGTTCCGGCCAGAGCGCAGGCCTCATGGGAAATTCCTTCCATCATGCAGCCATCGCCCAGAAACACATAGGTGTGATGATCTACGATTTCATGTCCCGGCTTGTTGAATTCGGCAGCCAACAGTTTTTCTGCCATGGCCATGCCGACTGCATTGGTGATGCCTTGACCCAACGGCCCGCCGGTGGTTTCAACGCCAGGCGTATAGCCATATTCGGGGTGACCAGGCGTCTTTGAGTGCATCTGGCGGAAACGCTTCAGCTCCTCGATCGGCAGATCATATCCAGACAGATGCAGCAATGCATAAACCAGCATCGAGCCGTGGCCATTGGACATCATGAAACGGTCGCGATTGGGCCACTTCGGATTTGCCGGATTATGACGCAAATGACGGTTCCACAGCACATCGGCTATCTCTGCCATGCCCATGGGCGCCCCCGGATGACCGGAATTTGCTTTCTGCACGGCATCGACAGCCAGCATGCGTATTGCACCGGTTGTGTCATTGTATTTTGGCGGGGTAATGTTGCGATTTGCTGTCATTTACTGACTCCTTCAAACATCCCTGAGGATGGGTTATATTCATTGCCGAATTGTCAATTTATTGATTATGCCGCACACCCCGCAATACATCAACCCAATCGAAGACAAAGGCCATGCACGAACAACGGGAAAAAACATCACCCTTCGCTTTCAGCAGACTTTTTAGCTACTTTTATGCCCAGTTGTTTGAGTTTTCGATACAAATGCGTCCGTTCTAGCCCAATTTTCTCGGCCACGCGGGACACATTGCCATCTTCCTTTTGCAGATGGTAATCAAAATATATCGCGTCAAAATGCTCGCGCGCTTCGCGCAGCGGCAAATCCAGAGGTAGCGTAAAATGCCTGGAAGATCCATCGATCTCCACAACCAGATTCTGCACCGCATCGGTGACTGGCATTTGCGGTCTCGGTGCCCCCTCCTTGATTGCGTGCGCTATCGTTCCCAATAGCTTTTGCATCGATATCGGTTTTTCAAGAAAATCCACCGCCCCGATGCGGGTAGCCTCGACTGCCGTCTCTATCGTGCCGTGGCCCGACATCATCACCACAGGCATCGTGAGCATATCCTGTTCCACCCACTCCTTCAGCAAGGTCACGCCGTCGATATCCGGCATCCATATATCCAGGAGCACCAGGTCCGGTTCATTTTCCTGTCGGAAACAACGAGCCTGATGTGCATTTTCGGCAAGTGCCACCTGGTACCCTTCATCGAAAAGGATTTCAGCCAGCAACTCCCTTATCCCCACTTCATCGTCAACCACCAATATCTGTTTGCTCATTATCCCAGCTCCTCGTTCAGCGGCAGGCTGAAACTGACACATGCTCCGCCATTGACATGATTTTCGACATTTATCTTGCCGCCATGCTCTTCGATGATCTTCTTGACGATCGCCAACCCCAGTCCCGTACCCTTGGTTTTTGTCGTCATGTACGGCTCGAAAACCCTGGATAATGCGTTTTCCGAGAAACCGCTGCCGTTGTCCAGCACGCGTACATATATTTCACCGTCCATATTTTCTGTGCTCAGGGTTATCTGAGGATTTGGCAATCCCTGCAATGCATCCTGCGCATTCTGCAATAAATTATGCAAAACCTGACGCAATCTTGTTGCATCTCCATTTATCCTGGCGCAACCTGCATTTAGTTTCAAGGCAATCGGAACGGCATTGGCCTCGTATAATCCAAGCACTTCCTTGACCAGCTTGTGTATATCCAGTTCTGTCAACCTCAATACCGGGCCGCGCGCATAATCGGCAAAATCGCTGACCATGTTTTTCATCGCAGCCACCTGGCTCACGATGGTTTGCGTTGCGCGCTGCAAAAGCTTCGCGTCGGGCTCATCCAACTTGCTGCTCAATTTGAATTGCAACCGCTCTGCGGACAACTGTATCGGCGTAAGCGGATTCTTGATTTCATGGGCCAAACGGCGCGCCACTTCGCCCCAGGCAGACTGACGCTCGGCTTGCAACAGGTGAGTGATGTCGTCGAAAACCACGACGAAGCCGGCCTCTGCTCCCTGTGGCAGGCGCGTACCGCGCATCAGCAAAATCTGCACGCCATTCTTGCTCAATCGCTCGATCTGTCGCTGCCATTCGCCGTTGCTGGTATCTGCAAAAGCAGCCGTTATCGTCTGGCAAAAGGTATTAAGCAGCGCGTACTTTTCCGCAATGTTCTGCAGTGATACGCGCTGCATCTCGTGCAGAGGCACGCCAAGAATCTGTTCAGCGCTGGTATTTCCCGAGCGCAGCCTGAACTCTCCATCCAGAGCCAATACGCCCGAAGACAGATGGGTAAGCACGCTCTCCAGATATCCTCTGGATCTCTCGACCTCGCGCTGCTGTCTTTCGCTAACGCGCTTGGCATCAGCCAGCTGTTGCGTCATCTGATTGAACAGCCCGGTCAGCGCCCCCAGTTCATCGCTGCTGCGTATCGGATGGCGGCCGGTAAAGTCACCCTGCGCGACCGCGCGCGTGCCCTCGGCCAACGCCTCGAGTGAGGAACCGAGCCGTTCACTGATGAAAAAAGCGACTGAAATTGCGGTCAGCAAAACCACCAGCAATGACAACGTCAGCGTGATGCCATAAAGGCGCTTCAGCCCCACCCTGGATAGCGTCAACTCCTGATAATCGCGATAAACAGCTTGCACCGTTTCCGCGTCCGCCTCAATCTGTTTGGGGACAGCCTGATTGAACTGCAATATGTAATTCTTGCCCGTATAACTGTTTGCGCTGACCAGCACCAGCACCCTCAATACCATGGCCTTGTTGGGCAGTTCCTCAATGGCCGCATAATTTCCCTTTTCGCGCACCTCCTGGATCAGCTTGTCATCAGGAACATCCGGCAAGAGCACGTTATTGATTGCGGCAAACGCGACCATCCTGCCGCGAATATCGAACAGCGTCGATTCCTGAACCGCCCCTTCGTCGACAAGCTGAGTCAGCGCGCTCTGAAACTGCTTCGGGTTTTTTTCCGATAGCAGCAGCGCAATAAACTGGGTCTTTTTCGTCAAATCCTTCAAGCTGTTGTCCAGACTGCTTTTGCCAAGGTTCAGTCCGCCTTCCAGCGCCTTCTCGACTCTCACGTCAAACCACGACTCGATGCTTTTGGAGAGAAAACCGACCGATACCGCATAAACCAGGATGCCAGGCAGCACTGCGATGAGCGTGAAAAAAAGCACCAGCCTGAGTGTCAGCTTGGCACCAAATACCTTGTTCTTCAGTTTCTCTCGCAGCCGCCAGATCTGAACGCCTACCAGCCCCAGCAATCCTGCCGCCAAAAGGCCCATCAGAGCCAGCAGGCTATAATAGTTCATCGAAAAAACCTCGGTATTCGCGCTGCTGCTGGACAGCAGATACAACAGCCCCATGCCGGCAACGATGCTCAGGATGATCAGGTATTTCAAGAGCGCTACTCCGTTTTCCTGCGTACTACACCCTCTGGAGGACGTATCGTCCAGCGGTACCAGCCGGAATCAAAATTCCAGTCCTTGCTGGTCAGCACATTTACCTGCATCAATTTGGGAAGCTGCTTGGTATCGAGGCGCAATCTCACCGACGCGGTATAGCTGCCACCCTTCTTCATCGAATCAGCCGGAAAGTAGGCGGAAATCTGGCGCTCCAGTATGCGCATCATTTCATCCAGGCTGGTGAAGTTCTGGAACAGTGCGCCTCGCGAAATGCGATATTGCCTGGTCAACGCATTATAGGAAAGCTTGATGGTCTGATCGCTCTGAAAGACCGTTTCGTCTAGCCAGTACCAGCGCGACCTCGTCAGCGAAAATTCGCCGACGAAATAGAGCGGCACGCCCAGAGACAGCGTCTGCTGCACGACAGGATTCAGGTTTACATTGAAATTGGCTACCAGCTGATAGCCCTCATCAGTCAACCTCAACTCTGCATTGTTCACACCTATGCCGTCGGCATATGACCATGCAGCAAACAGCCACATGGCAAGTCCCAGCAGAAACTTAAGCTGTCTTTTGCAGCAAGGCATAGAAGAATCCATCATGCTGATCGTTTGGCAACAACTGGCTTTCCGGCAAATCCATATGACGGGCATCCGGATGCGCTGCCAGAAACTTTCCCACCACCTCCTGGTTTTCCTGCCTGAACACCGAGCAGGTGGCATAAAGCAACATGCCGCCTGGTTTCAGAAGCCTCCACAAGGATTGCAGAATTTCCGCCTGCTGTATAGCGAAAGATGTGATGTCTTCCTTTCTCCGCAACCACTTTATGTCTGGATGTCGGCGCACCACACCGCTGGCAGAGCACGGGACATCAGCCAGTATGCGCTCGAATGGCCTGCCGTCCCACCATCCTTCAGGATTCGAGGCATCCCCCGCAAGCAATTTCGCCTGCAAGCCGAGGCGCTGCAAATTTTCCCTTACGCGCTGCAGGCGCTTTTCATCCTTGTCCAGCGCAACCACGTCGACTTCAGAAAGCTCCAGGATATGCGCAGTCTTGCCTCCTGGTGCGGCGCAAGCATCCAGTACGCGCATGCCGCGCTCTGCATTCAGAAATCTTGCTGCAAGCTGTGCACCGGCATCCTGTACCGACACCAATCCCTCGAAAAACCCCGGCAGCCTGTTCACGGATACCGGTTTTTCCAGCTGAAGCGCTTCCTGTCCTATTTGTCTTGCAGGGATACCCTCTTCGGACATCCGTGCGAGATAACCTTCAGTGGATATGCGCCTCCGGTTCACGCGCAGCGTCATGGGCGGACGCTGGTTGCCCGCTTCAAGTATTGCAGCCGCAACCAGATCGCCATACTGGGATTTCAATTCATCGATCCACCAGTCAGGGTGATTGTACCTGGCTGTTCCTTGAACCTCCGGAGGACATCTCAAAAAATTGCGCAATACCGCATTTGCCAGCCCGCGGACTTTTGGGTTCAGAGTAACTGCAGATCTCACGGCATGATCCACCACGGCATGCTGCGCTGCGCTGCTATGCTGAAGCTGAAACAAGGCGACCAGCAGAAGATGCTTGATTCGGCTGTCAGTCACAGGCTTGTGCGTCAATGCGCCAAGCGTTGCATTGAGTTCGCTGTAAAACCGCAGTGTGCCGTAGCTCAGATCCTGCAGGGCCGCTCGCTTCGCTGGTTCCCATCCCGATTTCTTCGATAGCGATTCATCCAGTGCCTGGTTGAGATTGCGCCCGTCCAGCAGCACTTGCTGGACGATCTGCGATGCGGCCAATTGGATGTTCAGCATCTAAGCCGCCGAAAAATGGCCGCCCACTTTTACGGGCACGGCCTGCATGACTTGCATTGCGCTTTGCGCCTTTCCCCCCGGACGCTGCAGAACCAGCAGTTTCAGCGCACCCTTGCCGCACGCGACGACGATACCCTGCTTGTCAACAGCCAAAACCTCGCCCGGACGTCCTTGCCGGTCGCACACCTCAGCCTGCCAGATCTTCAGCACGACACCGTTGAAGTTGGCATGGCACACCGGATAAGGATTGTATGCGCGCACAGCCCTTTCGATCTGGGCGGCATCCTGTCCCCAGTCGATTGCGGCCTCGCTTTTTTGCAGCTTGGCCGCATAGCACGCGGCGTTATCGTCTTGTTGAACGTGAACAAGGCTGTTTGCCTCGAGCAGACTGAGCGCTTCAACTATGCAGTCTGCGCCAAGCGCTGCGAGCCTGTCGTGCAAGGTCTGCGCGTTGTCGTCTGGCTCTATCAGGCAGGATTTGCGCAGCAGCATGTCCCCGGTATCCAGCCCCTCATCCATCTGCATGATGGTGATGCCAGTCTCCCTGTCTCCCGCCAGAATCGCGCGCTGTATCGGGGCAGCACCGCGCCAGCGCGGCAGAAGGGAGGCGTGGATATTGAGACAGCCATGCCTTGGAATGTCGAGTACAACCTTCGGCAAAATGAGCCCATAGGCCGCCACCACCATCACCTCGGCACCCAGTTCTGCAATTTCCTGCCGTACCTGTTCGGACTTCAGGGTTTGCGGCTGCAATACCTTGAGCCCGTGTTGCAACGCAAGCTGCTTGACAGGGCTCGCATTAAGCTGCATGCCGCGACCGGAAGGGCGATCGGGCTGCGTCAGGACAGCAGCGATTTCATGTTCGTTAATGAGCGTGCTCAGGGCGCTGGCAGCGAAATGCGGCGTTCCCGCAAAGATGATTCTCATGGCCTAGAGCGCTTCACGACGGCGCTTTTTCAGTTTGGCGCGCAACCTTGTCTGTTTGAGCTGGGAAAGATATTCAACGAAAACCTTGCCTTGCAGATGATCCATTTCGTGCTGGATGCACACGGCCAGAAACCCTTCTGCGTCCAGAGTGAAAGGCTCGCCCGATTCATCGAGCGCCTTTACCGTTATTCTGTTTGCGCGTCGCACCGTCTCGTATATCCCAGGCACCGACAGGCAGCCTTCCTCACCCGCCTGTTCACCGCTCGACGTCAGGATTTCAGGGTTGATCAGCACCACCAGATCGTCGTGCGTTTCGGAAATGTCCAGGACGATGACGCGTTGGTGCACATCAACCTGGGTTGCAGCCAATCCCACTCCTGGCGCAGCATACATGGTTTCCGCCATGTCTCGCACCAGCTTGCGGATCGCTCCATTGACCTCAACAACATCTTTGGCAACGGTATGCAGCCGTTCATCCGGATATTGAAGAATTTGTAAGATTGCCATAAATGCTTGCTAATTTAATTGACTGGATGCAGAATCTAGCGGCACGCTATGCCGTGCGTCTTTGCCACTGACTCTCTCGGAGTTTCCATGCGTAAGATTATATCGCTGTTTTGCTTTTTATTGCCTGTCTTGGCTTTTGCAAGCCAAACCGATGACACTGCACAGATACGCAGCGATGCACCTGACCAATATACCGTTGTCAAAGGCGACACGCTTTGGGACATCTCCGGCAAGTTTTTCAAGGACCCCTGGAAATGGCCGCACATCTGGGGGATGAACAAGGAAACCATCAAGAACCCGCACTGGATTTATCCAGGCCAAGCCATTTTTCTGGACAGGGAGCACGGCACGCTGAGCATAGGCAGAAGGCTGGGTGAAGGAGAGAATGCAGACAATAATCTAGTCAGGCTTTCCCCGGAAGTCATTTACGAAAAAGGCAGGCAGGATGCCATCCAGAGCATTGCATCGAAGGTCATCGAGCCGTTCCTGAGCGAGCCCCTGGTGATATCGAATGAATCGTTGGCCGGCTCCCCAAGGCTGGTTGGCGTGCCCGACGAGAGGGTGATCGTAGGTTCGGGCGATGTCGTATACGCCACAGGGCTTCCTGAGAATCAGGGAAAGGCATGGCAGGTATTCCGTCCAGGCAAGGTCTTCACTGATCCCGACACGAATGAAGTCCTGGGGCGCGAAGCTGTCTATCTGGGTTCCATAGAAATCAGCAAGTTCGACCATGTCAGCACAGGCGTCGTCACCGATGCAAAACAGGAAATCAACGTGGGAGATTTGCTGGTAGCACCTTCCGCACCTACACCCCTGACTTACCTTCCTCGCGCGCCCGAGACCAAGATCAATGCCACCGTAATTTCCATCTATGGCGGTGTGACTCAGGCGGGGCAGGACAGCATCATCACGCTGAACAAGGGCGCAAGGGACGGTTTGCAGAACGGAAATGTGCTGGCAATTTACAGCAAGGGCCGCATCGTCAACGACAATGGTACACCCCTGAAACTTCCGGACGTACGTTCCGGACTGATCTTCGTGTTCCGCGTTTTTGACAAGGTCTCCTATGCGCTCGTGATGAACACGCGCATGCCTGTGCAACTTCTGGATCGCGCTTCAACACCCTGATGTTTTCGTGGGGCTGCCGCGCGCACCCTCCTGAAACCCGGTGAGTCTCGCTACTGCCCATATTTTCCCGGTGCATGCATATCGACGATTCGCTCATATCCTGGTTAAAGCTCAGCCTGATACGCGGCCTGGGAGGAGAACACGCGCGGCGTCTGCTGAAGGAATTCGGCTCTCCGGAATCGGTTCTGACCGCAACAGCAGATGCACTAAAACCTTTCGTCAAGCCTGACATCGTTTCTGCAATCCGCAAGGGTATCAGTGAAGAAACGCTCTCACCTGCACTTGTCTGGCTCGAAGACGAGCAGAATCATGTCGTCGCGTTAGGCGATGCGGATTACCCCAAGGCGCTGCTCAACATTGCCGATCCGCCATTGCTGCTGTATGTAAAGGGTCGCCTGGATCTGCTGAATGTCGCGGCGCTTGCCGTTGTCGGCAGCCGAAATGCCACGCCGCAGGGTATAGGCAATGCGGAGGAATTCTCCAACCTGCTGAGCAACGCCGGGTTGTGCATCATCAGCGGCATGGCTCATGGCATTGACGCGGCGGCTCATCGCGGCGCATTGCGCGGGAAGGGCGGTAGCATCGCGGTAGTTGGCACAGGTCTCGACAAGGTTTATCCTGCCGCCAACCGCGATCTGGCCCACCAGCTTGCAAGGCAGGGGGCTCTGGTCTCTGAATTTCCGCTGGGCACGCCCCCCATAGGCACGAATTTTCCGCGCCGCAATCGTCTCATCAGCGGCATGAGCCTGGGATGCCTGGTCGTTGAAGCCTCACAGCAGAGTGGATCCCTGATCACTGCAAGGCAGGCGATGGAGCAGGGGAGGGATGTATTTGCCATCCCAGGCTCGATACATTCCCCGCAAAGCCGCGGCTGCCACAAGCTTATCAAGCAGGGTGCGAAGCTGGTCGAAACGGCAGAGGACATACTCGAAGAGCTGGGCGGCCAGTTCCCGCAAAACAAATCAGATCTCATGCAAGGCTCCCCCGACCAATCCGATAAACTTTTAGACATGATGGGCTTCGACCCTGTGGACATGGATACGCTTTGCCAGCGCACTGGCTTGACGGTTAGCCAGCTATCCGCCATGCTATTAACGCACGAACTCGAAAACCGGGTAGCCCAGCTGCCAGGCGGACTGTTCCAACGCATACATTGAACTATAAAGCAAAATTATGTTTGAAATCCTGATGTATCTATTCGAAAGCTATATCGACGCAGGCAGCTACCCTGCGCCGGACAAATTGTCGCGCAAGCTCTCAGCCGCGGGTTTCGAAGGCGAAGACATAGACGAAGCCCTGACCTGGCTGTCCGCGCTTCGTTCGCAGAATGCCGACGGCTATCCTGAGATGCCGAATCACGCTGGCATGCGTTTTTTTGCTGAAATCGAGTTTGCGCGACTGAGTTCGGAAGCAAGGCAATTCCTGCTGTTCGCCGAGCAACAGGAAATGATCAGCGCCGCCGAGCGGGAGATCATCATAGACCGCGCCCTGGCTCTGCAGCAAAAGGACCTTGGGCTCGACAAGCTAAAACTCATCATGCTGATCGTGCTGTGGGACAGGCATCAGGATCTCAGCCCGCTGTTGATCGAAGAACTGCTCGTCCCGATACAATCCACCCAATTACATTGATCTGCATGGCAAACAATCTTCTGATCGTAGAATCCCCTGCCAAAGCCAAAACCCTGAAAAAATATCTGGGCAGCGGTTTTGAGGTGCTCGCCTCTTACGGGCATGTCCGCGATCTCATTCCCAAGAGCGGTGCCGTTGATACCGAAAACGGCTTTGCGATGCATTATGAAACCATTGCGCGCAACAGCAAGCACATGGATGCCATCGCCAAGGCTGCCACGGCCGCCGACAGCATACTCCTGGCTCCCGACCCTGATCGCGAGGGCGAGGCCATCGCCTGGCATATTGCGGAGCTGTTGAAGTCCAAGAGGGGCTTCAAGGGCAAGACCATGAAGCGCGTCGTGTTCTACGAGATCACGCAGTCCGCAGTAAAGGAAGCTGTCGCCCACCCGAGAGAAATCGCCATGCCGCTGGTCAACGCGCAACAGGCAAGGCGCGCGCTGGATTATCTGGTTGGCTTCAATCTTTCCCCGCTTTTATGGCGCAAGATACGCCCGGGCCTGTCTGCAGGTAGAGTGCAGAGCCCCGCATTGCGCCTGATCGTCGAGCGCGAGCAGGAGATCGAGGCATTCACCAGCCAGGAATACTGGACCGTGCACCTGGATAGCCACAAGGATCATCACCCTTTTTCTGCGCGCCTCATCCAGTATCAGGGAAAGAAGCTCGAACAGTTGAGCATAAAGAGCCAGGCAGAATACGATGCCATTTACACGAGGCTCAATGATGCAAAGTTGCCGCCCAAAGTGGTGCGCGTCGAGAAGAAAGCCAAACAACGCTCCGCTGCAGCGCCTTTTACCACCTCGACGCTGCAGCAGGAAGCCGTGCGCAAGCTCGGCATGTCCACAGAACGGACCATGCGCACTGCGCAGACGCTTTATGAAGGCGTGGATATCGGAGGACAGACAGTCGGCCTGATTTCCTACATGAGAACCGATTCGGTATCGCTTGCTAAGGAAGCCATTGCAGAAATCCGCACCTACATAAGCGACAATTTTTCCGACGAATATCTCCCTGGCCGGGCACCCAGTTTCAAGAGCAAGACCAAGAACGCGCAGGAATCCCACGAGGCGATCCGTCCGACGTCGATCGCTCGCACACCGGACAGCCTGCGCGAGCATTTGACCGCGGATCAGATCCGGCTTTATGAAATGATCTGGAAGCGCACCCTGGCTTGCCAGATGACCGCAGCAAGGTTTGACACGGTAAGCGCTGACATCCGCCTGGGCGGCGATGACACACTGTTCAGGGCCAACGGGCAGATGCTGGTTTTCCTCGGTTTCATGAGCGTTTACATGGAAGACGTGGATGACGCCGAGGAAGAGCAGGGCGGCAAGCTGCCGCCCCTCGCAGAAGGCGATGTCCTGCCTGTAGACAAGCTTTACGGAGAACAGCACTTCACCCAGCCACCGCCACGCTTCACCGAGGCAAGCCTCGTCAAGGCGCTGGAAGAATATGGCATAGGACGGCCTTCGACCTATGCCACCATCATCTCCACGCTGCAGACCAGGGAATACGCCATCCTCGACAAGAAGCGATTCATGCCGACGGATGTCGGCCGCGTCGTCACGCGTTTTTTGACCGATCATTTCACGCGCTACGTCGACTACAACTTCACGGCTTCGCTCGAGGACGAGCTCGATGAGATTTCGGACGGCAAGCGTGACTGGGTAGGCGTCTTGAACGAATTTTGGCAGGGATTTTCCGGACTCATCAAGGAAAAGACCAACATAGAGCGTCCTCAGGAACTGCTGGACGAGACCTGTCCGGAATGCGGCAAACCGCTGGCTAAAAAACTCAGTCGATATGGAAGTTTCATCAGCTGCACCAACTACCCGGAATGCAAATACAAGCGCAGCGTGGGCGGCGAAACTCAGGACAATGTGCGCATCGAGCTGGGAAAACACCCGGAGACAGATCAGCCAGTTTTGCTCTTGCGCGGCCCTTACGGCCATTACGTTCAACTGGGCGAAGTGGTAGAGGGGGAAAAGACGAAACCCAAACGGGTTTCATGGCCCAAGGACATGCCGATTGATCAGGCAGACCTGGGCGCCGCATTGAAGCTGCTTTCCCTGCCGCGCGAGCTCGGGTTGCATCCTGAAAGCGGGAAAAAAGTCATCGTCAACATAGGCCGCTTCGGTCCATACATAGGCCATGACGGGAAATTCAAATCCATTCCGCGCACCGACAGCATCTTCGACATCGGACTCGAGCGCACGGTGGAACTGCTTGCACAGGCCAAGGATGGCAACGCCGTATTGCGCACGCTAGGCGATCATCCGGACGACAAGGCTACTGTGGAAGTGTGCAGCGGCCGCTATGGCCCTTATGTGCGCCACGGCAAGATCAACGCGACCTTGCCCAAGGATGTATCCGTGGATGAAATCACCCTGGAAGCTGCTCTGGAGCTGCTTGCAGCAAAAGCGGCAAAAGGCACGAAACCCGCAAAGGCGACGAAGGCCCGCGCAAAAGCAGAATCAAAGGCAGAGGCAAAACCCAAGGCCGATGCCAAGAAGAAAGCTGCTGCAAAACCCAAAGCCAAATCGACGAAGAAATCCTGATGCTTAACCGGGCCCGGGATACTCTTCCTCGGCCTGCTGCATCGCCCACATCATCGCATACGCCCCGTTTTGCGTAAGCAGTTCCGCATGGCGGCCGCGCTCGACGATGCGACCCGCATCAAATACCAGTATTTCATCTGCGTCGACTACCGTAGAGAGGCGATGCGCGATGATGAGGCTGGTGCGGCCTTTGGATATTTCTGTAAGCTCGGCCTGGATGGCCTTTTCGGTTTTGGTGTCCAGCGCCGATGTGGCTTCATCGAGTATCAGTATGGATGGGTTCTTGAGCAACGTCCTTGCGATCGCGACGCGCTGCTTCTCACCTCCCGAAAGCTTCAGGCCTCTTTCCCCCACGACAGTATCCCAACCCTTGGGCAAGGATTCGATGAAACCCAGGATATGCGCGGCACGGGCTGCATCGATCACTTCGTCCCGCGTAGCATCCGGCCTGCCGTAGGCGATGTTGTAATAGATGCTGTCGTTGAAAAGCACTGTATCCTGCGGAACCACGCCGATGGAAGATCTCAGGCTGTTCTGGGTGATGCTTCTTATGTCCTTGCCATCGATCCTGATACAGCCCTGGCTGACGTCATAGAAACGGAAAAGTAGTCTGGCCAGGGTTGATTTACCTGCGCCGCTCGCGCCCACTGCTGCAACCGTCCTGCCACCCTGAATGGCAAAACTCACGTCGTGAAGTATGGGCCGGTCGGCATTGTAGGAAAAGCTGACGTGCTCGAATTCGACCTTGCCTGCTCCGGCCCTGAGCCCGACGGCATCTGGCGCATCCTGGATCTCTTTGGGCCTGTGCAGCAAAGTGAACATGCGCTCCACATCGGTGATGGATTCCTTGATCTGTCGGTACATCACCCCAAGAAAGCCAAGGGGCTGGAACATCTGCAACAGATAGGCGTTGACCATCACCAGGTCACCCAACGTCAGCGTTCCTGCAACCACGCCTTTTGCCGCCCTGATGACCATCAGCGTCACACCGATGGCGATCGTGCCTGCCTGCGCCGCATTCAAAAACCCGAGCGATCGCTGCGACTTCAGGGACGCGTTTTCCCATTCGGCAAGGCTCTTGTCATAGCGTTTTGCCTCATAGCGCTCGTTGCCAAAGTACTTTACCGTCTCGTAGTTGAGCAGGCTGTCGATCGCCCGTCCATAGGCCTCCGAGTCTAGCGTGTTGGCGCGGCGCACAAACTGCGTACGCCATTCCGTGATGGTAACGGTAAAGAATATGTACGAGGCCAGCGTCAAAAGCGTGATCATGCCGAATACCCAGTCCAGCTTGACGAACAGCACGGCCGCCACCATTAGTATCTCCAAGACGGTAGGTGCGATGCGAAACAGAAGATATCCCACCAGGCTTGAAATGGCCTTGGAACCACGCTCGATGTCGCGGGTGATGCCCCCAGTCTGGCGCTCGAGATGAAAGCGCAATGACAATGCATGCAGATGTTCGAACACCGCCATGCTTACCCTGCGCATCGCGCGCTGGGTGACCTTTGCAAACACCACATCGCGAAGGTCGGCGAAGGTGGTGCTGGAAAAACGTAGCAACCCGTACGCAACGATGAGGGTCACGGGAACCGTCAGGCTGGCATGAGACTTGTCCAGTGCATCTATGATTTTTTTCAAAACCAGCGGCACGCTGACCGAGGCAAGCTTTGCGCCGAGCAGGAGCGCGAGCGCAAGCATGACCCTTCCCCTGAATTCCCATAGATAGGGAAAGAGACGGCCAACAGCGCGAAGGTCCGCTTGTGCTGCCGGATCCGATGCATTGTCCGGGGAGTTAAATGAATGAGGAGTCATAATCGATCACATTATTTTTGGCAGCGATATTACCTGACGAAGGCTGGCTTGCGCTATATAATGCATTCGATGAAGCTGCTATACCTAATACGTGAATTCCTGAAAACACGCTCGGACAGCACAATACTGGAAACGCCTTTGATGCGTGACTGGAAACGCAGACTGGTCTTCTGGATCGGGGCGATCAGCGTTGGCCTCGCTGCCGTCCTTCTGGCTGACGCCGCAGAATGGGCAAACAGGTTGTTTCACAAGCTGCTTGCCGTTTCACCTTATCTCCCTCTTGTTGCTACCCCCATCGGCCTTGTATTGATAGTGCTTGCCACCCGGAACATATTCCCAGGTTCGCAAGGCAGCGGAATTCCCCAGACCATCGCTTCCCTGAATCCGAACAGCATGCTCAGGGAAAAGCTGCTTTCTCTGCGCATCGCTTCCGGAAAAATCATGCTCACCGTTTTAGGCCTGCTTTTTGGCGCATCCGTCGGTCGCGAAGGACCTACCGTCCAGATTGGTGCGTCCGTGATGCACAGCCTGGGAAGATTTGCGCGCTTTCCCAAACACGATGTGGAAAAGGGGCTGATACTTGCCGGCGCCGCGGCCGGCGTTGCCGCTGCATTCAACACGCCCCTTGCAGGAATCGTCTTCGCTATCGAGGAGATGAGCCGCTCCTTCGAGGAGCACAACAGCTCGACCATACTGATGACCGTGATCATCGCAGGCATCACGTCCATCGCACTGCTCGGAAATTATTCCTATTTCGGTCATACCTCCGAAACCCTGGCATTCGGCAGGCAGTGGAACGTGGTCATCGCCTGCGGAATGGCCGGCGGATTTCTGGGCGGTGGTTTCAGCCGCTTTCTCGTCGAAGTCAACAAGGGTCTGCCGGGAAATTTCGGGACATGGATGAAATCCAATCCTGTAGCCTTTGCCGCCGCCTGCGGCCTTGTCCTTGCGCTGATAGGCCTGGCATCGAACAGCACTTCCTACGGCAGCGGATACAGCGAAGCAAAGTCGCTGCTCGACGGAAAATCTGTGCTGCCAGAATCCTACGGCCTCCTTAAGATGGCTGCGACCGCCGTTTCATACATCAGCGGAATTCCTGGCGGAGTGATGGCGCCTACGCTTTCTGCCGGGGCTGGATTCGGGGCCAACCTTTCGCACCTTTTCACGAACGTACCTGCAGGCGCCACCGTCATACTCGGAATGGTCGCCTATTTTGCCGGCGTTACCCAGGCTCCGATAACTGCTTTTGTGATCATCATGGAAATGACCGACAATCACGAAATGCTGTTGCCGCTGATGTCAGCCGCTTTCATAGCCAATCTGTGCTCTAAGCTGATCTGCCCTTCGCCACTTTTTCATACCATGGCTGTGAATTTCATTTCCAAACCTGCGGAAAAAAATCCTCCGAATGATTAGCTGATAAGCCCGATGCTGGTTGAGGCAGTTTTCTTGTCGATATACAGCAGGATTTCGCAATACTCGTTGATTTTTTCAACCGGGGTCGGGTCATCAGCGCAGTTGCATCCTGCTATCACCGTCTGGAAAAAAATGCCTGCCCTTACCCGTATCGTTTCGCCCTCTTCTTCAGCGTTGACGTTCAAGACTGAGATCGGCTCATCCAGGACATAGCTACCCTGTGATATGGTCTTTTGCAGCGGAAGCTGGTCTATGCTGAGCTGCTTCAATTCCTCTTTCAGAACATCGCAAAAATTTGCGGTAGTCCAGGCGGCCAATGATCCCTCAAGACATATCACGACTAGTCCTTGGGCCAGTATTTTGTTGCGATGCCTTCTCCAAGGTCAGCCTCAACAAGGCGTCTGCGTACCTCCAGGAGGCGCTCCACAAGCTCGGGCTCTATGGCAGCATACGCCTCTGCATCCGGGGTGCGGTTCACGACCACGCCCAGCAATTCGGTGATCGCATTGCCGATCGAGTTCTGGCTGATGGTGACGATCAGCTTTCCTTCATCGTTGCGGTAGATCAGCTGCTTGAATGCCGGCTGCCAGCGGATCGCGCTCGCATATTTTGCATCCATGATGCAGTGATCTCGGACTTTCTTCGCCGTTTTCATGAAGTCGTTATTGAACAGAAGCACGCTTTCCACCTGCTCTGGAAAATAGACGTCATGCAGCATGGGTGCATTGCGCGTCGACACCTGTGAAAAGAATGTACGATAGAAATCGATGAATCCTTTGAGCACTTCGTCGTATTCCTTCCAGAAATGCACATTTTTGAGCGCGCTCTCGCCCCCCAGAATTTCCCAGCTGGGCAATCCCTGAGGATAACCTGTAAGCTTGATGCGCGCATCGGTTTCTGCCGCAGATTTAAGTATCTTGAGGTTCAGTGCGCAGTCGAAGAATTCCCTGTATACCTCGCCCATGTAGGCCTGAAACAGGCTGTTTTGCCCCCCATCGGTCAGATTCGGGTTGTCGGGATCTGCAAGCTTTGCTTCAGCAAGAGCCTGTTTAGGAAATACCACGAAATGATTGTGCAGCATGCGTATGCTTGGAACACCTGGAGAGGTCAGTGGCCAAGTTGCATCCAGGCTCGCCTCTCCTGCCAGTATCAAGGATTTCTCAGGATCCGGATACTTTTCCAGCATGTATGAAATGATAATCTGGTTCATCCTGTTCCAGACGTGCTTCACGTTTTCTGCAACCTGCGAACGTCTGACAGGGCGCCCCAGGGGATTCAATATCGTCCTGGAAGTATTGTAAATTATGGAGCAGTCGAATTCTGTGCTATGTCCGAGCGCTTTACGGTAGAGCAGCAGGTTTTCCGAATTGACCAGCAACCCGTTGTTGTTTGCAAGGTCGTTGAGATTTTCCGTGCTGTTGAAAAACTCGTTGTGCTTCATGCCTTCCGGCACGTCCAGGGGGATTGGTCTGAATGGAGTCGTTATTTCACGCGGACCTGTCTGCATCTCATTCTCCTAGTTTTTTGCCATCTCCTGCAACAACGCCTTGAGCAATCTCCAGCAGCGCTCCACCGATTCTATTTCCACCCTTTCGTCTGGCGCATGAGCGCCGCGTATGTCCGGTCCGAATGAAATCATGTCCAGATGTGGGTGACTTGACGCCAACAGCCCGCATTCGAGGCCCGCATGTATTACCTGCAAGCCTGCGGGCTGGCCAAATTCTCTCTCATATACATTCTGGCAGAGCTCCAGCATGGGGGAGAAAGGGTTGGGAGTCCATGCAGGATATGCGCCATTTTTCCATGCATGCAATCCGTAGCCTTGAGCATGTTCAACCAGCTTGTCTGCCAAAGCCGAGGTTCTCGCATCATACAGCGACCGTACTTTTAGGGTCGCTTCGAAAACACCATTTTCCAGCGATGCCACACCGAGATTGCTCGACGTATCAGTCACACCCGGGAAATCTTGGCTTGCGTGAGTCACGCCGTTGGATACCGTATCCAAAAAAGCGAGGGTACGGTCTCGTTCTTCTCTTGCCACCGATGATTCGGGTAGGTCATTTCCATGGCTGCAGGTAAACCTGATTCCCGCATCTGCCAGGGCAAAGCGCTTTTTCCATGAATCATGACGATGTTCCACCCAAACATCGATGCTGGAAGCGATCTCATCCGGCAGCGCGCACTCCGCATAGGCTTCCCTGGGTATCGCATTGCGCGCCGTACCGCCTTTCAGTGTGATCAGGCATACGTCTGTGGAAGACGAAAGATCGCGCATTGCCTCGGCCAGCAATTTGATCGCATTGCCTCGTCCGTGATGTATGTCTATCCCCGAATGGCCTCCGCGCAGTCCGGACACGTCAAACCTGACCCGTGTGTAACCTCTGGGCACTCGTTCCTGTCTGCAACCATGTCTTACTCCCACGTCCATCCCGCCTGAACAGCCGAGATAGAAATGCCCCCATTCTTCCGTATCCAGGTTGATCAGCCTTCTACCTTGCAGTGTCCCTGGCTGCAGGTTACGCGCGCCGTCCATTCCGCATTCCTCGTTTACCGTAAGCAGAAGCTCCATTGCCGGATTGATCAGATCAGGCTCTTCCAGAGCTGCCAGCGCCAATGCAACCCCTATGCCATTGTCTGCACCAAGTGTGGTATCTTCGGCAATCACCCATCCGTCCGTTGCAATTGCTTTGATCGGATCGCGCAAGAAATCATGTTTTGTTCCTGAGTTTGCCTGGCAGACCATGTCCAGATGGCCTTGCAATATCACTCCCTCGCTATCCTCGCAGCCTCTGCTTGCCTTTTTTTTCAGAATGAGGTTTCCAGCGCTGTCGACGAAGCTCTCAATACCCCGCGATCTTGCCCATTCAATGAGGTATTCGATCAGTTTTCCCTCGTGCAACGACATGCGCGGAATTTCGCACAGCGCTGCAAAATTACCCCAAACTTTTTCTGGATGCAGCCGGCCAAGATCATTCAATTCAGACATCCAGATTTTTTACCCCAAGTGCATTCTTTTCTATAAAAGCCCGGCGCGGCTCAACCATGTCCCCCATGAGGGTAGTAAAAATTTCATCTGCAGCAATTGCATCCTCTATGCGTACCCGGTGCAACACTCGATTTTTTACAAACATGGTCGTCTCCCACAGTTGCTCCGGGTTCATTTCTCCAAGACCCTTGTACCGCTGGATACTAAGTCCCTTCTTGGCTTCTTCAAGCAGCCATTCAATGGCCTGTTTGAAGCTGGAAACGCCACGTCTTTGTTCACCCCGAGACACATATGCAGTCTGGCCCATGAGCCCGTTCAATGCATCAGCTGTCTGTCGTATTTGCATGTAGTCTGCACCTTGCAGAAAATCCTTATCCAGATAGCTTAACGAGTAATTGCCGTACAGCAGCTTTTCCATGCGCAGCCGGAAATCCCCATGCTCGTCACTTTCAACATTTATTTTCAAAATGCCTCCGCTGGCTTCTTCGAGAAGCTGCGCGCTTTTTTGTGCCTGGCTGACATCATCGAGACTTAACAAAGGCAACCCAAGCAATGCATGCGTTGCCTCAGCGGCTATGTAACTGCTCAATCGATCTATTACTGCTTCAGCGAGTATATACTGTCTTGCAATCTGTTCCAGGGCCTCTCCCTGTATCGGATGTGATTCTGTTGACGGATGAAGAGCTGCATTCTTCAGGGCATTATTTAGCAGATGATTTCTCATCTCCAGATCGTCCTTCAGGTATTTTTCCTCCCTGCCCTGCTTGATCTTGTACAAGGGAGGCTGAGCTATATAGATGTGTCCGCGTTCAACCAGCTCCGGCATCTGTCGATAAAAGAAGGTTAGGAGCAACGTGCGAATATGTGAACCGTCTACGTCTGCATCGGTCATTATGATGATTCGATGATACCTGAGCTTGTCGGCGTTGAATTCGTCCTTACCTATGCCCGTTCCCAATACAGTTATAAGCGTGGCAATTTCCTGGGAACTGATCAACTTTTCAAAGCGAGCTTTCTCCACATTGAGAATTTTTCCCT
The DNA here is from genome assembly GCA_021783995.1 of Pseudomonadota bacterium. GTDB lineage: Bacteria > Pseudomonadota > Gammaproteobacteria > Burkholderiales > Gallionellaceae > Gallionella. The sequence goes on from JAJXTH010000021.1 coordinate 31,971, forward strand.
TTAACGGAAGAATGGCCTGGAATTTCCGATCCCTGCCCTGTTTTGCAGAACCGCCGGCAGAGTCTCCCTCAACCAGATATAGCTCGGATAGCGCGGGATCTTTCTCCTGACAATCAGCAAGTTTTCCCGGCAAGCCCATTCCATCCATCACCCCCTTGCGTCTGGTAAGATCGCGGGCCTTCCTTGCTGCTTCCCTTGCCCGTGTTGCCTCGATGATTTTTCCAACAATAATCTTTGCATCGTTGGGCTTCTCCAGCAAAAAAGCACTCATCTGTTCGCCTATCAATTCTTCGATAATTGGGCGGATTTCTGAAGAAACAAGCTTGTCTTTTGTCTGGGAAGAAAACTTCGGGTCCGGCAGTTTTACCGACAGAACCGCTGTCAGACCTTCTCTCATGTCATCCCCGGTAGGCTCCACCTTGGCTTTTTTGGCAAGTTGCTCCACTTCGATATAACTGTTCAATGTCCTAGTCATTGCAGCTCTCATCGCAGTGAGATGCGTTCCTCCGTCGCGCTGCGGAATGTTATTTGTAAAGCATTGCACATTTTCCTGATATGAATCATTCCACTGCATTGCGATTTCGGCTGTCATTCCATCCTTTTCGCCAACTGCATGAAAGATGGTTGGATGCAATGCAGTCTTGTTCCGATTCATGTATTGCACAAACCCTTTTACCCCACCTGTAAATGAAAAGTTTTCCTCCTTTCCATTGCGATGATCAATCAGTGCAATTTTTACGCCATTATTCAGGAAAGAAAGCTCGCGCAATCTTTTTGCCAGAATGTCGAAATGAAACTCTACCGTCCCGAATGTTTCCTTTGATGCTAGAAAATGCACGCATGTGCCTTTCTTTTTGGATTCTCCTGTGATTTTCAGAGGAGCCACAGGCTCTCCATGACGGAATTCCATAAAGTATTCTTTACCATCACGGTAAATTGTCAGTTTCAGCCATTCGGACAGTGCGTTGACCACAGACACACCCACACCATGCAAACCACCGGAAACCTTGTAAGAGTTGCTGTCAAACTTCCCGCCTGCGTGCAGCACCGTCATGATAACTTCTGCTGCTGAGCGTCCTTCTTCCTTGTGTATATCAGTCGGTATGCCTCTCCCGTTGTCGCTTACGCTTATTGAGTTGTCTGCATGTATAACCACATTTATTTCATCGCAATAGCCAGCCAATGCTTCATCCACCGCATTGTCGACAGCCTCGAATACCATATGATGCAAACCGGTTCCATCGTTAGTATCACCGATGTACATTCCAGGACGTTTGCGCACAGCCTCTAGCCCTTTGAGTACTTTGATGCTTTCTGAATCGTATTTGCTCATATGTTTTTCCTGAATTGTTTTGTTCCACGTGAAACATCTAAAAACTGACCTTCATTGATACAGAAATCAAATTCGCATGGGCATGACAACGTAGCGAAATTCCTTTTCTTCCGGGGAAGTGATCAGGATGCTGCTGTTTGGATTTCCAAACGAGAATACCGCCGTTTCTCCGTTTATGCTGTTCAGTCCATCCAGAAGGTAGTTAACATTAAAACCGATGTCGATTGCTTCACCGTGATAATCAGTTTCAATTTCTATCTGGGCTTCCTCTTGCTCGCTGTTGCTGCTAATGATGCACAGGTTCTTTTCCGTAAGGACAAAATGCACACCACGAATTTTTTCATTAGACAGGATCGCCGCTCTTTGGAGCGCCTGTTGAACTATGGTTCTGTTTATCTCAAGATGGTTGGTGTAGTCCGGTATGACTCTTTGATAGTCAGGGAATTTACCTTCTATCAATTTGGTGTACAACTCGATATTTGAAAATGTCGCTTTCATCTGCAATGCAGAAAATTCGATATCTATTTCATCGTCGTCATCGCTTAGCAGTTTGGATAACTCCGTGATTGCTTTTCGAGGAACAATGATTTCGATTCTTTCGTGGTCACCATCGATCATTATTGCGTTGTAAGCCAGTCTGTGACCGTCTGTTGCTACAGCGATGAACTTGTTATTCTCGATGACGAAAAGTACCCCGTTGAGATAATACCTTACATCCTGCTGGGCCATTGAGAATTGAACTGATCCAAGCAGTTTTTTCAATGCCGCCTGAGACAGGCTGATTTTTTTGCTGTCTTCGAGCTGTTTTTTGAGTATGGGGAAATCGGCTGCAGGCAAAGACTGAAGGTTGAATTTGCTTTTATTTGATCTGATTTGTACCTTGCTTTCTAGAACATCTATGGTGACTTTGCTTTGATCAGGAAGTATGCGCAGAATTTCCTGCAACTTCTTTCCCCCTACTGTCATGGCTGATTCTGAACCTGTTCCATCCGTCAATCCTATCGTTGCTGTTATCTGAATTTCAAGATCTGTGGAAGTGAAACGGATTGTATCATTATGATTTTCTATCAGTATATTGGAAAGGATAGGCATGGTCTGTTTTCGCTCGACAATGCCAATTACCGTCTGCAATGGTTTTAGCAGTATTTCCTTCGTTATCTTTTCGATAAACATGTTAGTCCTTAGCACTTTTAAAAATTGAGACAATACCGGTCGGTAACAGTAATAAATAAACTATATATAGATAATAATAACAATAAGCACGACAGAATCTGTGTATTATCGAATTTAATAATAAAAAACAATTAATTGAATCATTTTTATAGTGTTGTCATTCTGTGGATAACTAGCATTTCCGATGTGAATAATATTCTGAGCCTCCAGAAAAATCCTACAAATCCACATTTCATGAACAGCTTTCCTCCAGGTTTATCCAGTCAAAATTTGAAGCAAAATTTTGTAATCTGCATCTATTGTTGATTCCGTGTTTCTCAAAGAGACAATATTCTGACATGCATGTATAACGGTAGAATGATCTTTTCCTCCAAAAGCGCTGCCGATCTCTGGCAAACTCATCGTTGTCAGTTCTCTAGATAGGCTCATGGCTATTTGTCTAGGTCGTGTGAGATTTCTTGTGCGCTTTTTGGAAAGCAGTTCAACAAGTTTGATTCGATAATAGTCGGCAACTGTTTTTTGTATGTTTTCAATGGTGATTTGCCGACTCTTGGCAATCAGGATATCTTTCAGCGCTTCCTTGGCTGTTTCAACGGAAATGCTTTTCTTATGGAATTTTGTATATGCCTCAACGCGCTTCAGCGCGCCTTCGAGTTCACGCACGTTGGAATTTACATGCTTGGCAATCAGAAATGCGACAGCATTATCCAGCGAATAGCCGCTGATCTCGGCTTTTTTCAGAAGTATCGCTACGCGCATTTCAAGTTCCGGCGGTTCTATCCCGATTGTAAGTCCCCAACCAAATCTTGATATCAGTCGGCTTTCAAGACCCGAAAGTTCTTTAGGATATTTATCGCTGGTGATGATGATCTGCTTTTGAGAGTCTATCATCGTGTTGAAAACATAAAAGAATTCTTCCTGCGTTTTGCTTTTATCAGAAAAAAATTGAATATCATCGATCAGCAGTACATCCAGTGAATGGTAGTATTGCTTGAATTCCTCAAAATTGTTCGAGCGATAAGCTTTCACGACATCCGCGACATAGCGTTCTGCATGCATATAGCAAACTTTTGCATGCGGGCGATCCAAACAAATGTGGTTGCCGATGGCCTGCGCCAGATGTGTCTTACCCAGACCAACGCCACCGTAGATAAACAGGGGGTTGTATGAAACACCCGGCAATTCGGAAACCTGTTTTGCAGCGGCAAACGCCAGCTGATTTGACTTTCCAATGACAAAATTGTCAAAAGCCAGATTTTGATTGAGCTTTCCATAGCTTCTTATTGATGTATCTGCCTTGCGCTTTTGTTCAGCAGACACTGTCTTTTTTTCTTCAACTGGTGGAGCGGTGGAAAGTTCATTCGGTGCAATCGATTCGATAATACGGAATTCGAATTCTGGCACTTCTGCAAACATCAGTTTGGCTTGGCGAAGAATCTCGGAAAAAAAACGTTCCTGTACTATTTTCAAGGCAAAAGAATTTGGCGCTGTTAAAACCAGACGGCCATTGTCTTCAAATAAGGAGAGAGGTTTGATCCACGAGTTGAATTGCCGGGGAGGTAGGCTCTTTTCAAATGAAAGAAGGCAAGCTTGCCAGAATTCTTTTTCTTGCATATAAACTAAACAAACCGGTAATCTGTAATGTACACGGAAATGATTCTACAGGTCTTGAGGAAACTTATCCACAAGCCGTTTAGCAAATTTGTCTTGACACCTGAACAGTAAAACATTGTAATACCGGGTTTTATAACTTGCGAAGGATAATTCAACATGAAACGTACATATCAACCATCAGTTACCAAGAGAAAGCGTACGCATGGATTTCTGGTCCGTATGAAATCCCGTGGCGGAAGAGCTGTGATACGTGCACGCCGTGCAAAGGGCCGTGCAAAGCTCGCTGTCTAAGCATACGAATAGTTTTTCCGCCTCGCAGAGAATTCCGCGAGGGGTAGGCTATGGGCAGTGTATTAAGGCTCAGGTGATATCGGATGAATATTTCAGGCTATATTTTGCGGAAAATCATCAGGAAAAAGCGCGTTTGGGCATCGTTGTAGCAAAAAAATATTTTTCTAAATCGGTAGATAGGAATAAGGCAAAGCGGAAAATTCGGGAATTATTTCGGACCCATCAAATTAGGGAATGTGGTGTGGATCTTGTTGTGATGTCCCGGAAAGCCGAGCATCCAACCCCAGTATTGTATAAGATCCATTTAAACAAACTCTTCAGCAAGGTAGCAATGCTATGCGCACAATCCTGATAAAACTCATTCATGGCTACCAGTACCTGATCAGTCCGCATCTTCCTCCTACCTGCCGGTTTACGCCAAGCTGCTCCCATTACGCGTGCGAAGTTTTAGGCAAGCACGGAATCTTAAAAGGGACCTGGCTTAGCATTACACGTCTTCTTCGCTGTAATCCCTGGCATCCAGGCGGTTATGATCCGGCACCATAACAAATAAAAATCATCATGGACTTTCAAAGGCTCTTCCTCTTTTTAATCTTTTCCTTTTCATTGATGATGGTATGGGATGGCTGGCAGCGCTATCAGCATCCACAGCCGGTCGTATCTGAGGCATCTCATGCCGTAAATGCACCAAAAGGTGCTGCAGGGCATGCCCAGATCATCCAGAGTGCGAAAGTAGTTCCGGCGGGAAAAATCATCAAGGTCAGCACAGACCTGATGATCGCGGAGATCAATACTGCAGGCGGGGACATTCAGGGGCTCAGTTTTTTGAAGCACCCGGACAGACTCGACAAGACCAAGAATCTTGCATTGTTTGAAAAGGGCCCTGGAACGCATAACTATGTTGCCCAAACCGGGCTTCTGGGGGCAGGCTTTCCCAATCACACAACCTTGTTCACCAGCGATCAGGATAGCTACCAGATGGGAGAAAGCGCCGACAATCTGCAGGTCGTTCTGAAGGCAACGGGCGCGGATGGGGTGAAAGTGACGAAAACGATCACTTTTCACAAGGACAGCTACGTTGTGGATGTCACCTATGAAATTGAAAACGACGGAAGTCAGCCAGTCAAGACTTCTGCCTATTATCAGTTCACGCGTGATGACAAGCAGCCGGCGGGACTCACCAAAATGGTTCCGACCTTTACAGGGGTCGTGGTATATACAGACAAGGACAAGTTCCAGAAAGTCAGTTTCGAGGATATCGCCAAGGGCAAGGTCAAATATCCTGCAGAAACAAACAATGGCTGGATAGGCATACTGCAACACTACTTTGTTGCCGCATGGATACCCAGCGAAAACTCGAAACGCGAATTCTACACTCGCAAACTCGAAGACGGCCTATATTCGGCTGGCGTCATCTTGCCGTTTCCTACGGTTCTACCTGGACAAAAGTCCAGCATGACCGTGCCTTTTTATGCCGGGCCGGCAGAATCCCGCCTCGATTCGATCGCGCCTGGGCTTGGATTGACCGTTGATTATGGCTGGCTGACTGTCGTTGCAACACCGATTTTCAGCACGCTAAGATTCATACATGGCCTTGTCGGAAACTGGGGCGTGGCCATCATCATCCTGACGCTGCTGATCAAGATTCTGTTCTTCCCGCTGTCGGCGGCGAGCTACAGATCGATGGCGAAGATGCGCATGATTGCTCCAAAGCTCGAGAGGATAAAGCAGCAATATGCCAACGATCGAGAGCAGTTGAACCGCGCGATGATGGATCTTTACAAAACCGAGAAGATCAATCCTCTTGGCGGATGCCTTCCTGTCGTGATCCAGATCCCGGTGTTCATTTCACTTTACTGGTCGATTCTCGCCAGCGTCGAAATGCGCTACGCGCCGTTCTTCGGGTGGATCACGGACTTATCTGCCCCAGATCCGTATTACGTGTTGCCGGTGCTCATGGGAATCAGCATGCTTATGCAATCGAGGCTCAATCCGGCTCCTCCTGATCCGATGCAGGCAAAAATCATGAAGATCATGCCAGTGGCTTTCAGCGTGATGTTTTTCTTCTTTCCTGCGGGTCTGGTGCTTTACTCGATCGTTAACAACGGTTTGTCCATTGCCCAGCAATGGTACATAACCCGCAAGCTTGGTGTCTCAGGTGCAGGTGCAAAAAACTGACACGATAGCCGCAATAGCCACTGCACAAGGCAGCGGCGGAATTGGTGTGGTGCGGATTTCCGGCCCTGACTCACCCAGACTTGCTGCAGCAATTCTTGGAAGGATCCCGGAACCACGTCAAGCCACATTCTGCAGCTTTCTGGATGAATACAGGGAGACGATCGATCAGGGAATCGCCCTGTATTTTTCCTCGCCGAACTCTTTTACCGGTGAGGACGTCCTCGAATTGCAGGGACACGGCGGACCGGCGGTATTGCGTTTGTTGCTGCAGCGCTGCCTGATGCTCGGTGCACGGCTCGCGGAGCCGGGAGAGTTCACCCGGCGCGCCTTCATGAACGACAAGATTGATCTTGCTCAGGCAGAGAGTGTCGCTGACCTCATCTCCGCGACAACGGCGGAGGCAGCGCGTAGCGCTATGCGGTCCCTGCAGGGGGATTTTTCTGCTGAAATCGAGGGGCTGCTGCAACTTTTGACACGTTTGAGGATGCTGGTTGAGGCCATGCTGGATTTTCCTGAGGAGGAAATCGATGCTTCAGACAGCGAGCTTTGCAGTTCCATGCTGCAGTCAATCAAGTCCAGACTTCAAGCGACACTGTCGGTCGCGAAGCAGGGCAGTCTGTTGCGAGAAGGAGCCCATGTAGCGCTGATAGGCAGGCCAAACGTCGGAAAATCCAGCCTTTTGAATCGGCTTTCGGGTGAAGATGTTGCATTGGTCAGCGATGTTCCTGGAACTACCCGTGATCTGATTCGTGAAACAATCCAGATTCGTGGAGTTCCTCTGCACATAGTCGATACCGCGGGCCTGCGGAATTCAGAAGACGAAATCGAAAATCTGGGAATGGATCGCACGCACAAGGCCGCTCAAAAGGCGGATCTGATCCTGTTGCTGATGGATGCCACCAGTCAGGATTCTGCAGAAAACGAAGATATCATTTTCAACCTTCCCGCGAACGTCCCTTATTTGCATGTGTTCAACAAGGCGGATCTGCTTGCCGGAGACATTGGCAGGAGTTCAAAAGACGGCATATTTATTTCTGCAAGGTCTGGCGAGGGAATTGACGCGCTGCGAGAAGAAATCCTCAGACTGATCGGATGGCGTCATCAGGAAGCCGGGGCATTCATTGCGCGCGAACGACATCTTGTCTCCCTTGGTTCCACCCTGGCCCATGTTGACCGCGCATTTGCGGTGCTGGACAATCTGGAGTTGCTTGCTGAGGAGTTGCGCCTGGCTCAGCAGGATTTGGGAAACATCACGGGAAAATTTTCGCCAGACGATCTGCTGGGCGAGATATTCAGCCATTTTTGCATAGGCAAGTGATGTTTCACGTGAAACACTGTCCTAAACGTGCGACTCGTGTATCATGCGCATCCTTTTGCAATTGATAACTTCATCATGAAATTTCCAGATGAATTTGACGTGATCGTTGTGGGCGGCGGGCATGCCGGCACGGAAGCGGCGCTGGCCAGCGCGCGTGCAGGCTGCAGGACTTTGCTGCTCAGCCACAACATCGAAACTCTCGGGCAGATGTCGTGCAATCCTTCCATAGGGGGGATAGGCAAAGGCCATCTGGTGAGAGAGGTGGATGCGCTCGGCGGTGCAATGGCAATGGCAACTGACGAGAGCGGCATCCAGTTCCGAATGCTGAACGCAAGCAAAGGATATGCGGTAAGGGCAACGCGTGCGCAGGCGGACAGGGTTCTATACAAACAGGCGATCCGGAGGAAGCTGGAAAACCAGAAGAACCTGTGGCTCTTCCAGCAGGCCGTGGATGATTTGATGCTTGAGCACGACAGGGTGGCGGGGGTGGTAACGCAGCTGGGATTGCGTTTCCACAGCAAGGCTGTGGTTTTGACCGCAGGAACCTTTCTCGCCGGGCTGATTCATGTCGGCCAGTCAAATTATCAGGCGGGAAGGGCTGGAGATCCGCCGGCCCTCAGGCTGGCACACAGGCTGCGAGAACTGGATCTGCCGGTCGGCCGGTTGAAAACCGGGACGCCGCCCCGCATAGACGGGCGGACCATAGACTATTCAGTGCTCAAAGAACAGCATGGGGACGATCCTTTGCCTGTTTTTTCATTCATGGGAAATGCCTCCCAGCACCCCAGGCAGCTGCCTTGCTGGATTACAGAAACCAGCGAAAAAACACATGAAATCATCAGGAAGGGTTTGGACCGCTCGCCTTTGTTCACGGGTGTTATCGAGGGAATCGGCCCCCGGTATTGTCCCTCCATAGAGGACAAGATCACGCGTTTTTCGGACAAGGGATCCCACCAGATCTTTCTGGAGCCTGAGGGGTTGACGACACACGAGGTGTACCCCAACGGGATATCGACTAGCCTGCCGTTTGACGTACAGATGAACCTGGTTCGTTCGATCAGGGGTTTGGAAAATGCACATATATTGCGGCCAGGATATGCAATAGAGTATGACTATTTCAATCCCTGCGGCCTGAAAAGTTCGCTTGAAACCAAGGCGATAGGGGGGTTGTTCTTCGCTGGGCAAATCAATGGAACGACGGGATACGAAGAGGCCGCAGCGCAGGGATTGCTTGCCGGTCTGAATGCCTCACTTCAGGTGCGCGAAATGGAGGCTTGGTGTCCCGGGCGAGATGAGGCATACCTTGGCGTGCTGGTCGACGATCTGATCACCCAGGGTGTTTCGGAGCCATACAGGATGTTCACAAGCCGGGCCGAGTACCGGCTGCAGCTGCGAGAGGACAACGCAGATTTGCGCCTGACGGAAATGGGCCGCAGGCTGGGGGTGGTGGATGACCAGCGATGGGATGTTTTCAACAGAAAGCGGGATGCGATCGCGGCCGAAAGGGAGCGTTTGAAAAGCACCTGGGTGAATCCTCGCGTCCTGTCCAAAGACGATGCAGAGCGGGTTCTGGGAAAAGGCATCGAGCGAGAATATTCCCTCTATGATCTGCTGCTGAGGCCCAATGTAAATTATGCGGAATTGATGACATTGCCTGGGGCGGGGATTTCAATCGAGGATCAAAAGGTATCCGAGCAGGTGGAAATACAGGCAAAATATCAGGGTTACATAGAACGCCAGAATGCCGAGATAAAAAGCGGCGAGTATAACGAGTCCCTGAAACTGCCCCTGGATATGGATTATCGCGAAGTGCGCGGTCTGTCCATAGAGGTGCAGCAGAAACTGAACATGAACAAGCCCGAGACAGTAGGGCAGGCATCCAGGATATCGGGCATTACCCCGGCTGCAATATCGCTGTTGCTGGTGCATTTGAAACGCGGGTTTCGCGATGCAAAAGCGGTCGATTGATAAACGCGCATTGAGCGCGATTCTTGAAAGTGGAATAGAGCGGCTCGTGCTTGTCATAGACCGCGATGCCCGGGAAAAGCTGATCGGCTATCTGGAACTTCTGCACAAGTGGAACAGGGTATACAACCTGACGGCGATCCGGGAGCCTCATGAAATGGTTGTACATCACCTGCTGGATAGCCTGGCGATATTGCCATATGTGAACGGGGATCGCTGGCTTGACGTTGGAAGCGGCGCAGGTCTTCCAGGAATGGTCCTGGCGATAGCGCGTCCGGACTGGCATGTCACCATGCTTGACAGCAACAGCAAGAAGACGGGATTTTTGCAGCAGGCAGCGATAGAGCTTGGTCTGACCAATGCAGAGATCAAGTGCACAAGAGTGGAAGATTTGGGCGTAGAGCAAAAATACGACAGTATCGTTTCGCGCGCATTTGCAGAGTTGGGGGACTTTCTGCGCATCACCCGCCATCTCATCGCGACCGATGGCAGATGGTTTGCAATGAAGGGATTGCCGGAGCGGGAGTTGCTCGATATTCCGGATGATTGTTTGGTCGAAGAAATCATAGCGCTGGACGTGCCGGATCTTCATGCCGCACGCAGCCTTGTGATCGCGAGAGTCAGAGAGGAAGAGGCGGCATGAGCAAGATAATGGCTATTGCTAATCAAAAGGGCGGGGTTGGCAAAACGACGACCACGGTGAATTTGGCCGCAAGTCTCGCGGCGGCGGGGCAGCGCGTGCTGCTGGTAGACCTCGATCCTCAGGGCAATGCGACGATGGGGAGTGGGATAGACAAGCGTGACCTGGAAGTCACCGTATACCATGTTCTGCTGGGAAGAAAGACGGTTTCGGAGGCCAGG
>JAJXTH010000042.1 GCA_021783995.1 Pseudomonadota bacterium
CAGCCCTTCCATGAATTTCACCTGATCGAGACAGATGGTCAAGAAGAATTTAGTGAATTCCGCGAGGTTTTCTTCGCTGAGATTGCCTCGGCCGTCGAGATCGTTCCGGCGCTGAAGGTCGCATTCTGCAAGAAGGCGCTTGTATTCGCCGACGTTTCTAGCAAGGCCGCGCGCGATGGACCAGACGGAACCTGTATCCAGTACGTTAAGCAGTGTGGCATGCGATACAAGCCGTGCGACACGACCGTTGCCGTCAAGGAAGGGGTGAATCCACACAAGGCGATGGTGCGCCGCCGCCGTCGCAATGATGGTCTCGGTCTTGCCGAGCTTTGAGTAGACTTCCTCATAGCGCTTCAAGAAGCGCGGCACGGCCGGCGCGCTGACAGGGATATGTTGGCCCACCGCTACATCGCGCTCGCGCAGCTCTCCGGGAATGACCTTGATCCTTTCCTTCGTCACTGGATTTTCCACCCACAGCAATTCCTCGGGCAATTGCTCGCAGAAGCGCCGATGGATGTCTGTGATGGAGTTGATAGTGGTGGCCGGGCCGTTAAGTCCGCCCGTGTCGATCCATTGCTGGACTGCAATATGCGCCTTAGCCTCAAGCTGAAGTTCGCGCCTCTTGGTGTCTTTGCTGTAATCCCCCTTGAGTGCGCGCTCTATGTCGATTGGGTGCGTGTCATGCCCTTCAATCAGGTTGCTGTAGTAGCAGTTCATCGCCCGCACAAGTTCAGCGAGTGAACTGAGCAAACTGCCTGGCAGTGATCGACGAAAGCCGGCGCTTCGTTGCGCCAACTCAACGGCAAGGTCGGTCAACGCAGGCCGATGCCTGGAGTCGCTGCCAATAAGCAGCGGCTCCATGGCTGAGACGCTCTCGCCTCGATCAACGGCCGCATTAATGTCCGCTTTTATGTCCCGTTTAATATATTCCACAACCAATTATATATCATAAATATTTATCACATAAACTAGCCGTAAAGACTGCTTATAAGTCCGGTTTAATGTCTGACAGGCCTCTTTCACCCCTTGCAAGATCCCTCTGCGACATGCTCTCGAAGGACCGTTAGCCTTTCGATACGCAGCGGGCAGGCTTCTTCTGCCTCGTTAGCTGTTCTGCCATCGCGATGCAAACCTGTTTCGAAAGGCTGCCGGCCAGGACCAGGACGCGCATCGAACCCGCATGCACAACATAATCGTCTGTCGCCTCCCCTTCCAGCGATTTTTTCCATGAGGGCGAAATTTTCTTCGGGCAGGAGCCCTCCATCCTGCACTGAGGGCACTGCATCGCGGAGATCAGTTTTTTCTTCTCATCGAAGCACTTTTGCAAATTGGCCCATGGCCTGTCGATGAGGATCAGCCTGCTGCGGTCGGGCAGCACGACCTGCACCTCGGGGTAGTAGCGGTCCATCCAGAACATGACGTATGCGATCAGAATAAGGATGCCACCCGCCGAGATGAAATAGCCTCTCATCACCATATCCCCGGGATCAGACGGGGTGTGCTTTCTGCATAACCTCTGTATTCGGAAAACGATGCAGAGAGCACGCGCTCCTCGTTGATCATGCGGCGCACCTGGAAGACAAAGTGCAACAGCAGAATAAGGGCTGCCTGCCAGGATAGGAACTGCAGGAACACGCCCACGACCGCGATCTGTTCTGCAAAATATAGGGGATGGCGGACCCAGCCATAGGGGCCGCTGGTGACAAGCGCGCGCGCCTCGGCCATGATGCTGACCGAACGGCCAAGGTGCAGAAGTGCTGCCATGCACAGATAATTCCCGGCGAGCAGCAGGAGAGCCGAGGCGGTGTCCAGCATGGGAGAAGGCGGCGCGCGATCAAGAAGCAGCAGAAAGTTGCTGAGCGTCATGCCCAACAGCGCGGAAATCCTGGGCTCCAGACCTTGCGCCTTGTTCACTGGCCTGGAACGCACCGCATGGAAATACATCAGCATGGAGAGGAACATCAGGAGCGACAAGCGGGCCGCGAGCGCGACCGCGTATCCCCAGTCCCATCCCGGCGGAGGTCGCATGAGGAATTCATGGAGTCCGGACAGCTCCCGCACGACAAAAAAACCTGTGAAAGCCAGCACCGGCAGTCGCATCATGCTGTCGTGCAGATCGACCTTCACGCTAGTCCATCTTCCAGTAGGCGGACACGCCGAACGGCGTGACCTGCAGCTGCATCCCGCGCTTCTCAGTCCTGTGCGACTGATACATGAAGTCGCCTATCCCGTAGCCCAGCAGCGAACCCGCGACCGTGTCCGATAGCCAGTGGTTGCGTCCGCCTATGCGCGAGAGATTCGTGACGGCCGCAAGGCCATACAGCCACGGCGCATCGTAGGCCTTCGCGTAGGGGGTGACCAGGGACCACATGATCGTGGTGTGGCCCGAAGGCATGGATGCGTTGCCGTTTTGCAGGTTCAGGAAGTTGAAGCGCGAGGAACCGTTGTTGTAGAGTGGCCTCTCGCGCCCTATGACGTACTTCAGACCCATGGTGCCGAGGAACGCGATGCCGCCCGCGGAGAGCGAACTGTAGCCCGTCTCCGAAAGCTCCTGGTCCCCGCCAAGGAAGGCGAGACCGGATGCGCCTATCGCGAGATAAGGCAGCGCATTGCCGACGGATTCGAAGGACTTGGCAGCGGGCCTGGAGCCGTAATCGACCGCGAGCCTGTCCGCCGGCCTGTCCAATGCGGAGGATGCAAGGGTGATGCCGCCTATCCACAACATGGAATTCCAGAACTCAGGCGTCTCCATCAGCCTTCCCGTGTTTGCCAGATCCTCCTTCGCGGAGGCGAAGACGGATTTTTTCGGCGCATCATAGTCGTCGTCCGATTCGCCGAACTCGGTCGTTCTCTCATCCGACCAGGGTTTCACCTTCAGCAGGTTGCCGCCCTGATCCCTGGTCATGTCGTAGAGCGTGAACTGGCGATCGAGCATCGCACCGCCGTCCCTCAGCAGAGGGTGATACATGATGCTGGCGAAGCTTGTGCTCGAGCGCGTCATCATCGCATCGAAGGGTATGTCGACGTAGATCCCCTTGTCGAAGCTGCCCTCGCCGAACTGCGCGGCCGAGACGTTGGTCTTGGTCGCGAACGCGCCCATCCTCACGCCGTTACTGAAGGAGCGCGAGACATCCAGCGTCACGCCGATGTCGCCTGCCAGGTATCTTCCCGCATGCAGGGTCGCGTTGATGTCGTCTATCCCGGTATCCCAGTAGACGCTCGCATGTCCGGTGACGACCCTGTACGGAATGAACGAGAAGTCCTGCCTATATCCCCTCTGCTGCACGGAGTTGATGTCCACCCCGAATGCGACAGGACTCTGCCAGGGACGGTAAAGCCATTCGCCTCCGACACCGCCGAACATCGATTCCAGCATGCCACCGTACACGCTGTAATAGTCCTCGCCATCCAGCTTTCCGACATGTGTGAACTGGAACACCGGCATGGTCACAGGCGCGGTCTCCACATAGCGCTCCACCTGCGTCCTGACCCTGGGCAGGGCGTCATTCGATGCAGGATAGATGAACTTGTTGTAGTTGTCGATCAGCCCGTATTGCAGCGAGCCGGTCCACCAGGTGTCCTCGCTGAAATTCCAGTTGCCTTCCGCGCCATACCCCAGCCTGTAGAGCAGCCCCTCCGGGCCGCCGAAGGAATGTTCCAGATAGAATCCCATGGTCCCGGTGAACTGCTTGTAAGTCCCGTCGAACAACCTGTCCTCCCTCGGATATTCGAATCCGTCATAGGCAGGATTTTCGGACAAGGGGCTCTGACGGTGCTGCACAGGCATGAATTGCGTATGCGCATCGACCCATGTCTGCCTGTCGACGACAAATTCGTGCATGCCGAGGCCGTATTCGGAAGACTGTATCCTGAACACCAGCACATTCCTGTCTGGCACATAGCGGTGCAGCACCGAGACGATGCGGTCCAGGTAACCCTTCCAGTAGACCGCGTTCGCATCCTGGAAGCGCACGATCACCTCGCTGCCCGCCCGCCTTATCTCGAGCACATGCCACGAAGTCTCCTTCTCGAGCAGGGATGCGACCTCCTTCCAGTCCGATTCCTTTTCCGGATAGGCCGCGCTGACAGGCAGAGCTGTGGGGTCGTTGAGCTTGGGCATGAAAAGTTTAGTCAGATCGTCATGCAGCGTGAATGCGATTCCGAAGGTGTTGCCTCGCTCGAAATTCAAGGCTAGGTCGACAGCCGGATTGTAGCGATAGACCAGGCCTACGTTGATCGGGCTGTTCTGCTTCAGCGGGATGAAGGGCTCACTCTGGTAGTTGTTGCCGTCGTATTCCAGCTTCAAAAGCAACTGGTCCCACGGGGTCTGGTACTGCACGCCGCCGAACAGCGAGGTCTGCCCCCTGAACATAGAGGAGCCGTTCAGGGTTCCCCCGCTACCCACGTTGGGTGCTGGCCGTACCGAGAATGAGGGACTGAAGACGGAAAGCGGATTTCCGATGTTGCCGCGCGACCCGAGATAGCCCCATGCCAGGCCGAGCGACCAGTCGAAATTTCCGGTGCGCTTGCTCGAGACGATGTATTCGCTGGAGAAGAGCCCGGTCCCGCCCACGTCGACGAGCCCAAGTGCAGTCTCTGGGAATAGCCTGCTCTCGTCGGAGAGCTTGAACTTGAAGTCTATGCTCTTGTCCTTGTAGGCCTGGCTCCCGGAAAATGACGCGGGTCCGTAGAGCACGTCGGAAATCGAGGTCCAGCGGACGGCCAACCCGAACCAGTCCATGATCTGCATGCTGCCGTTGAGCCTCGTGTAGGGGGCGACGCGGCTGACGTTCAAGGCAGCGTTTCCCGCGCTCTCCATGCGTGCGGTGGGCGTCTGCATCAGCCCTATCATGCCCCAGTCGTTGTACGTCAGCGCATTGTCGCGCGGTCTGCCTAATGGTGCTTCCGGCGCCGGCAGCATGCCTGAGCGGTCGATAGCGACTCCCTGGGTCGCCAGCAGCCTCGCGACCTGCGCCGGTATCTGGTCAGGCCATGCGGGGTCTGACACGACTATCCAGGCGCCGGGCGCCGGAGGATCCTGACGGGTCTCGTTCCAGGGTGCTGAGCCGCTCTTTTTTATGAGACCGTCGGGCTGCACCACCCACACCCACTGCGGCTGGATCCCGCATCTTCTCGCATAGTCCAGCGCATAGAGTCTTACGTAATGCATCACCTGGCAGGTGCTGCCGTCGGCCTTCACGACGGTCACCGAAGCGGGCCGCTCCGGTATCACGATGCGCTGCCCGCGCTTGAGATACGGATCCTCGTCCGGATTGACCTCGAGCCAGCGCGGATCCGTCTTGTCGAGGACCACGCGCCCGCTCGCTGGCATCGAGGTCACGAACCTTTCGAGGCCATCCGCCAGCGCGGGATCGGTCTTCACTGAACTTATCTGATCCAGCAGCCTGAGCTTCCTTCTTTGCTGCACCACTGCCTCCTCGGGCACCATCCAGGCCATGCCGGGAAGATAGGGATTGCCCGAATTCTGCAGCGTGGCTTTTCCGTTCAACCACTGGCTCAAACGCATGTCGCTGCTCACCACCTCATCGGCCGCCGCATGCGCGGAATGTAAAAACCACGAGGTCAAAAG
Source organism: Pseudomonadota bacterium (assembly GCA_021783995.1). Classification (GTDB taxonomy): domain Bacteria; phylum Pseudomonadota; class Gammaproteobacteria; order Burkholderiales; family Gallionellaceae; genus Gallionella. The sequence goes on from JAJXTH010000042.1 coordinate 5,591, forward strand.
AAGCGCAGTCAGCGTGCTGCACCTGAATGTCTTGCGTGCCATGAAATCAGTGCGCTCCCATTTCGGAATACGGCCAGTCCTGCCAGGAAAGGCAGAAATCACTGGACAAGCACTGTTCCCCATAGACGACCCTGCCTTTTTCGTTTACCGCGTAGCGCGAGGGACGGGAATCCGCGCCCACCACCGTCTCCTCGAACCAGGACAGCGAGGATGGGGACACGCGCAGAAGATTCGAATCTTTCGGCGCCGAAATGCGCCTGATCAGCATCTTCTCATTGATGCCGTAGCGGTATCCCGGGCTCACGTCGCGCCTGCGCTCGAAATAAGCCCGGTCATGGATCGCGCTCCAGTCAGGAAGGTGAACATAGGAGACGGAAATCCAGTCCACCCCGTCCTTCATTGCGGAACCGGCGATGCGGCCATTCTGCAGACGCAGAAGGTTGCGGTCCGAGCTGTACCAGACATCAACGGGGCCGCCTTTTTCCTGATCGACATAACCCAGTGCCATATAGGCCGGATGCCCTTCTACTTCCACCCTGATGTACCTGTACTTAGGGTCCAGTCTGCCTTCAGGTTCCTGCGCATGGATCACCCTGTAGGCATCCGTCACGGATTGGGATGTGGGGTCGAACGTGCAGCCAACCAGACCAAAGATCAGCAAAAGACTCAGCAGCCTGGATGTCATTTATTCGAACCATGCGTTAAAAAACGGGGCTGCCGGTTCATTACCGGTCAGCCCCGCCAGAAATTAGAAAAAACTAGACTACTGGGTGGAAGTCGTCGTGCCGACCGTGGTCCCTGCTACATAAGAGCCGCTACTGCCGTTGCCAAGTCCTATTGCGCCAGCCACTATTGCAGCGCCGCCAACAACCGCACCTGTGCTGACTGTTCCTGTGCCAGCAACTACAGCTCCAGAACCGCCAGTAGTAGTTGTCGTAGTTGTTGCAGTTGTGGCAGCAGTAGTACCGCCCTCAGCGAACGCGCTGCCTGCAGCCATCAATACCAGAGATAAAACCAGAGCCGTTTTCTTCATTTTAATTCTCCTTGACAGATTGGGTGAGTTTTAATTCGAACTTCATTATCCATATAAACCTGATTAATGCAAATGCTATTTGCCCGCCCTCGGCTGCTGTTTGCGGAAATCCCGATTGTACTGGACCGTAAGTTCATCATTGCCGTTCGAGAGCGAACGACAGATATTTGCCAAATGGAATAATTGGGGTAGCATGGTTGCCTTGTTGCGCTTCAGACTTGAGCGGTTGAGTCCGTAAAATGCTGTAAATTATGTTGGCTGGTAGCCACCGCTTCGATTCGGTAAATTAACGTTGTCGAGACGATTAATAACCGAAGGAGAAGAAGCGATGACTGGGTATGAGATTAACGTAGGTGCGGAGTTATTGCCAGGGCTTTTGAACGGACCGAACGGATTGGCGAAGCTGGTTGAGACGGTGCTCAATCAGATACTGGAAGCGCAGGTAACTGAATCAGTAGGTGCGCAGCGCCATGAGCGATCCGAAGAGCGCCAAGGCTACCGCAATGGCTATCGAGCCCGGACGCTGTATACGCGGGTAGGGCCGGTGACATTGCAGGTGCCGCAAACGCGGGATGGCAGTTTTTCGACGGATATCTTCAAGCGCTATCAGCGCAGCGAACAGGCGTTCGTGCTGGCCTTGATGGAAATGGTGGTGCAAGGCGTATCCACCCGCAAGGTAACGACGATCACCGAGGAGCTGTGCGGCGCGAGCTTCTCCAAATCGACGGTCAGCGAACTCTGCGCCGGACTTGAGCCGCGAGTGCGTGCGTTCAACGAGCGTCAGCTGGAAGGCGACTATCCTTTTGTGCTGGTGGATGCGCTGTTTATCAAGAGTCGCGAGACAGATCGGGTCGTCAGCCGTGCCGTGCTGATTGTGTCGGGGATACGCAGCGACGGCTACCGCGAGATACTGGGCGTGCGGATCGGCGACACCGAGAGTTTTGCTACCTGGAACGAGACGTTCCGTTGGCTCAAGGGACGTGGGCTCAAAGGCGTGATGTTTCTTATTTCAGATGATCATGCCGGATTGACCGAGGCGGCAGCCAAATACTTTCAGGGTGCCAGTTGGCAGCGTTGTCAGGTGCATTTGATGCGCAACATCCTCGGTCAGTGCGCCAATAAATATCGGGCGGATGTCGCTGCCGGAGCAAAACGGGTGTTGCAGGCAACAGACATGGCGGAAGCGAAACGGCATCTGGCAGAGTTTATCGAACGCTTTGCCAAGACGGCACCGAAGTCGGTCGCCTGCCTGGAGGACGGATTTGAGGATGCGATGGCGGTGATGGCCTTGCCGGAGAAATACCGTAAGCGGCTGCGCAGCACGAACATGCAGGAGCGGTTGAACGAAGAGGTGCGCAGGCGCGAACGGGTTATCCGCATCTTCCCGAACGATGAATCGGCGCTGCGTCTGATCGGCGCACTGCTGGCCGAGAAGAACGAGGTCTGGCAGGAAAGGAAGTATCTGGATATGGACGAATTTAACGACTGGCTGGCATCAAAAAACGCACCTGACGACAGTGGCAACGTGATCGCCATCAGTGCTTAAAAAAACGGAATTTACTGAATCGAATTTACAGCAACTTTTGGATTTGACCACTTGAGCCGCCTGCCGTACCATAATCAAAATAATTCCAATTTCAGGGTTCCATGAATTTTTTCCAGACACTTAGCGGCCTGCTCGAGTCCCAGGCCGCCTTCGCGGCGCTGCATGGCTTCGTTTCCAGCTTTCTTTTTTGCGTGCTTCTGGTCATGACCAAGCGCTGGCACGGCATCTTCACGATGGACCACACCGATGGTGTGCAGAAGTTTCATACCGCCCCCACGCCCCGGGTGGGCGGCATCTCCATACTGCTGGGGGCGATCATCGCCTGGGATCAGGTTCCAACTGACGTGAGGGAGATGCTCACCCCTATCCTCTTTGCCGGATTGCCCGCGTTCATTTTCGGCATTGCCGAAGACATGACCAGGCGCGTGGGAGTCAGCCAGCGCCTCCTAGCGACCATGGCATCGGGCCTCCTGGCCTGGTGGATCACGGATTACTCGCTCACGCGGGTGGACATCCCGGGCGTGGACTGGTTCCTGAGCTTCACGCTTCTGTCCGTGATCTTCACCGCCTTCGCGGCCGGAGGGGTCGCGAACAGCATCAACATCATAGACGGATTCAACGGACTGGCGGGCACTGCTTCGACCCTGGCCTTCATCGGGTACGGGATGATCGCATGGCAGGTCGGGGATCAGACGCTGGTCGGCGTGTGCCTCGTGATGGCGGCGTGCGTCTTTGGGTTCCTCCTGGTGAACTGGCCGATGGGCAAGATCTTCCTGGGTGACGGGGGATCGTACTTCGTGGGTTTTTCGCTCGCTTGGGTCGCGGTCCTGCTGCTCGAACGCCATCCGCATGTCTCCGCATTCGCGGCCTTGTTGGTTTGCGCGCATCCCGTGATCGAGGTGCTGTTCAGCATGTTCAGGCGCATGGTCAAGAAACAGCATGCGGGCCATCCCGACCGGTTGCACCTCCACAGCCTGGTGAAGCAGCGTTACGTGCGCAGGTGGTTCCCCTATTTTCCAGACGACTTCGACAATTCGATCACGGGGATGCTGGTTGGCCTCATGACACTTCCCGCCATCATCGCCGCCAACCTGTTTTTCGACAGCGCTTGGATGTCTGCGACGGCTTTTGCTGTTTTTTCGCTGGGATACGTGACGCTCTTCGCGCGCATGGCCCGCTTCCGCTGGCACTCCCCCCTCGCCTTTATTTTCCTGAAACCCAAGGCGACAAACTGACGTGATGACGCGCCGCCCCTGCAAGCCTCACGCGCCCGCTCAAAGTCACCGAGTCAGCAGATCGACGTAGCCCTGATAGCTGTAGCTGCGATTCTTCTTCTGCCCGGTCATTTCCTTCACGATGCCCAATTCCACCAGATGATGCACAGCCGTGCTCGCCGTTGGAAAACTCGTGTCCAGAATCTGCCTTGCGCGTTCGATGTTGAATTGCCATGGACCTCGATCCGGCATGGTTCAACGAAGGTGAAAACATCCGCGTGGCCGATGCTTTCGTCGTGGACATCATGCTCAACGCCTGCGGCGAGACCTATGAGTCACTAATGCAATATGCCGAGACGGTCGATATGGATGGTCTGGCAATCCGCACCGTCAACCTGGAAGGGTTGCTGCGCACCAAACAAACGATGCGCGATAAAGATGTGGCCGACCGTAACATTCTGGAACGCGCTCCGAAAGTTCTGCAGGAACGAGAAAAGAATCGTGATCACGGATCTGGCAGGTAGCCGCCCCCGAACGTCATGCGCTGATCCTATTGTTATTTCCATAAATCATGACAACCAAATCTTTTGCCGTGCGTTATAGTCTTCATGAAGTTCATGGAGGGGGATTGCATGGCAAAACGATTGGACGAAGCAACAAAAAAGCGACTGCGTGCCGGCAGGATGTTGCTTGCCGGGAAACGCCCGGCAGAAGTTGCCGAGAAAGTCGGCGTGGCACGGCAAACGGTGTACACCTGGAGTGGCACGGCAAACGGTGTACACCTGGAGTGGCACGGCAAACG
>JAJXTH010000043.1 GCA_021783995.1 Pseudomonadota bacterium
ATGAAGCAATACATGCTCGACACCAACACGGTCAGTCATTTGATCAGGAGACACCCGCAGGTATCGCGTCGCATAGTCGAAGTACCGATGGCGTCCCTTTGCGTTTCGTCCATCACCGAAGGCGAACTTCTGTTCGGGCTGGCGAAACGGCCGGATGCAAAACGCCTGCACATGGCCGTCAAGGAATTCCTGCTGCGTGTGGACGTGTTGCCCTGGAACTGTGCTGCACGTTATGGAACCGTACGCGCGGACATGGAGCGCCGTGGCAAGACACTCGGCTCGCTCGATCTGCTGATCGGGACGCATGCATTGAATATAGGCGCAGTGCTGGTCACAAATGACCGCGCGTTTTCCCATCTTGCCAGCCTGCATATCGAGGACTGGACAGTCTGATTTGAAAGTTTTGCCACCGTCAAACTATTTACTTGGCCTGTTGCTGCCAGACACTATCCTGTATTCGAGCAGCCTGCACTCGATCGCGCCGTTGAAGAGCGGCGTGCGCTTCGAAGGGGACAGGCGCATCATCTTCAGTATTGCCTTGTCCGCGGTGAATAGATAGGCAGTCCATCCTGAAAACTTCTTCTTCAGCGCATCGCCGAGCCTGGGATAAAGCTCCTCGAGCTCCTCGAGCTCTCCCATGCGCTCGCCGTAGGGCAGGTTCGCGACCATGATGCCGGAATCCCTGGGCGCGGATATCTCGAGTATGTTCGCCTGCTTCAGGGAAACGCAATCGAGCAGCCCCGTTTCCTGCAGATTTCGGCTCGCGGTCTTCATCGCGTCCCCGTAGAGGTCGCTGCCGTAGATGTCGAGAGCTTGTACTGGCAACTGCGCTGCGATCGCCCCGTCCTTCAGCTTCTGCCACAAGGACTGATTGAAGTTCAAGAGCTTCTCGAAGGCGAAGCGCCTTGAGATCCCCGGCATGATGTTGAGCGCAATCTGTGCAGCCTCGATCAAAAAGGTGCCGCTTCCGCACATCGGGTCCAGCAACGGTATGCCCGGTTTCCATCCCGCAATGCGCAGTATGCCCGCGGCAAGGTTCTCCCTGATGGGTGCGATGTTGGTGTGGAGGCGGATGCCGCGCTTGAAGAGCGCTTCTCCCGAAGTGTCGAGGTAGAGCATCAGCCTGTCTTCCTCGATGAAGACGTTGATGCGCATATCGGGAGCGAAAGTGTCTACGCTTGGACGCTCTCCGCAATGCTCGCGGAAGCGGTCGCACACCGCGTCCTTGACCAGTAGCGTGACGAAGTCGACGCTCTTGAGCTCGCAACGTATCGCGGTCGTGCTCACCTTGATGGTGCTGGAAACATCGAACCAGCGATGCCAGGAAAGTTCGTGCACCGCCTTGTAGATGTCCTGCTCGGCGCGGAATGTCGTCTCCTTCACGCGCCAGAGTATGCGGCTCGCGATGCGGCTCTCGAGGTTTGCGCGGTAGCAGAGCGTCCAGTCGCCCGAAAATGCAACTCCACCTTCGGTCGCCTTGACGTCCTTTGCGCCCATCGCGTCGAGGTCGGATTCCAGTATCTTTTCCAGGCCGCGCGGGCAGGGTGCAAAAAAGTCGGTCATGATTAGAATGGCTTCACGGTGACGAGGATAACCACGGCCGTCAGAATCAGCACCGGGATCTCGTTAAAATAGCGGTAGAACACATGGCTGCGAACGTTCTCGTCGGCCTCGAAACGTTTGACCAGAATTCCGCAATAATGGTGGTAGCCGTAGAGCACTGCCACCAGGAAGACCTTGGCGTGCAGCCATCCGCCGGAAAAGCCGAAGCCCAGCCAGAGGGTAAGCCCAGAGATTATCGCAAGCCATGCGATGGGCGTGACGAAGCGGTAGAGCTTTCTTTCCATCAGCTTCAGGCGCGTGATCTCTGCGGGCTCGGTCGCCATCGCGTGGTTCACGAAGATGCGCGGCAGATAGAATAGCCCTGCGAACCAGGAGACCACCATGATGATGTGAAAGGCCTTGAGCCAGAGCATGAAATCAACCCGCGAACGATGAGGGACGGATTATACGGCCATGAACATGCGGGGAACAGGGCTCATCGTCTTTTCCTTCGCCTCTTTCGCTCCTCTATGAGTCTGGGCATGACCTCATCGAAGTACTCCCTTGCATGCCGCCTGCTCCTGATTCTTTCGAACCTTATGCGCACGGCATCGATTCCTTCGAGCTCGATGTGCGCCTTGCGCAGGGTGTAGAGGAAGGCCTGCAAATTGCTCCCATCGCGTATCGGCTCATCGTCGTCGAATTCGGCGCTCATCCTATCCTCTCCAGGCAGTCGGCCCTGCATTCGGTACCGATCAGGGAAAGCAGGTCGTTCGCATTCCTGTCCCTATCAGTAAGCGGCGGAATGCCGAAAAGTTTTTCTATCGTTGCCAGCACAGAACCGTGGTCGTAAAGGGTGTGATCGACCTCGCCCCTTGAAATCCAGGGCGAAGCGATGATCGCTGGAACCCTCACCCCATAAACTGAAAAATCGAATCCGTGCTCGTTCAGCGAAGATCCTGCGCCGTCGTTCGGGGGAAGTGCTGCGCCAGGTTGAGCGGAATCGTAGAAGCCGCCGTGCTCGTCATAGGTGACGATCAAGAGGCTGTTGTTCCAAAGTTGGGAATTGCGCAGCGCGTTGTAAACCTTTGCTGCGAGCTGGTCGCCTCCGCTCAAGCCATCCATCGGATGCTGCGAAGAACCGTTCATGTAAGTGTCGCTGCCTACATCTCCATACGAAGGCTCGATGAAGGTATAGGCATAGGGATAGTCGCCGTTGAGATCGCTTTCAAAATCAGCAAGATCGTGAACGTCGAAGAAGCTGATGCCTTTCAGCGATGAGACTTGCGGCACTCGGCCGAGAAGAGGTCCGTTCTCGTCCTGATAGAGCCTGCACCTGCCTTTTCCCAGCGCATCGAAGATCGAACCTTTGGGATATGCAAAGCCTTCGACGGATTCCCATTCAAGCAGGTTCTCCTTGCTCGGGGAATGATCGAGGCCGTTTGATGAGGCGCCGTGCAGAAAATACCGGTTTGGCCATGTGGGCCCGGGCAGCGAGGAATGCCATGCATCGCAGAGAACGAACTCGGTCGCAAGCTGGTAAAGGGCGGGGGTCTGGGTTTTCGCATCGATGCCGCGCATCACCTTGTCAACGTCCTGCAATGAAGGGGGGCTGCCCTCCGTATGCGTCGTCGCATAGTTTGAAACGAAGCCTGAGTTGTTCATCGCAGGATAGGGCCTGCCTTTCTGGTATGCAGCGCCCTGGCCGCAAAGCTGTTCGACCACGTCCCCGAATTCGTGCCCGAGGTCTGCCGGCATCTGATCCGGCGCGCTGCCCTGGAAGGAATAGTTCTTTCCGTTGTAGGAATTCGCATTTGCGGAAGTCGCAGCCGCAATGCCGGGGATGCCCGAAAGCGCGAACATGTGGTCGAAGGAGCGGTTTTCCAGCATCAGCACGAAGACATGCCTGATGTTTGCGCGGATTTCCACAAGCTTTTTCTGATCCACGATGTTCGCTTCGCTCATTCTGCCCCCGTTGAATTTGACATTTTAGCTGTGCTTTTTGCCAATGCTACGCCCTGATTGCGAAGGCGTGCTGTTCGGCCAATGCCGCCGGTGGCATCCGGATCATCAAGGGACCGCTCAGCCCAAAGTCTTCAACACCACCTCCTGCACCTCCCTGGACAAGCCTTTGGCCGCGGCCACTTTCTGCAACGCAGCCTGCATCTGTTTTTTAAGCTGAGGCTGGTATTTTTTCCAGTGATCCAGCGTGCGCACCAGGCGCGCGGCCAACTGCGGGTTGAGCTTGTTAAGCGCTATCACCTGTTCCGCCCAGAACGCATAGCCGCTGCCATCCGCTGCATGGAACTGCGATGGATTGCCGTTGCAGAAACTGAAGATCAGGCTGCGTGCGCGGTTGGGATTTTTCAGCGTGAACGCGGGATGGGTCATCAGCTTCTGCACCGCTTTGACATCGGTGTGCGTCGCCACCGCCTGCAGGCTGAACCATTTGTCGACCACCAGCGCCTCGTTTCTGAAATCGCGATAGAAGTTTTTCAATGGTTGTTGTGCAGTCTTGCTGCCGGTGTTGACCAGGCACATCAGCGCGGCAAGGCGGTCGGTCATGTTGCAAGCTTCGGCCATCTGCGCGTGAGCCAGTTGCAGCGTGGATTCGTCTTCCCAGGCTGTAAGATAGGACAGGCACAGGTTCTTCAGGCCGCGTTTGCCGGCCGATCTTGCATCTGGGCTGTATTTGCCGGGCGTCAGGTTGGCTGCATAGACGGCGATGAAATCGGCCTTGAGTCTTTCGGACAACGTGTTGCGCATGAACTTGCGCGCAACGTGGATCGCCTGCGGGTCTATCACTGCACACTGTTCGGCCAGCATCAATTCGCTAGGCAGCGTCAGCACCACCTCGATGAAGGAAGGATCAAGCGTCTGGTCGTTGAGCGTGGTGCGCAATGCGTCGGTGAACAGCTCATCCAGCGTGAGCTTCTCCCCCGCCTGCACCTGTTTGATCAGGTTCAACAAACGCTGCATTGCCAGGCGCTGTGCGGCCTCCCAGCGGTTGAAGGCATCGCTGTCGTGCGCCATCAGCAGCGCCAGCTCCCGGTCGGTATAGTCGTATTCCATCACCACGGGTGCCGAGAAGTTGCGCAGCAACGATGGCGTGGGTTTGACTTTGACGTTGTTGAAGGTGAAAGTCTGCTTAGCACTGGTCAGCTCCAGCACGCAGGGGGTGACAGGTTTAGGTGAGTATGCGCCTTCAAGATGCAAAGGCATGTCGCTGCCCCTGGCATCGAGCAGGCCAACCGCAATCGGGATATGGAATGGCAGCGGTTTATTTTGCCCACTGCCTGGCTTGCAGCTTTGACTGAGCGTCAGTGTATAGGTCTGTCTGGCGGAATCGTAGTTGCCTTGCACCTTGAGCTTGGGCGTGCCGGACTGGCTATACCAGCGCTCGAATTGCGTCAGGTCGCGACCGCTGCTGTCAGCCATCGCCGCGCGGAAATCGTCGCAGGTAACCGCCTGCCCGTCATGCCGCGCAAAATACAGGTCCATGCCCTTGCGGAAGCCGTCGCGCCCCAGCAGGGTCTGGTACATGCGCACCACCTCGGCACCCTTTTCATAAATGGTGACCGTGTAGAAATTGCTGATCTCGACATAGTAGTCGGGCCGTACCGCATGTGCCATCGGCCCGGCATCTTCGGAGAACTGGTGCTGGCGCAGCGCACGCACATCCTCGATGCGCTTCACCGCGCGACCGCTGGCAGTACCCACCATGTCGGCGGAGAATTCCTGGTCGCGGAAAACGGTCAGGCCTTCCTTCAGCGACAGTTGGAACCAGTCGCGGCAGGTCACGCGGTTGCCGGTCCAGTTATGGAAGTATTCATGGCCCACCACCGACTCGATGTTCGCGTAATCGGTGTCGGTGGCGATGCGGGGGTTGGCCAGCACATACTTGGTGTTGAAGATGTTCAGGCCCTTGTTTTCCATCGCGCCCATGTTGAAGTCGCCCACCGCGACGATCATGAAACGGTCCAGGTCCAGCTCCAGCCCGAAGCGTTCCTGGTCCCAGCGGATGCTGTGCTTGAGCGATGTCATCGCATGCTGCGTCTTGTCCAGATTGCCCGGCTCCACCCACACTTGCAGCAGCACTTTTCGACCCGTATTTAATTTGAATTTTTCTTCCTGGCACACCAGCTTGCCTGCCACCAGCGCAAACAGATAGGAAGGTTTCCTGAACGGGTCTTCCCACTTGGCATAGTGGCGGCCATTGGACAGGTCGCCCTGTTCGACCAGGTTGCCGTTGGACAGCAGCACCGGATATTTTTTCTTGTCGCCGCGTAGCATCACGGTGTATTTCGCCATCACGTCCGGGCGGTCGGGGAACCAGGTGATCTTGCGGAAACCCTCTGCCTCGCACTGGGTGAAGAAATTGCCGTTGGACATATACAGCCCCATCATCGAGGTGTTCTTCTCGGGCTCAACCAGTGTCTCGATCTCCAGCGTGATCTCGTCCGGCGCGTCGGCGATGCGCAATTTTCCGTCTGTTATGGAATAGCCTTGGGCACCTTTGCGCAGCGTCCTGCCGTTCATGCGCAAAGCCACCAGCTTCGCGCCGTCGCCCAGCAGTTCCACATCCCTGTTGGGCGATGCGCTGTTGCGCTGCATCGTGATGCGCATGGCAACAAGGGTTCTGGCCGGGTCGAGATCGAAACCCATTTCAACGGTGTTCACCCAATAGGCCGGGGCAGTGTAGTCCTTGCGATGGATGGTGACGTGCGGCTTCTTTGTCGATTTCTGGGTCATGATCGGCGGGTCAGGTGGGTGTGAGTAGGAACGGGATTTTAACAGGGTCCGGGCTGGCAGGGCTGAATCGATGGAGGCTGAGACTATTGATTTACCAGAAGTCGAATTGCATAACGACATTCATTATACTGCCACATGATCATCGGATTTGCATCCAAGGAAACCGCACTGCGCCTGGCCAGAGTGTTCGGCACCTCCGTGCAATTCTGGATGGGCCTGCAGGACGAGTACGAACTGCGCGAAGCGCGAAGCGCGCAGCGCGCAGCGCGCAGCGAAATCAAGGATCAACTGGAAAACATGATTCCGATTCCCGCGTAGGAAAATGAAGGCGACCAATTGGCCGACTTTTTAGTCGGCCCTGCAAAATTCACTTTCAATAAGCGCAACACGCTGCATGTGACGCGGACGACTCACGGATTGTCGCTGAGCTGTCAAACCAACCCGTCAGTTTCCGTTCCCATGATTGCCCCGAAGTGTTGCATGATGCTTTCCATAGGGATTGAATCGACAACATCGGGCGCAACAGGCGCAAAAAAACCGCCCGTATGCCGAGACGAGCTATGGCGCGCAGCAGCCAGCGCAGGTTGTACCCGGCAGCACAGCCGATGGTATGCAACAGGTCGCCCGACGCGCCTTGCAGCCAGCATCGCTCCATGCGGTTGTCCGATTTCAAATGCCCGATCGCAGGCTCGATTGCCTGCCGCCTGCGCAGCCAGCTCTTTTGCTGCGGGCTCATGCTCTTGATCCTGCCGCGATGGATGATCTGCTTGTCCGGGTTGTCGGCATCCACGCCACGGAACCCCAGGTCAACGACCACTTGCTTGACTGTCGCGCCCACGTCCTTCGTCAATTTCGCCGCCTGTTGCAGGATCGCCTTCAGCGTATGGCCGTCGTATGGATTGCCCGGAAAAGTCTTCGCACCCAGCATCAATCCGCTCCTGTGGCTGACCACCACGGCACTTTTGACGCCGAATTCATAGGGCTTCCTAGCCTTGCCTTTGCCGATGCACTCCACCTCTGGCGCATGCAGTGCGTATAGCTTGTTCCTGTCATTCCGCTGCTGGGTGCGAATGCGTTCCGCGCGCGCCAGCAAGGTGGCTAAATCACTCAGCGCCTTGGGGTGGGCCGCCACGAACCCGGAAGCCTCGATCTTGCGTTGAACTTCGCGCATGACAATGCCCAGTATTGTGCGCTGACGCTTGAGCACTTTACGCAAACGCTTGAACTGCTTCGCATGGGCATAGCCACCAGCCCGGCGTCGCAGTTCTTTGCCTTCCCTGGCAAACGTCTGCTTGAGGCCGATGCCTGCACGCCTGGCAGCCACCACCACCTTGTGGCGTGCAATCTCCAGCAGGCGACTGTCCACGGGATGCGCAATCGCTTTCTCCTGCACGGTCGTGTCCACAATCACGCGTTCAAATTCTGCAGATTTGACTGCCTTTGCATTCACCGCAGCGTCGATGGTGGCCTTGAGCAACATCTCCATCCCGTCCTCGCCAAGAATGCGCCGGAACCGTCCGATCTGCGTCGGATCGCAGGGCTGACGATGCTCGTAATACTCCATCCCGCTGAAGAACTGCCACAGCACATTCTCGCTCCAGCGCGCAACAAGTTCCTCGTCGCTGAGGTTGTAGCTGTGCTTGAGGTACACCAGGCTGACCATCAGGCGGATCGGCAATCTGGGCCGTCCGGCGGGGCTTTGTCCTGCGCACGCCAGCACTTGCACTGAACCCAACAGATCCGTGTGTTCCCGGATGTCGCCGGGGCGCTCGGCATGAGCAAACTTTGCAGCCAGCAATGCTTCAATTTGCGTCCACGGCAGCCGAGTGGCAAGCACAGCCAGTGGATCGTTCAGGTTAATCATGGTGTCGATGCGGCTGCGGAAAAAGTCGGGGGTGGTCATTACAAAATCCCTCAGAAATCGTTTGCTGAAATAACGTTTCTTGAGAGAATCGGTTTACAGGTTTCAGCACATAAACTCAATATTCGTATAGTGTTCCGGGGTTTTGCAGGGCCGACTTTTTAATTCGTGGCCTGTCCCCGATTTCTCAAAATCCGGCGAGATCATTCCCGAAGAACTCGATGCAGATACCGCACTGCAGCTCATGCTGCATGATCCATTGCTGATCCGCCGTCCGCTGATCGAAGCGTGAGATCGGCTTCGAACAAAACCGTATACACGAATGGCTAGGTCTGGCGCCTATCAAACAAGACCTCGAAACCTGCAAAAAATCCGTATTACCCTGTCCTGCGCCGGTAACTGACTCAACGCTTTCAGGAAATAAAGGGTAGCGTCCCCTTTTCTCCCTTTTCTGTGCTTCTTTTCTCCTCTTCGCCGGATTTTGTGTTATTCGTCAAAACAAAAGCGTCTCATGACGCTTTTGTTTTTGAAATTTACCGAGCATGAGCTGCCTGCCTCTTGACTTACAAGAACCTCAGAGGTAAATGCTGCCGTTCGCGATTGGGGCATGACTCAGATCTACAATCCCGGTAATCTTTACAACAATTGAAGTTGAATAAGCATTAGTCGAATTTTCAATATAGGTATCACCGCCGTATTGAAACCATACTAACTGGCCATTGCCGTTAGGCGTAACGAATTGATTAATTGCCTGATCAAGCGACTGCGCACCAGTGATTGATGAGGCCGGTCCCAACTCGCTAGCTGTACCAACCCCGTAAAATCCCATATATCCAAGTTTGCAATGGCTAACGGTTCCATTGATTGTAAGCATGCCGCCATTAGAAGTGCAATTTAACGTGTTGCCGTCATTGATGGTATACGAGCCTGAGCCGAGAGTTACTGTTGCTGTCCCCGCTGTATTAAATAGTAAATTTTCATCTATAAAAGATATAGATGCAGTCCCACTACCTAAGGAGACAGAATCTCCGTTGCCGGATATTGCCACTGAAGTGGTGCCTGTTGATGGTCCGGTAGCCTGTGTTAGGGAATCTCCGTTGCCTTGTATCCCAACAATATCTGCCCCACTTCCCAATGTTGCAGACTCTCCTAGACCATTTAAGTTGATGGTATCTGGCATGGTTGATGCGCTGTCATTGAGAGAGGCATTGTTGCCATATAACGTCAAAGTGTTAGCCCCAGATGTGGTTGCCCCTGCCACAATTGATCCATTGTCGGCGTAATTGGTGATGTAATCTCCTCCTGTTCCCCCATATATGGCCAGACCCGTGTAGCTCACGCCATTTTGCGTCAAGCCTGATACAACATTGAAACTACCAGTTGTTCCAGAAGCGTCGATGGTGGTCAGTGATGAAGCTACAGTCGTTCCCAAAGGAATGCTTGCACCAACATCTGTTGCCACCGCACCCACTAAAAGCCCATTAAAACTACTATCAGAAGCAAGAGAACAATCAACTCCTTTGATTTTCACTGTAGTGAGTTGATTGTCCGTTTCATGTATTTGGACATAGGAGGCATATACAGTCGTGTTGATCGTTATCGATTCGTCCCCGGTGGAAGTCAGGTGAATCGTAGGAGAAAAGGCTTGGCTATTTTGATTAATGGTTAACGAGTCAGGAACTGAGCCTGCATGGGTGATGATCAAATTGTTTGTATCCCCATTATATCCCGCTGTATTGTCGTTATTAATCCGGCCCTTAAATAGACGAGTTAAGCAGCATAGGCCACCTTGGGATGTCTGAAGTAGGCGGCGACATGGCTGGGTGTTTTCTGAAGGCGCTTCATGAAACCGAGCGCCTTCTCCCGCAAGGTTTCTTTTTGCTTGCTGGGTGCCGTCTGGCGCAAATGGAACTTGAAATCGTTGTTGAGGTACTCGTCAGGATTGGATTCCGGAGCATAAGGCGGAAGGTAGAACACTTCGATTTTTTCCTT